>NZ_CP032869.1:4040799-4351629 GCF_003576455.2 Mucilaginibacter celer
ATCCAGGGCGATCAAACCTACTATTCATCAATAGCGGGCAATTTCCAGGCTAAAGGCGAAACCGTTAACTCGAAAAAAGTATCTACGGGCGTTGGCTACAACGTTACACACGATTTGATTAATGAATATGAAACCGGCGACCCGCGTATGGATTTCTCTGTGAAATATGCTAATGATCCTATTGTGAAAGATTGGTTTGTTACCAAATTCAGAGATGCGAGCGATAAAGCAGGTATTAACGGTTACGGCGGTAATGATTGGATTTTGATGCGTTATGCTGATGTGATCCTGTCATTAGCCGAGGTTAACAACTACTTAGGCGATGCTGCTACAGCCATTGGCTTCCTCGACCAGGTACGTACCCGTGCCGGCATGCCAACTTATGCTGTATCAATGACCAACAGCGATTATGCAACCAAATATCCAACCCTTAAGCTGGCTATTTTGCACGAGCGCCGTGTGGAGCTTGCTTTTGAGCACCACCGCTGGTTTGATTTAACACGTACCTTTACCACCGACGAACTGGTAGCTTACTTTAAAGCAAAAAAACAAACCGATTTTGGTTTGGCCAAACTGTCAAACTTTGGTACTAAAGACCGTTATTTCCCAATACCTTTTGACGAGACTAAACTTGATCCCGTTAAAATGTATCAAAACCCGGGTTATTAATAATTGATGTTACATTGAAAAGGAGGGGCTAAACCCCTCCTTTTTTTATCATAGCTGCAATGAAAAAAGTATTCATCGCTCTTTCTGTTTTCTTTTCATTTACTTCACCAATCAACTTATCGGCACAAACAAAAAAACAGGCTGCCGAAACGCCTGCCGATAAAGTGAACGTATTCGCCGGTTCATCCGGCGATCATGGGCAAATGTCGCCTGCGGCTTCATCCCCGTTTAGTATGTTAAGCATAGGCCCGCAAACTTACCCCAACCTGCACATGGGCTATGAGCATAAAGCTAAAGTGTTTTTGGGTTTTACGCATAACCGTTTTGAGGGTGTGGGCTGCCAGGGCAGTGGTGGTAATATCCTCATTAAACCATTTTTAGGCGATGATGCCAGGGCCTGCGTTTTAAATAAAGCTACCGAGAGCGCCGGACCAGGTTATTATAATGTGGCTTTTGATAACCACATCTCGGTTAAAATAGTTGTTGATCAAAACTCAGGTATCGAAAGTTATACCTTTCCGCAAGGAAAAAAAGGTTTTTATATCGATTTAAGTCATACCCTTGCCAATCGTTTTGTTGCCGAAGAACACACTTTGGGCAATAATGAAATTACCGGTTGGGTAGATTCGCGCACTACCTGTAATGTGGGTACTTACCGTGTATATTATTGTATTAAATTTAACCAGCCTGTAACCTTTGTTCCGGGCGACGAGCATAAATTAACGGCCGCTATTGCCGGTAACCAGCAGCAGGTACAGGTAAACGTTGCTGTATCATCGGTTGATGTTGCCCATGCTAAAACTTCGCTTGCCGGGCAGGCACCTGAACAGTTAAAAGCCCAAAGCCGCGCAGCATGGAATAGTGTATTGAACCGGATAAAAGTGAAAGGCAATCCAGAGCGCGAAAAGCTTTTTTATTCGATGCTGTACCGCACCGTACAATCGCCTTATGTGGTTTCAGAAAAGGATGGCAGCTACCGGGCTACCGATGGCAGCCTGCAGAAAACCAGGGACAGCGTTTATAATGGCTGGGCCATCTGGGATAACTATCGCACGCAATTACCACTTTTATCCATTTTATATCCCGACAGATACAAGGCTATAACAACATCCATAGCTAATTTATACCGTTTTGGTAAAAAGGATTATGCTACCAAACACGAACCATCAAACACCGTACGAACCGAGCATGCTATTGTTGTATTGCTGGATGCTTACCGCAAAGGTTACCCGGTTGAATTTGCCGGTATTACCGATTCGTTGAAGGCAGATGTGGATAAGCTTGATTTTTCGCATCCTGATAAGGCATTGGAATCGAGCTATGACACCTGGGCGTTTTCACAAGTTTTGAGTATCATGGGCAAAGCCGAACTGGCAGATCAGTATAAACAAAAAGCCTTGGGCTACAAAACTTACTGGAACAAAGATTTTAAAGACTTAACCAAAAATGATGTAGACCGGGTATCCGCTCGCGGCCTTTACCAGGGTACGATATGGCAGTACCGCTGGTTTGTACCTTTTGATATCAAAGGCCTTACCAAACTCATAGGCGGCGATAAAGAATACATCAGCCAGCTCGACCGTTTTTTTGATAACGATTATTACAACCACGCCAACGAGCCTGATATCCAGGTGCCGTACATGTACAATGCCTCGGCACAACCCTGGAAATCGCAGGCCATGGTGCACAAATATGCTGTAGATACCGTTATACAATATTATTTTAATGATAATAGCCGTGGCATCGATCCTTTTGTTGATGTAATTTATCAAAACAAACCCGATACTTATGTGCGCACCATGGATGATGATGCCGGTGCCATGTCGGCCTGGTTTGTTTTTGCTGCAACGGGTATTTCGCCGGCTTGTGTGGGCTGGCCGGTTTATTACCTCAATGTACCTTTGTTTAAACAGGTAACGTTTACATGGCCCGGGGGTAAAACTTTTAATATCAGCGTACCAAATTACGTTGAGGGACGGAAGTATATCCAATCGGTAACGCTGAACGGTAAAAAGCTAAACCGCAACTGGCTTTCACAGCAGGAAATTATGCAGGGAGGTACTTTGGTGATTATTGCTGCCGATAAACCAAATGAGCAATTTGGGGTTACTGAGCAGTGGATCTCGGATATTGAGATGAAATGAAGCTATGCTTCCCGGAAATAAGCACGCACTATTGGGCAATCCACAAAAAAACTTTGCGCCTAAGCGTCTTTGCGTGCCTAACCCCTCAAACTTGTATAAACACAGCTTTTCATACTTAAATATCCGCAATAAAAAAGCCGCCGGCACTACACCGGCGGCTCTTCATATAAAATAATAGGGGCTAAATAAACGATATTACAGAACAAACACCAGCAGCATAGTAATATGCACCAGTATGCTAAGGGCAAATAAACCCAGCAGGGTGCGGATGCCTGAGCCGCCCATGCCGGCTATAATATTGGCAAAGAAAAGCACAAGGGTAATGGCCAGTACAATAATTGGCGCGCTGAAGTAGTAAAGCAGTAAAGCTGGTATCGGTAAAAAAAGCACACCTTGTGATAATAGCGCAAACATAAACCAACCGGTACGGTTAGGTGCCTGGCTATCAACATAAGCCATTAATTTATTCCAGTTGCTTTGTTTGTTTTTTTTTGCAGAGGTGCTGCTTGTATTGGTATTGGCGGCGGTCCATTCAGGAGCATTTATTTTTATAGTTGCCATGATTGATATCTTTTAATGATACAAATATGGCGGGAACGACGCGCCTAAACCATGACGGCAGAACGGAGAAAAAGTGATGGTAATCACTTTTTAAAAGCATATTAAAACAGGTGTAAAAATCCCGCAAGTGGCCAAACCACCTGCTTAATAAACTGTGTATGAAACAATAACGGCATCGGCACTATCAGCCAAAAAAACACCCATAACCTTGCCCATACAGCGTGTTTTAAAAACGTAAGGTTACAACCCGGCAGCCATTTTTCAATCAATAAAGCGATACCCTGAATGGCAAAATACAACAACGGTAAACCGTAACCGCTGTTAACAGGAACACTTAAAGCCAGTTCATGAAGCAAACCCGAAAACACGAATGCCACAGCCAAAGCCCCGTCTTTCCCTATTTTAACCCGAAGCGGGCGAAAAATAGCTATCGTAGTCATTTCGATAAAAGCGAGATTCCATCGCTTGCCCCAAAACTCGGTAAGGCTCATGGCTTTGGCGGGCTGCCTGAAAATATAATAGGTATTAACACCCATCAGCCGCCATTGCCCGGCCCCAATGCTCAATAAACCAAAATGCAGGATGAGGCTTAAGGCCACCAGCAAAACGGGGCTTACTAAAACGTAGGTTAAGCCGCTATCTAAATGCAAGGCAACAATACCGTGAGCTAATGCAATAAGCAACAAACCCGCAACTACCCTGCTGATGCCAAACCTTATCATGTGCCAGGCATTTGGCAAAGCGGGGCTGCCCAATGTTTCAAACGGCTGCGCACGCATACCTGCCCAGCCTGCTGCGAATGCCAGCCAGGGCACAAATTTGGGTTTTGCCTTTTTTCCACTGTAATCAACCGTAGCAGTAATCACTTTCATTACCGTAAAAGTTGTTGCTATGATGCCAAGCATTTTTAGTACAGGGTGTTCGTGGTTAAAAATGATGTATACTGCAAGGATAGCCGGCAATAATGAAAACCACGCAGACCAAACCAAACTCCGTTTTACAATCACATAACCTAACAGTATCAAAGCCAGGTTAATAAAGGCGAAATAAATAATATGAACCAGCGTATTTTGCATAAATCAGTTTTGAAGATAGTTTATATATGCCGCCCAACTGTAAACAACACCCAGAAAAACAAAAAGCATAACCAAAACCGCCTCACACAATTTAGGCCAGATCCCCATAGGAAAGCCTCCCCTATCAAAGTAAAAAAACTGGATCAGCACCCTCGAGATCCAATAAACGGCAATAAAACCGCAAAGTAACATGGCCAACAACGAGCCGTTAACCAAGGTGTTGTAACAAAGCGCCGAAACCAGGCCAAAGCACAGGTTAATCACCAGTATATAAGCAGCATAAGTCCAAAACATTTGCCGGATAAGGATTTGTACCTTAACCAGCTCGCCCCGCCAGTTAAGAATACCGGGGATAGCAAAACTGCCCAACACCAATGCAATTTGGGCAAAACCTGCTAAACGGATAATTGATTGAATGTTCATGATGAGCAAAAATACTAACTTTATTGAATTTTCAATAATTATTGAAAATATATTATACAATTTTACTTATAGACTTTCAGACACAAACCCTTTTTTGCGCCTCAGCGTCCTTGCGCGCTTATGCCTTAAAAAGCTTTACTTTTAATTGATTGGTTTCCGGCAAAATCTACCGCCCTCACAGTTAGCTTTCCTGCTTTTACTGCATTTTTTTCTATTACAAAATAAGTAAGCGGTGTAAATCCTATCCGTTTACCATCGCTGTAAACGTTATAACCCAACAACGTTTTATTATCTGTTGATGGCAGCCACTTTAATGTCCCGGTAGCTTTAGCCAGCTTTACCTGTCTGGGTGCTGATGGTGGCATTTTATCGGGATCGAGTTGTGTAACACAATTAAACAGTGCCCGGAATGTATGGTAGGTACCCTTCCAGATCTGTCCTTTGAGGGCTGTTTTGTATTGGGGTTGTTTGTCCAAACCGCCTGGGTACCAGTCGCCATGCTCATGGTCAATAAGGTAAGTTTCGGTGTATTGCCACAGAATTTTAAATTTATTGAAATATTGATGCTTATCTTTCAGATAACGGGCTGCCATGATGAGCAGGGTATTGAGGCCTTCGGCCTGGGCCCACCAGTTTTTGGTATCTTCGGTTATGGTTACGCCGGGTTTATCTTTAAAATAATACCCCTCATCATAAAAACCACCGGTGTTATAATCCCAGCCATGGTCAAGGGCATCGTCTACCATTTTTTTGCCGGTTTGTAATGTTTTGCTGTCGGCCTCCCAACCTAAAACGTGTGAAGCTTCGAGCATGAGGTAAGCTGTTTCAACATTATGCCCGTACGAGATATGATCCAGGCTATGGTGCTTTTTATAAACAGCCACGCTCGAATCGCGGAAGGAAACGGGCGTCCAATCGGGTTCAAAAAACAGAACGAGGTTGCCGTTGGCATTGGTAATTTTATCACGTACCAGCAGCAGCATTTCGGCAAGGCGGGTTTTGAGCAGTTTATCGGGCCATACGCCATATAACTCGGTAAAAGCCTCGAGCAAGTGGATGGATGAGTTTTGATCTTTATACCCCGTTTCGGCAGTTGATTTTATCGTCGAATCGCGCACTATCGGTTTGCCGTCAATTTGCATGTGTTGGTAATAACCTTTGTAAAGCGAATCATGCGCGTGTTTTTCCAGCCACCAGAAACATTGTTTGGCTAAGCTAAGTGCACTGGTATCTCCGGAGGCCTGGTAATAAGCTGCCAAAGCATAAATAGCAAACGAATTACCGTAAGCCTCTTTAGGTGCGAAGCCACCTTGCTTTGGGTTACCCCGCTTATCTGTAAATGTGTAAAAGCCTCCGTAGTGCTTGTCCCAAAGCTTGTCTCTTAAAAATTCAAAGCCATGCCGTGCACCTTGTAAATAATATTTTTTTTGTGGAAAAAGTTCGGCTGCTTTACTGTTGCTCCATACGTGCCTGGCCTGGGTTACAATCATTTTATCCTGGTTATCGGCTGGCTTAAAATCGTAGGTAAATGCACTCAGAAAACCTCCGTCTGTAGTATCAATGGCGGCTGGATACCAGGGTTTAAGCAACTCATCAACCATGGATGTTTGCATTTCATGAGCTATCTTCAGCTTTTCTGTACGGTTGCTTTGTGCCGACGTTATAACAGCCGCGCCCATTAAAACAGAAAGCAAAGTGATCTTCAAAATCATGATTTTACTTTTTATTTAAAACATGATCGGCGGCCAAAACTAAAAACAGGTAATCTGTAGTACCGCCGCCCAAAACATACTCGCCCTGCTGCCACAGGTAGGGCCAGTCAAGCAGTTCAGGAAAATCGGGGCGAATGAGCGCCGTACCAGAAGTGATGCCACCGGGAATGTACGATCTGTCGGCCCTGTTAAAACCGTAAGCCGTGGTCATAGAGTGCGCACCCACGCCCGATACAAACGACGAGGTGTTTGAACCCGGGTGGCAGCCCAATACAAAATCAATAGCATGCAACATGTACGTATCGCTAAACACTGTTGGAAATGCGGCGTACAGAAAATACTGCCGGTAACCAAAATTCTGGATGCCCCAGCCTGCTCCCCAAATATTAGGTTCGTATGGAACACCATATGGCGTTTTGGTGCCTTGCTCCTGTATTTTGGCATACAGCTTTTTAACGGCTTCGGTAATTTTAGTGTGATAATTTGCATCGGGAATAAGCGGCATAGTACGGCCAACTAACCAACCTGTGTTATCTATACTTTTAGCTATGGCATCGGTATTGTTTACCAGGTAGTCTGCATAGATTTTGTCTTTTGTGGTGATGAGCAGCTCGACGGCCAGTTCCACCCGATGCCGTAAATTTTGATCGGGCGTGTTTTTCCAAACTCCCTGTGCAATTTGCAGGCATTGGGTTGCCAGGGTATCGTTGTAACCTTTCATCACCCGGCTGGCGGCGGCAAGCGCTGCTGCAGTTTCCAGAGATCGGCCGGGATTATCTTCTGTAAATACCCAACGGTCGTCGGCCGCTGCAGGTGTTTTCAATATCGGGTTGATATTAGCTGCGTTGGTTACAAAAGGCTTGTTATCGGTAATATTGGCGGCATCGCCCAAAATGGTGTATTGGCGTATAGTTGGTTCAATAACCCCACGATAAAAACGCCCCATAGCCTGGTAGCCGCCGGTTATGGCCAGCAAGCCATGTTCTATCTGTTGCAACATATCGGGCTTTCCGTCGGGCCGATGGATTTCTACGATATGATTTTTTTGATCGATGGTGGTATTATCATATTTTACATCAAAAGCCTCGTAAGCCAGTGTAAGGCCATGCACGGTTTCGGCCTGCGATTCAACCCTCAGGTCGAAGTCGCCCGCATCATGCCAGGCTCCACGATCCAAAAAGGGCACATTATCGCCCGGTTTGTATTTATTGAGGGTACTATGCCCCTGGATGTAGCCGTCAAAATGGTTTGAATCGATAGGTGCCATGCGTGCATCATCCATATGACACAAGCCATGCCATACCCGGTATTTTTCGTTAACCCGCATGTGGCACATCTGTATGGGCAAAAAGTAGGATAAAGTTGGCTGCCACACATCATTTTTAAACACATCGGCGCTAATCTGGAAAGGTTCAGTCTGGTGGTTACCATATTTTACAACATACATCCCGGGGCGGGTAATTTTTGTAAAATCAAACTGCAGGTAATGATATCTTAAAAAGTCGCCCCAATTGGTGGCATTGGCCGTTAATGCCGTTTCAAATCCGCCTTTTTCACCAATGCGCAGCAAGGATACCGGCAATATCTTTTTATCATTTTTATCAAGTTCGATAACGGCAATTTTTTGCTGCGCCGGATGATATCCCACCTGCGATACCTGCACCACGGGCTCCGAATGCCAGCCCTCTAAAGCATTTGGTGTTACCAGCCATACTACAGCGTTTTTCGAGGTACCTTTAGCTATCAGTGATCTAACTACAAACCAACCGTTATTGTGCTTTGCCCGGCCATCCAGCAATTGCAAATTACCGGCGGCGAGGTTTTCTATACTCATTCTCTGCCGGGCGGCCTCAGGAACTATCGTTAGCGTTTTACCTTCGGCCATTGGCTTTACCTGTGTTTCACCATCGGCATCGGTATAGGTTTGCCCGTTAGCTTGCTGCGGGAAAATCCCGAACTGCCTGTCCATATAATATGATCGGCCAAACAAAATCCCGGGGTACAATTCAATATTAAAACCTACCTTACCTATCCAGCTATCAGGCAGCGGCTTATCCAGATCAACAATAATTTTAAACGCTTTTCCGGATGGGATTACCCGGATGTTATATGCAAAATTTAAATCGGGATAAATGATAGGATTGAAGCCGTGGCGGTTCATATCCGGGTTCGGAAACTCCATGCGCACACTTACCTCGCCGGTAGCCTTATTTACCACCCGCTTACCCACCTTGGGTATGGGCGACCATTGGCCCGGCGTTGGCTCCAACCTGATATCACCATTGGTGGCTACACGCTGTCCGTTCTGGATCACCCCTACCCCGCCCTGGTGTCCTTCGGGGTAAAAATCGTGCGCAAGCATTACGTTAACGCCTTTATACTCCAGGTATTCCTGTGCGTTAAGCTTCATGACATCTTTTTTGGACGATACCTGTGCACCGGAAAAATGCGTGAACAAGCAGCAGGCCGCAATTAATAAGGCAGAGGTAAATTTAGATTTCATCAGGATATTTTTAGCCGCCAAGTACAGGATGATACTTGTGCAGCTAAAAATAGCTTCTGAGCGGCGGCAGGGTATAATGAAATATTAACCTTTTGTTGCTGATTTTAACATCGTAATAAGGCTTTTACAATAATAAAGCCAATATTACCTTGCTAAAAAATCATTGATCAAAGCAAATTCTTTCTCCGGCTCTTCAACCTGCGGATTATGGCCCGATTTTTCAAATATTACAAACTGCGCCTGCGGGCAGTACTCTTTGTATTTAACAGCCATCCATGGCACGGCCACCCTGTCAAACCGGCCTGTTACTATCAGGATAGGCATTTTCAAATCTTTTAATTGCTTACGATAGTCAAAATTACCAATGTCACTGCCAACAATAAAATCACCGTCTTTACCTACCATCTGGTAGTAAACCTCACTTTGATGCGGATTTGGGTAGTGGCGGCGCGGACCTGCCTTTGGTTCGAAATGGGCCGGATTATAGGCGTATAAAAAACCATAAGGTACTTCGCCATAAATAGCCTGGTGCTCCAAATCGCTTGATACCGCGCCCTCGTTCCTGATCTTCATCAATCGCTCCCAAACCTCGGGGTAGTTGGTTTTTATTTCGTGGTTGGAGTTATCATCGTTTTCCTGCCACATTACAAAACTGTGAAAGGTATCGGCCAGTATTAAATGGCTTAAATGTGCCGGATATTTAATGGCATACCCCTGGGCTACCACACCGCCGTACGAATGGCCTAAAACGGTGATCTTATCCAGCTTTAAAGCTACACGCAAACCCTCAACATCATCAATATCGCGAGCCAAACTATACTCGGTAACGTTTTTAGCAGAATCGGACTTACCGCGGCCAAGCGCATCAAAATAAATTAACTGGTGGTGATTATTAGCCAGCGAATCAAAACTGCGTAAACCCACATGCGTACCACCCGGACCACCGGCAATGAATATGATCGGATCGCCTTCGCCAACAGTTACCACCCATAGCTTGGCACCGTTAACGGTTACGTATTTGCCGTCGGTAAAACTATCTATAGGTTTGGTTTGGGCTTGTAAAGTAGTGGCTGTGGTAAGGAGTAATGTGATTGCAATGTATAGCTGCTTCATTTTTTAAATATGAGCAGCTAAAATAATAATTAAAATTCAGGCTAAATTACCTCAGGATATATAAACCTGGTACTCCTTCTTCCTCCTGTTCACCAAACCCTGGTTCACTTTCCCCCCTGCTTTGTTCCACATCAGGAATGCAGCCTGCAGCCGCTCGTCTGAAATACCTTCATTTACCAATCTATGCACTGTCGAGGTTTTATAACCTGCTGTGCCTATGTTGTATGTTAAGCTAACCAGGGCGTTGAAGTTATTTTGGGTGATATCATCGCGGGTTGTTGAGTAAACAGCCAGCTCGTAAGGTTTCAGCATCACCAAAAACATATCATCGGCCTGTTGTTGGGTTATGGCCGGATCCTGCATGGTAACTTTTTTGCCGGTTG
This sequence comes from Mucilaginibacter celer, assembly GCF_003576455.2. NCBI lineage: Bacteria > Pseudomonadati > Bacteroidota > Sphingobacteriia > Sphingobacteriales > Sphingobacteriaceae > Mucilaginibacter > Mucilaginibacter celer. Next base: position 4,051,384 of record NZ_CP032869.1, read on the forward strand.
CCGGATAATAGGTTTGGCCGAAACCAATAGTAGGGATGCCTACCTGATCCAGATAAGGGTGTAAAATGCAACCTTCAAACTGTTTGATGAGGTTAAGGCCGGCCTGATCTAATTGCGTAATTTCCATGGCGTTTAGGTTATTTATTTTCAACTAATTAACACAATTCCTATGGTAAATACAACCCGTTAAAACACGGTATTTTATCCCGTTTTTATTGCAAAAAAATAGCGCCCCGGATCTCACCCCAGGGCGCCTCATAGTATAAGTATACTATTCAACTAAATCTCAATTTATCATTGAGAATCGGTTTGTAAATCTTTATGCAGATCAGTTCACCCTTCTAAAATCGATATTAGTGAGTTTGATACCGCTTGTGCCCAGGCTTGAACCGCCCGAACGGATAAGTACATAAACCGTACCCGCTGTAGGGAACGAAACCACATTGCCGCTGCCTGCGCATGATAGCGATGACAATAATGCGTTAAATGGCGATTTACCGCAGCCATTCCAGGTATTTAAAGCTATACGTGTACCGCCATCGGCATAATCACTTGCTTCGGATGGTACGCCTTTGCCTACGTATACCTCAAACCAGCAATCGGTGGCACCCGAGCCTGCAACGTTCATGTCAATTTTATATTTTTTGTTGGCACGTACTTCAATAGCCTGCACAATACCTTGCTGACCCCAGTTGCCGCCGGTTGCCAGTACACTGCCATCGCCATTTACGGTAAAGGTTACCCCATCGCCGCGGTGGTAGATCTGCCATTTGGTATTATCTATCATATTAGTTTTAGGCGTGATGGCATCAATCAGGTCTTCAACGCTGAAGTAGATAATAGCCTTGTTCATATCGGTATTTACCTCGCGGTTTGAGGCATTGGCAATTTTAATACCCAACGCCGCTACTTTACCCGCATATTTATTAAGGCTGGCAATTTTAATTTTCGGGGTGATAGTCCCCTTCATGATATTGTTGTTTTTTGAAACAGTATCCTTTGCTGCCAGCGTAAAATCGGCCGGATCAAGGGCTACGGTGTTTGCCGGGAGTTTTCCGGCAGTAACCAAACCTGCAATGGTACTGTTATCCGCAGCTACGTCAACCGTAAGGGTTTCAAAGTTCGATTCGCCGGCACGGTAAACCGGGATGGAGAAGTTAACAGTGCTGGCAGCGCTATCCACCTTAAGGGTGCTGCCGGCCATTACGTTAACCAGTCCGTCGGGTTTTTCGGCATCGGGCAGATACACTTTTACAGCAGGGTTTGATTTTACGCCGTTCGTGATCTCCTGTTTACAACCCGCAACTCCCAGCAACAAACAAGCCGCCGAAAGCTTTAGTAATGATGCATTAATTTTCATAAAAATACTTTTTATCTATTAATTAAAATCATATAAGCCCATCACCGCTTAACAGGATGATGGGCCTGTTATTTTTACCAGCCGGGGTTTTGTGTCCAGCCTGTTTTTGAAATTTCTGCCTGTGGTATAGGGTACCATTCCATTTTCTGGGTAAACACCCTGTCTTCCAGTTTCTTCACAGTGTAAATACCGGCACTTGTAATATCAATACGGTTTACCGGTTTGTTTAAGTAAGTGGTACCTTTTTTCCACCTGCGCACATCCCATAAGCGGTTGTTTTCAAAGCTCAGTTCTACATTACGCTCATGTTCAATCGCAGCCTGGTTTAGCTGTGCCGCTGTAAGCGCCGGCATGGTTGAACGTGCCCTAACCCTGTTGATAGCCTGCAAGGCCGTCATACCATACCCTTGCGGATCGGCATCGGCGCCATAGGCATTGTACATGGCTTCGGCATAGCTTAGCAAAATATCAGCATACCTGAAATAGATCCAGGCGTGGTTTGTGGTGGTATTGTTGATCAGATCGACAGATGAGTTAACCCATTTTGACAGGTAATAGCCAGTTTTGGTGGCGTTTTGCTTCGGCAAACCGCTGTTACCGCCGTAAAAGGTTTCGATGGTGGTTGATTTGAACGATTTGCCGTTGTAAATCACCGTGGTTCCAAAACGTGGGTCGCGGTTGGTATATGGAGCTGCCGCATGCGCCGGGTTATTCCAGTCGAACGGTACCGAACCAACAATCGTAGTTCCGTTTTTAAGCAACACTTCATAATCGCTAACCAGGTTTTCGGTAGGTGCCAAACTGTTACCATTACTATTTTGGAACACGATAGGATAATTATTAAACTCAATTGAGTTCATGGCACCGTATCGGCGGTAAAAGATCACCTCGGCCGATGAGGTGTTGTTGGCACCAAACAGGTTCGAGTAGCTGGCATCCAACGAATAGTTGCCTAACGCAATTACATCATGCAACGCAGATGCAGCCACTGCCCAGCTTGTGGTTGAACCGTTAGATGTAAACAACGGGCTGGCACCATATAACAAAGCTTTAGCTTTTAATGCTTTAATTGCACCATAAGTAACACGACCGGCATCATACCATGAGTATGGTGCAAGGTTGGCCGGAATAATGGCCGAAGCTTTATCGCACAGTGAAGCGATGTATTTAATACACTCATCAACCGAGTTACGCTGAACGTTTTTCCAGGTGGCCTGATCTTTATAATCAAGCGGTTGCTCAAAAATTGGCACACCACCATAGCGTTTTACAAGCTCAAAATAAAAGTAAGCCTTTAAAAACAGGGCCTCGCCTTCCATAAATTTCACGTTGTTACGCGCGTTGAAATATGCGGTCGAGTCGGTCGAGGTAATTTTATCTTTAATGTAATTGATATCAACCGTGCCTTTGTTTTTTAGGTAGAGGTTTGCCTGGCGGATACCATCAAAGTTACGGGCCCAAACATCATCGGGATTGGTGTATTGGTTCCAGGTGCCGTAATTAAATGTTTGTACCCTCGCTACCGAATTTGTTGCCTCTGCCTCGTCGGTTGCCGCGTCTAAATCCAGGTCGGCAAAACCATCGGGCAGGTAACTGTATGTATTCCACATTTGCTGCTGCACATAAGTATAGTTGGAGTACAGCTTATCTGTGGTAATGTCGGCCTTAATGGTTTGCACCTCAAGGTAATCATGTTTACACGATGAATAAAGCACGGTACCCAGGGCCAGCATTGTTATGATATATCGATTTCTTTTCATTTCCTTGTAATCAAATTTTAATACTACAATTTCACTTTCATACCAAATGTTACCGCTTTTACCAAAGGATAACCCATTGAAAGGCGCTCGGCTTCAAGGCCTTTAATTTTATCCCAGGTAAACAGGTTGGTGCCGTTTACAAACACCCTTACAGCATCAATTTTCTTTAAAAACCCAAGTTGTGGTATGGTGTAACCTAATTCAACACTACGCAGTTTCAGGAAATTACCGTTACGCATCCAGAAATCAGACTGCTGATCATTGTTTGGATTTGACAGCGTTGATAAACGCGGCGAAGTGGCAGTATTTGCAGTTTCGGGCGTCCATGGGTTTGCAGAAAATGCCGAGATGTTATTGTTGTACACAAACGGGTGTGTATAAGTATAAGCATCATCCAACAGGCTCACGGTGCGATGTAATACGCCCTGCAGGTAAGCGTCGAAATCAAAACCGGCATATTTAAAGCCAAGGTTAAAGCCTAAAGTAATTTCGGGAAGTTTGTTGTAGTTCAAAGGCACTTTATCATAATCGTTAATAATGCCGTTGCCGTCCTGATCTTTAAATTTCAGATCGCCAGGTTTCACGTTGATGTATGATGAAGCTACAACACCTTGTTTCAAAGCGCCGTTGGCATCAAAATCTGATTGCTGGTAAAAGCCCTGGTAAACCAAACCCTTCATCTGCCCAATTTCATACCCCTGGGTATACAGGTAGTTGTAAGGCTGCGGATTTTCGGAACGTTTGGTTATTTTGTTACGTGCGTAAGCAACCGAGCCACCTATGTAATATTTAAACTTGTTATCGTTTTGCTCATACCTTAATGAAGCCTCCAAACCTTTGTTTTGTACCTCGCCGGTGTTGGCGTATTGCAGGTTAAAACCGGTATAATCAGGCACACCGGCCGATGGAATCTCGAGGATGCCTTTGCGTTTTTCGGTAAATACATCTAACGTACCCGACAGGTTTTTAAACACCGTGAAATCAACACCAACGTTTAAGGTTGTTTTCTTTTCCCATGCAAAATCAAGGTTAGCAAAAGGTCCTTCAGTTAAGCCCCCATGGTAGGTGTTACCCGTACCTGTGATCCAGCCATTGGCACCAACAGCAAACTGCTGATAAAGGAAACGGTAAGCCTCGTTGATATTGCCCACGGTACCGTAAGAAGCTCTCAGTTTTACATAGTTAAAAGTAGCATTATCCCTCAGGAAATCTTCTTTCGACAGGATCCAGCCTAAGCCAACTGCAGGGAAAAATCCGTAACGGTTGCCCGGTGCAAAATCGGCCGAGCCGCTGTATGAGCCCGAAAGATCGATAATGTATTTTTTATCATAATCATAGGTGATATTACCTGCCAAACCCTGGGTGCGCACCTGGTAAACAATACCATCGTGTGTGTAACCCTGCCTGCGGGCCTGGATCATACCGGTAAAGGTTGATTTACCGAAAGTACGATCGTAATCAAAACCTAACCTTACCGATGTACGGTTCCAGTGGGCACCGCCGCCATCGCTGCTTGATTGGCTTATAGGTGTTACCGGCGTTGAACCGTAGATGGCATTGCCTGTATTAGGATCCTGGCCAACAATTTCGAACGAGTTTACCGAAAATTGTTTCTGGTAGATGCCTATATATTGGTTGGCAAATGATACCTCGCCCTTTAAATCAAGACCAGGGGTTAGCTTATCCAGTTTTTGCACAAAGCTGAAATTGGTTTGCAGGTTACGGGTATGCGATTGGTAAACACCGTTTTGCTGCAACAACTGCACCGGGTTAAATTTATATACCGAACTGTTACCCCACGAACCATTAGGGTTTTTAACCGGGAAGGCCGCAGCTGGGATAGCCATAATGTTGTTAAACACCTGCGATGCAGTGAAGCCCGACGGCGTATTCCTGTCTTCAGTAATACCGCTGATGTTGGCGGTTACAACCAGGTTTTTGTTAAGCTGCAACTCGATGTTCGCCCTTAAATTTAACTTGGTGTACTTGGCGTTTGTACCAAAATCCTTATCAATGATATCTGCATTTTTGTACATCCCCTCAAAGTTGGTATAGTTCATCAGCACAAAATATTTTGCTGTGTTATTACCACCACGAAAACCGAAGTTATAATCCTGTATAGCCGAAGTTTTTTTCAAAAGCTGGTCGTACCAGTTCACGTTAGGGTGAAAAGGATCATTACTTGCTTTGTACAATTCGGGGTTGGCATATTTAATCGGCAAACCATCATTGGTAAGGGCATTGTTGTAATTTGTAGTATAACCGAAGGCATCCATCACCTTCGGCAATTCAATCGGGCTTAATATGCCATATTTGCCATTGATAAATACCTGTGTTTTATCTAAAACAGCTCCTTTTTTGGTGCGGATGCTTAACACTCCTGCACCACCTTCCAAACCGTAAACAGCTAATGCAGCAGCATCCTTTAATAAAGTAACCGATTCGATCTCGTAAGCAGACAAACCGGTAATAGCCCCCATATCAACCTGGAAACCATCCAGGTAAATCAATACCTGGTTACCCTGGATATTCCAGCTGCTTTGGCCACGCATGTAAAAAGTAGGGTTATCATAACCTGGCTCGCCAGATCCTGTTACCACCGTTAAACCCGGGATGCGGCCCTGAAGGGTATTCAACAGGTTACCTGATGTCATGCGGGTTAAGTCTTCGCCCGACAGCGTAAAAACCGCGCCGGTATTGCGCCATGATTTCTGGATCCTTAAGCCACCATCAACTATATCTTTATATGAGCTATTCGCCGTTTTTATGGTATCGGCCGGGGTTGTTTTCGCAGTTTGGGCATTAACCGCCGAGTAACTGCAGAACGCAAGCATCCAGGCCAAAAAGTTTTTATAATCTTTTTTCATTGTTTCTCACTAATTGTTAATGTGTAAAAGCCTGTTACCAACCTGGGTTCTGTCCGTCCCAGTTACTGTTACCCAAATACCGTAAACTGATTTCAGTGCTTGGAAACGGAACGTAATAATACCTGGCAGGGAAAACCCTTGTAACAAACGGCACGGTTGTCCATGTACGTTTCAATTGTCCGCCAACGTTCCTGGCAGTTGTCTGGATACCGTGCAATACAGTATTCAAAACGGTTTTGGCTTTTAACCAGCGGTTCAGGTCGTTATAGCGGTGGCCTTCGTAAGCAAACTCAATGGTTTCCTCATTTTGTACCGCGTCCCTGAAATCTTCAATAGTGGCCGGGTGTTTATCGGGCATACCGGCTCTTTCCCGAATTTTGTTTAAATAGTTTGCAGCTTCAGCACTCGGCCCCTGGTATTCATTCAGTGCCTCGGCGTAACCCAGGTAAAACTCGGCTAAGCGGAATACCGGCCATGCAAAGTGGTTATCGGTCATGTTATCAACACGGGCCACAAACTTGTAGGTTTCGGTAGCGTAACCATCAACACCGGCATCGCTTGATGCAAGGTTACCATCGGTACTGTAATCACCTTTTTTATAGTAAGCGAGGATACCGCGCTGGGCGCTATAGTATTTACCATCGTAAGCAATAGTTTGGTAAAAACGCGGATCGAGGTTCCAAGCGGCAACATCGGTTGGTAAATCGGCGCCTGTTGCAGGCATAGTCCATTTGGTACCGTCACGTTTTTCATATTGTTGGATAAACTCGATAGGTACGTTGTTTTTAACACCCCATTGTGCCAAACGCAATTTTGACGACAGGTACTGGCCCCATGCCGAACCATCGCCCCAACCACCGCCGGCACCCGGAACCTGGTTTGAGGTGTTAACCAAAATCAGCTCCTGGTTGGCAAATACGTTCCAAACAGATTCATAGTCGCCTAAAGTGGCATAAGTTTCGCCGGTTGTTTCAGCTTTACCGGTGTTGTAAATTGAAACACCGCCTGCTGCCGCATTGTCAATTACATCCTTGGCTGCTTTTGCTGCGCGGTTCCAGCGTTCTTTGTCATAGCTGGCGTAAGCCAATACGGTATCGCGGCTATCGTTAAACCTTGCTCCCGAAACTTCGCCTTTTAAATTGGCCGGCGTATTGTAAAGCGGACTGGCTGCGTATAACAAAATCCTCGCTTTTAAAGCCATAGCACCTAATTTGGTAACACGACCAAAATCGGCAGTAGGACGTGTGGCAGGCAACAACGCTGCTGCCTGATCGCACCATTTTACCACACTATCAACCACCGATTGTACCGAACTGCGCGGAATGGCAATTTTTACAGTACCATCAAGTGGTTTGTTTACGATAGGAACACCACCGTAATACCTGAATAATTCGTAATGCTGTAAGGCACGGCAAAACAAAGCCTGTCCTTTGGTATCTGTTTTCCAGGCGTTATCGGCATCAACAACCTTATCAATGTTTTTTAACACAAGGTTTGCCTGGCGAATGCCTTTGTAGTGCCAGTAAAAGCCCGGACCAGCATCCTGCCCAAAACCGTAATCGCAGTTGTTATCGGCACTCATGTTACCGGTAATGTACGAGCCTGTGTTGATGGTATTTGAAGCCCAGTCATAAGCCGGGTGGATAATATAAAGCTGATCGGTAAGCGCTTCGGGACGGCAGCCGTCATATGTTTCAGGGAAATATCCCCTTACACATAACATGTACATTTGCGCCACGGCATATTGTGCCTGGTTGCGGGTATCAAAAATGGTATCAACCGTTACAGCACCCCCCTTTGGCTTTTCAAGAAAAGTTTTTTTACAGCTTGTTGAAAGCATACCGCCTATAAAACAAGCTACAAGCAGTAAAATAATATTTGTTCTTTTCATCATTGCTATACTTTATGATTAAAAATTAACATTAACGCCTACGTTGTAAGTACGGGTAAGCGGATAACCGATATAACCTAAGTTTTCAGGATCGCCCCAGATTTTGTTTGGCGACCAGGTATACAGGTTGTAACCGTTGATATAAAAACGGGCCGAACGCACACCAATCCTTTTCAAAAGTTCGGGTTTAAGGGTGTAGCCAATCTCAGCGTTTTTCAACCTTACAAAAGCAGTGCTTTTCAGGAAGAAAGTGTTGTAGGCTGCATCCTGGTTGTACGCTGCAATCGGGAAATCGATGCGGTCGCCGTTGTCATAACGTTCCTGGGTAAACCTGTTCAAATCCACATCAAACAATGATTGCTGCTTGTTGAAGTGAAGCTCCTGCATGGCATATTTTGCCACACCTGATTGCCCCTGAAATAAGGCCGAGAAATCAAACCCGTGGGTATTGAAACCGAATGAAATACCGTAGCTCAAAGTAGGCAGATCGGTTTTGCCCGAGCGTACATAATCTTTCTCGTTCACAATACCGTCGCCGTTAACGTCTTTCAGTCTGATCTCACCAGGTTGTACAGGTGCACCTGCGTAACCCAAATCTTTTTGATAAACCGGGTTGCCTGCTGCGTTGGTATAAGGCTTACCATCTTTACCAACTGCCAGTACAGGCTGTGAAAATATCGGGTTGCCATTACCATCAATGCTGTAAAGCTGCGACCATGAAGTGTAAAGACCATCAGCCTGCAGGTATGAACCCTGGTTGATAGGGCGGCCTGTTGAAGCCTGGTACTCTAAGCCCGGCGCAATAGCCTCATCCCTAAACAGGATTTTGTTGTGGTTGGTTGAGGCATTACCTTTAACCCACCAGGTAAATTTACCCGGTTTGCTGTTGTAGCTCAGCTCAATCTCATCGCCCCAGTTTTTAACCTCGCCCAAGTTGTACGGAGGTAGGGTTGCCTGTACTATACCCGGAATAGTACCTTTGTAGGAAAGGATGTTTTTACGATGCTCGTTATAGTGATCGTAAGTAATTGCCAAACGATCATTAAGCAGGTGGGCCTCCAAACCAATGTTTGATTTGGTTGCTGTTTCCCAGGTTACGTTAGGGTTACCCAAAACGTTTTCCTGTGCACCCTGAATCCGGTTACGATCATTCAGCGTACCAAATGTGTAACCACCGCCGTTGTTGTAGCCGTTTACGTACTGCCAGGTATCAGGCAAGTACAGGTAACGGGCACCGCCAATGTTATCATTACCTACTTTACCTAACGATCCGCGGATTTTTAAGTAAGTGATATAATCTGTTTTAGGGAAAAACGATTCGTTGCTGGCAATCCAGCCTGCTGAATAAGCCGGCAGGAAACCAAACCTTTTACCTTCGGGGAAGTTTTCCGAGCCATTATAGCCCATGTTATACTCAAGCAAATAACGGTCGCCGTAGTTGTAGGTTACCCTTCCGGATACACCTTCGTAAGCGTGAGGAAGATCGTACAGTAAGGTTGGATCATATTTTTTCTCGGCGTTGGCCAGGATCAAAGCGGTAACCGTATGTTTTTTTGCGAAAACATGATTATAGTTAATTGAAGCCTCACCGTAAACTTTACGCCATTTGCCGGTGTAAAAATCTGTCCAGCGGGCTGGCGCAACATCGTTGGTTAACTGCACCAGGATAGGATCAAGTTTATTTCCGTTGGGATTTTGACGTAAACCGTATAACAGCGGGGTGTATTTACCACCGGTACGGCTCTGGAAGTAGCTATCATAAGCACCACGCGCGTTGATAGATAAGCCCGGCGTAATATCATCAAGTTTGTAAGTTAACCTGATGGCCGAGTTTAAAGTACTGTTGGTGGTGATATTGTAGTTATTGCTGTTTGCAATAGCATACAGCGGGTTTAACTGCTCGTTCTGGTTGGTGAAAGGCACCACAAATTTGCCGTTAACCAAACCCGGCGAACCCAATGGCGAAGACCAGAGAATACGTTTTTCCCAGGTGTAACCGTCGTTATCCATACCGGTGATGGTTACGTATTGGGTTGATACATCCACCGATACCCTGAAATCGCTGTTCACATCAAAATCGAGGTTGGAGCGCAGGTTATAACGTTTCTTTTTAAACTGCATCTCGTCCGAAAACGGCATGTAATCGGTATTGAACAAACCGCCTTGTGCCAGGTAACCTAATGATACAAAGTATTTGGTTGCCTTGGTACCACCGGTAATGTTGGCATTTACCTGCGTTTGAGGAGCAAACTTGTTAAAAATTTGTTTTTTCCAATCCTGATCGGGGTGGCCGTACGGATCATAATAAGGGTTTGGCTGCCCGTTTAGGGTTGGAGTATGCGCATTTTGATAATATTTTAAATCCTCGGGCGAGTAATATATTGTAGCATCCTTAACCCAGTTGGCATCGCGTTTTGCAGCGAAATCGTTCCAGGTTTTAACGTCGGCATCTCTTGAGTGTTGAATCCAGTAGTTTTCGTAGCTCTGCTCATTTAACAACGTAGCGTACTGATACGAGTTAACAAAGTTTGGCATGCTCGAAAACTGCGAAATAGCGGTTTGGAAGGTAGCGCTCACTTTTGGCGCACCTTCTTTACCGCGTTTTGTAGTGATAAGGATAACACCGTTTGCACCACGCACACCGTAAACGGCTGTAGCAGATGCATCTTTCAAAATACTGATCGATTCAACCTCGTTAGGGTCGATATCGTTATAGCTGTCGCGGGCAATACCGTCAACCATAATCAGCGGGGCTGTCTGGCCGGTGTATGTACCCACACCACGTACGTATAAGGTAGCGCCGTCAGAACCGGGCTTACCACTGGTTTGTGTTACTGTTAAACCCGATAAGCGGCCTGCCAAAGCGTTGCTTAAGTTAGCAACAGGCGATTGTACAAGATCTTTTGTGCCGATAGATGTGATAGCGCCGGTTACGGTTTCTTTCTTTTGAACGCCGTAAGCTACTACCACAACCTCGGTCAAATCCTGCGGAGCATCTTCGAGGGTCACATTAATATCAGAGCGGCCGTTAAGGGCAACTTCTTTAGTGCGGAAGCCCACAAACGAGAAAACAAGCGTGGCATTGCCTTCGCTTACGTTAATGGTGTAGTTACCGTTCAGGTCGGTTATTACGGCGGCTGTTCCGCCTTTTTGCTTCACGGTTACACCGGGTAAAGGCAGGCCTTTACTGTCAACTACCTTACCGGTAATTTTTTTAGGCGCATTGTTTTCCGCAGCAGTTTTTTTGCGGATCAGAATAGTTTTATTCTCAATGGTATAGGTTAATGACTGGTTGCTTAAACACAGGTCGAGCACTTGGTTTATGGTAGCATTATTCAGATCGACAGTTACCGGTTTAGCCAACTTCAGATCTTCTGAATTATACAGAAAATCATAACTGGTTTGATTTCTGATTTCTTCAAAAACTTCCTTTAAAGTTGTTTGTTTAACTTTCAGAGTAACTTTCTGTGCATAAGTTGCGGCAGACACCTGTAAAAAGGTAACTGTCAGCAAAATAAGAGTTAGTTTCATAATAAGCACAGGTTTATATAGGCGCCCACGATGTTTGCCGCAAGTAAATGCAGTAAAATTTTTATACATTTGAATGTCAGTTTGTTAATAAGTGGTTGTAATCGCTGCAATTAGTTTTACTATCTGGCATTGCCGATATGGCTTAAACCGGGGGCGGTCCGAAACGCTCCTGGTTTTATTTTTTTATGCTGATAGGATAATTGGTTTGTGGAGATGGAGAACGTAGATTTATTGCATAACGGTGATCCTCCTTCCTGTAATTTTAAAATGCACTTTGCCAATTTGTTCCAGGTTTTTCAATAGTTCGGTTATACTTTTCGATCTGGCAAATGTGCCCCCAAACCGTAAACCATTAAAATCGCCCTTATATTCAACATCGGCATTATACCAGCGCGAAACTTTTTTCATGATGGTGGCTATGTCTTCATCGTCAAAAACAAAATATCCATTTTTCCAGGCCACGGCAGTATTGGTGTTCACTTTAGCTACTGCTATGTTATCGGTGATGTTACCCACAACAGCCTGCTGCCCGGGTTTTAACAGCGCCTGTTTGCTGTATTTACTAACCTGTACCGAGCCTTCAAGCAAAGTGGTGGTAATTTCACTATCGTCGCTATAGGCCGATACATCGAAATGTGTACCCAATACCCTGATCTGGGTGTTGTTCATCTCTACATAAAAAGGCTTGTCTTTATTTTTGGCTACTTCAAAGTAAGCCTCGCCGGTTAGTTTAACCCTGCGTTCATTGCCGCTAAACTCGGTGGGGTAACTTAACGATGAGGATGAGTTAAGCCAAACTTCAGTACCATCGGGCAAAACAACCTGGTACTGGCCGCCCGGCGGAATAGTTAAGGTATTATACAAAACGGCATTAACGCCAACGTGCGCCGCTTCGGGCAAAGCATCATAAACTAACTTACCATCACCAACTTTATTTACCTGGCTTTTGCCTGTGCTGGCCAGCGCGCCGTTGCCGGCACTGTCAAGCACTATGCTTTTGCCATTTGCCAGGGTTAATATGGCTTTATTACCGCCCGGTAAAATTTTGGCCGGCCTTGCGGCAGCTGTTTCATTTTGACCGGCAGCCATTTTTTGGCGCTGAATGAAATAAAAACCAATAGTGCCGAAAATTAAAACAGCGGCTGCTATCTTAACCCATACGGCATGTAATTTAAATATGCTTCCCTTGACAAACAGAGGAACTATTGTTTCCTCTTCTTCGTTTTGCCCAAACCTTGAATCGGCTTTGATGCCAGCCAATACTTTTTGGGCCTGGATACCATCAAAAGCCGGGGCTCCCTCTAAATTTAACACATCTTCATCAACAGCGTTAAAAACTTCCCCCGGGTTATTGTTCAGGTAATTGAGCAGCTCGCGGCAATCATCACTGCCGATGGTATCATTAAAATACTGTTCAAGTAAAATCCTGAGCCTTTCGTTATTCATGTTATTGGTTTATATACTTGTTCCCGGGAGGGGGCATTTATGTATAGAACACAGAAGTTGGGGCATAGGACTACCCGGAGATGAAAAAAATTAACTATTTTTATTTTTTTACGATTAGGCGCCGTTCGCAAACGTTCATTATCGGAAAATCGGGGCTTCAAAGAAAATCAGTCATCGTAAACATCAATCATTCAATCTCATTTTAAAATAATTATTATTTTTGTAATACAAGAAGTTCCTATATGACCGCAGCAAACAAAAATATTGTTGATACCTACGCCGGCTTGTTCGAAGGACTTGATGCATTCACTAAACTGGAATTGATAGAACGTTTGTCTAAATCTCTGAAAAAAGAGAATAGTTCAAAGGAAAGCGCATTTTATAAATCTTTTGGCGCTTTCGGAACCGACAAGCCTGCCGAAGAAATAGTAAAAGAAATCAAAGCTTCCAGAAAATTCCTCGAAAAAGACCTCAAATTCTGATGCAATATCTTCTTGATACCAGTACTTGTGTTTTCTTTTTAAGAGGCAAATTAGATCTGGCGACAGTTATCCGTGAAAAGGGGCGCAATAATTTTTTCATTTCCGAGATTACGGTTATGGAGTTACGATTTGGGGCAGAAAATAGCGACCATCCATCCAAGTCACACAAAGCTGTAGACGATTTTGTTGGCGGCCTTTCCATCATACCGATATTCGGCAGCATCAAACGCTACGCTAAAGAAAAGGTACGTTTGAGGAGGCTTGGCTTGCCTATCAATGACGAATTCGATCTTCTGATAGCTGTTACTGCTGTAGAGAACAAGCTCACCCTCGTTACAGATAATGTTAAGGATTTTGACAGGATTGAAGGAATCCTCATCGAAAATTGGTTTAAAAGAAATACAACCTTATAAGAATCACCATCGCCCTCTTAAATATTTCCTTCTTATATGAAAGGATAAACAAATATTTTTTGAACTTCTTTTTTGAGATACCTTTCAACAGTTACCAAGACACCTATGTAACTCAAATTAAACTTCGTACCGCGTTTCATCAAATGCACTCAAACCGGTAAATAGATTTGCTTACGCATATCGTCTGATCAATCTGGCTGTAAATTTCTTAATGGTCTTTTAAACAAAATACATTAGGTCCTTTAAACAAACCTCTTCGGAGCATTTTGCCCCAATTTTGCATTGTAAATTTTTAAATACAATGACAACAACAAATTCAAACAATAACACAACTGTATTGGTAACAGGCGGCTCGGGCTTTATAGCTGCGCACTGTATTATTAAATTAATAGAGGCCGGTTACGAGGTAAAAACCACCGTACGCTCATTAACCCGCGAACCAGAGGTACGCGAAATGCTGCGCCAGGGCGGTATTGAAGTCGGCGACAAACTATCATTTACAGAGGCCGACCTGAGCAATGATAAAGGCTGGGTTGAAGCCGCAAGCGGCTGTACTTATGTAATTCACCCTGCCTCGCCTACCCCGTTAAAAGGCTTTAAACACGAAGATGAAATGATAATCCCGGCACGTGAGGGTGTGTTGCGTGTATTGCGAGCTTCCCGCGATGCAGGTGCTAAACGTGTAGTGCTAACCTCGGCCTTTGGCGCGGTAGGCTTTGGGCATAAACCTGGCAAAGAACCATTTACCGAAAACGATTGGACCCCGGTAAACGATACCGTACCGGCTTACCAAAAATCAAAAACGCTATCAGAAATGGCAGCCTGGGATTTTATTAAAACCGAGGGCGGTAAGCTGGAACTCTCAACAGTAAACCCCGTAGCGGTTGCAGGCCCTATTTTAGGCACCGATTACTCACATTCGATATCTATTATTCAAAACATGCTTTACGGCAAAATGCCCGGTTGCCCGCGCATCAATACCGGTTTTGTTGATGTACGCGACGTGGCCGACCTGCACCTGCGCACAATGACCGATCCTGCTGCCAACGGTGAACGCTTTTTAGCCATAGCCGGCGAAAGTTTATGGATGGTTGATGTGGCTAAGATCCTGAAACGCCGGTTGGGCGATAAAGCCGAAAAAATTAAAGCGAGGAATATTCCTAACTGGGTTATCCGTATGGCTGGAGCTACTGATCCGGTAGCTAAGGAAATTACGCCCATGCTCGACAGAAATATGAACGCCACAAGCGAGAAAGCAATGCGCATGCTGGGCTGGCAACCACGCAGCGCAGAAGATGCGATAGTGGCCACAGCCGAAAGCCTGTTTAAATTTGGAATTATTAAATAGCTAAATTTATGCCGATGGAACAAAACGGAGCAGAAAGCCGGGCAATGATATTTGTATCCTGCAAGCGCGAAAAACATTACAGCCGCGAAGTTATACTGCCTTGGCATGCCCTGGTGCGGGTATATGCAGGTGAAATGCGGATTGTATCTGCCGATCGTTCCTTTGTTTTCCGGGCAGGAGATACTGTGCTGCTGCCCCGCAATCAGTTGGGGCGGCTTAGCAAAGTACCTTTTAATGGCGAGGCTTTTAAATCGGTATCTATCTGTTTTCCGCAGGAAACTTTGCAAAAATATTATTCGGCAATTCAACAGCCTTTAATTGTACCTGTACCACCGGATGCGAGGTTACTAAGCCAGCATCCGCTGCTGGAAAGTTTGTTCAGTTCGTTATTGCCTTATTTTGATTTGGCCGATGAATTGCCGCAAGAAGTAACCGACATTAAAGTAAACGAGGCCATTGCTGTTCTTCGGTCCATCGATAAATCGGTAGATAATGTTTTAGGGCATTTTGAAGAACCAGGCAAAATTGACCTGGCCGATTTTATGGAAAAGAACTACATGTTTAACCTTACGGCTACCCGCTTTGGCTATTTAACCGGCCGAAGCTTAACTACCTTTAAGCGCGATTTTAAAAAAGCCTTTGGAGATACCCCAGAAAAATGGCTCACCCGCAAACGGCTCGAAACCGCCCATTACCAGATTGTAGAGCAGAAGCGCAAGCCATCCGATGTTTATTTTGAGGTAGGGTTTGAGAATTTGTCGCATTTCTCGTATGCTTTTAAAAAGCAGTTTGGGTATAACCCGACGAGTGTGGCAAATAACTAAACTAATATAGAAATTCGTATTTTGACTTAAATTAGGTTTATGAAAACCATATCTGTCGATGAGTTTAAGGCAAATTTTGCGAAAGTGATTAATCACGTCAAAGCGGGCGAGAACTTTGCAGTTAACAACAATGAAAACAAAGAGGTTATCGGGTATTTCTTAGCCAAACAGCCTGCGCAAAAACTTAAACGCAAATTGGGTCTCTTCGAAGGGAAGATGAAAATTGAGTTTAAGCCTGGCTTTAAAATGACCGACGAAGAATTTTGCGGCTACCAGCCAAGAGTATAAGTAATCTCGAAAAGTATAGTAATAATTACAATCAACCCATCCAAAAAACCAGGGCAAGCATAAATATCAGATCAGAATACTGCAACTGTGATTTTAAGGTTTTAAGCGCCTCTACCATATGATTTTTAACCGTATTGGGCGAAATCTGCAATTGATCGGCAATTTCCTTGTGCGTGAGGTGTTCAACCCTGCTCAACCTGAAAATGACTTGCTGCTGGCGCGGCAGTTTATTGATAATGCGTTCGGTAAATTGCTCCAGATCGCTTACCAGCATTTCCTCTTCGGTATCATTATGAATGGTGGCAATATGATTAACCAGTTTATCCGAAAGCTCGCGCGACTGGCAGATCTGCCTTAGTGAATTTAACGACAGCCGTTTGGCAATCACATACAGGTACAACCAGATATCTCCTTCGGCATTTAGTTTCTGCCGGTTGGTCCACAAATTAATAAAGCACTCCTGCACTATCTCTTCGCTCTGCTGCCCGTCTTTTAAAAAGCGGTACGCAAGGCGATAAACTTTGCTGCTGTATGCCTCATAAATGGCATCAAAAGCAGCTTCATCGCCCTTAATCAATTGTTGGATATGGTGGCTGTTAATACTCTTACCCACTTCAGTTTAATATAATTGGTGAGATAAAAGTAAAAAGTAAATTTTAAATTAACATAGCAAAAACCAGATAATAAATTGAAGTAGTGTTGTTGTAGTGGTACTTTTTTAACAAAAATAAATGTTTTTATAACTGAATATCAGCTAAAAACGAAGCAAAAACGATTAAGCAACAATGGCCATATTTAAGCTTGTTGCGACATTTTGTTGAAAAATATTAACGCAGATTTTGCGATTTTAATATCCGCACGACGAAAAAGGACCAAAATTTAATAAAAAAACTATTGTAGCTAAACTATCATCCCTATCGGCAAGGCTAAATTTCAACTATGACTCCGCCTTCAAATAAGCTTCGGACCGGTCGGGTAACTCTCCATTAATAAGTTCGGCGCAATGCTATCCACCGGTGTATTTCAAATATTAATTTTTTATAAGCTATTTAATGCGGTGAGTGCCGTAAAACCGCGTAATGTATCCTACAAAATTAAAGCAGCCATTTTTTAGGTAAACCCATCCCCTACGGACCGACAAATTATTAGTTTGCAATGTTTAAAGTTTAAATGTACCTTTATATCAGGTTCCCCAACATTTGTAACAAATTCCTGCAATTCAAACATTTATGAACCTAAAAAACGCCATTGTGCTTATTACGGTAATAAGCATGATAACCGGCTGTAAAAAAGATGCCGGTGAAATCACCACACCAACCATTCCCACTCCGGTTGTTAAAGTAAAAGATACCATATACCTGCTCAATAAAATGGTAACCAATTATTTGCTTACTCCATCGCCGGTAACCCAAACCGAAACGTTTACCTATAACCCGGCCCGGCAGTTAATAAAACACGTTTACGATTATAAAAGCTATACAAGCAACTTTACAACTACCTTTACCATAGCATATAACGATGGTAAAGTTAGCGAAATCAGCAGTTCGGCTACCAAACCCTACCCCTGGAATAAAATACGATATAGCTATTTTGGCCGCGATATACATGTGGTATACAACTACCCCGCTGCAAGCAAAGACAGTATTGTAATTACCCTGAACAATAAAGACCTGGCCGAAAAAGTGCAGGGTAACGGCCAGTATTACATTTTAAAGTACGATGCCGACGGCAATATTGAAAACCGAAGCCAGTACGAAAACAAAAACCCGGCAAAACCTACGTTCAACAACGATTACACTTACGATAAAAAGCCAAGTCCTTTTTGGGCATTGCGCAATAATATTTACATTACCTACCAGGCTTTTAACGATATAAATACATTTGTCAATAATCGTACAAGCAATAACAAACTGGAGTTATACAACTACACATATAACGAAAGTGGGTACCCAAAACAAATGGTTACAGTACACAGTTCGGTTGCGGTAAAAAAGGTTGATTATACCTATACACGTATTATAGTAGATAAATAAACTCAGGCAATGTGGCCATTAGCATCGCTGAACCTCGAGCCCAGTTTTGCCTTCAGATAAGTTTCGAGCTGCGCAAGAGCCTGGTTATTAACTATCTCTTTTACGCTTAATTTATGCTTTTCATCTTTCCCTTCGATAATTAACGAAGGGACTTTTTTAACCGAAATGTAAATACAATATCCACCCAGCAAAAGCGGTAAAACAGGTAGCCCTATTGATTCGATATAGATAACATGTACATGCGGGTTATTAAAACTTTTAATTACACCAATGATCTGTAATATCGAAAAAACAATTAATGCAGCGCCTGCAACCAATGTTAATACCACATTTTTTGTTTCGACTGCACGCCTGAAGTCGGCCCTGTCAATATCATCAAAAGCAATGGTTTTATAATTAAAGCGGTTACGCAGTAAGTGAACACCCTGGGCTGATAAAGCAAAATCTTTAGCCTCGATATCGTAACGGTTCATTTTTTTGTGATATGTTTAGTTTTTCCAGATAAAGATGAAAGGCCTAAAGTAAGCACAAAACCCGAACTTGCCTCTCTGTTTTTCGAGGCTTGTTAATAATTAAATCGCCGGAAATAAATATTACCTGTTAACTTTACATCATTATCTTATCACTATAACTCATGAATCCTGTATTCCGTTCTGCGCTGATTATTGCTTTAAGTTTAATTTCGCTTATGTTTTCCATCAGCAGGTGCCGGCAAAACCAGGCCCGCCGCCAACAGCAGATGCAAGCAGGCTGGACACCCGAAGTGGAACGGCAGATGTATAATTTATTTTACGAAAAAGCAGCCCAGTTTACCAATAATGACGATGAACGGAAACAATTTTCGGCCTGTTGCATGATCAAGCTGAAGGCTTTGCTTCCTAACGGAATAACCGGAACAGAACTGATGACCGACAGCGTAAAAGCGGCAGCCATAAAAATGGGACTGGAGTGTTCAAAAAACATCCACTCGCAGCTAAATATCTGGCAACCCGAAGTTGTGCAGCAGCTTAAACTGCAATTTTATTCGTATCCTGAAGTTAAATTGTTGCCCGCCAATGTGAAAAAGGAATATGTAGATTGCCTGGCATTTAGGGTTACAACCGATTATCCGACCGCTACCGGCGCAGATAGTATTGATTCGAAAAAGCTAAAACGGGTTGTTGAAAAAGCGCGCAACGGTTGCCTGGTTTTAATAGCGAATAAGTTCAATAAACTTAAAATAAAAAAGGATACAACAAAGGCCAAATAAATCAGCTGGCCTGCATCAGCTCGCCCTCAATTAAACACAGCGGCGATTTAACCGGCGCGGCAAGTAATTCAAAAAAATCAACTTCAAGCATTTTGGCTATCAGCATCAACCGCTCAAGGGTAAGTTCCATGCTGCCTAATTCAATTTTACTGAACGAATTTTGTGATATATGCAACATTGCCCCACATTGCCCCTGCGAATAACCTTTTTGTATGCGCCTTGTACGGATATCAGATAAAATAGCCTGCACCCGGCTATTCACTATTTCAACATTCATGATTAACGGTTTGATAATAGCAATATACGGCAGATGTTAAACCAAAGTTGCGGCAACTGTTATAATGCGTAAAAACACGTATGTGTGATGGGTTAAAAAAGCCTGGTGGTGGTGTAATTAACGGGGTAAATGTTTAAATGTCATCACTTTCCCACCATAAACCCAATACTCTTCGCTTCCTCCTTTTTCACCACCAAACCCTCAATAAACAACTGCCCATCCTTTATTTTATAATTTAGCGAACGCTCATCAACCTGATAATCCTCCCCGGTAAAAATATCCTTCAGTTTATTCGCCAACGCTTTCCTGTCAAACGCGGGGCTCAGGCTAAGCTGCTCATCAAGCGGGGCCAGCACAATGCCGTCCACTTTGTACGAAAATATTTTTGAATCCATTTGATAAAGATAGTATTTCCGGTGGCTAAGGTTAAACTACCAGTCGGAGGTTGAGCCGCCGCCGTTTGAAAAACTACCGCCGGATGAAGAAGAAGATGATGATGATGAGCCTGAATTGTTTCGCCTGCGATCATCATCGTCATTATTATCATAATAATTGTTAGTGGTGTTATTGTAATAATTATCTTCCCGCCAGCGGTTGCGGCGATAGTAGCGCCTGTCGAAAAAGCTTGTACCGGCAGGATAGCCGCCCCAACCATCTCCTTTGTGTTTTATACACATGCGCACAAAGGCCACAATTGCAAAAATCGCAAGTGCAATAAATCCCAGCAATATCAACAGTACCCCTACCGGCCCTATGTCTGTGGATTGTGTAGTGGTTGTTTTTTGGGCAACCGGTTCTGCTACCGGGGCTGGAGGTGGCACAAAATATTGGTTTAGCCGCTGTACCAGATTGCTAAGCCCTCCGTTGTAATCTTTTTGTCTGAAATAGGGTTTAATACCATCAAGCAAGCCTTCACGCTCAATAACCGAAAGCTTTTGCAGCACGGCGCTATCCAACTCGATATGTTGTTTATGCTGATTTATGGCCGCAACATATACAATGCCCTTACCTGCTGTGCCCACATGCCATTTACGGCCTATCAATACAGCAAATTTATCAATGGTGTATTTGTGGGGCACGGTTTTTACCAACACTATGGCTACCTGTACTTTAGATGCTTTTTCGAGGGCATGGAGTTGTTTGCCTAATGTTAAAGCCTGATTTTTGCTTAGCACCTGCGCAAAATCATTTACATAAATATTTTTTTGAGGTGCGGGGATCTGGGCAAAACTGTATTGCGCTAAAAGCAGCAATACAAAAAACAGTATTTTTTTCATCATGATAAGGCCGGTATCAAATAACAGCTTACTAAGGTAAAAATAAAAACAGCTTACGCCGCTCTACTTTTTGGGATATCGTTTTGGGGGCGCACTTTTTTTACGATGCCCATATAAGCCATGCTGAGGTAATTCCTGCTGCCGGCTGGCAGCAGGAGGAAGATTATTACCTGTATTACTAAGTTCTACGTTTTTATATGCTTCAGGAACCCACTCTAACCTTATCCTGCAATTTTTATCCATTGATCTTTAATTGCATCTAATTTAATAAAAAAACACAGCTTATAACTGCTATGCCAGGGCATCTGCCGCAAACTGGCGGCAAATTTTCACTTCTTTTACCGCATCCGATCCTTCGGGGATTTTATACTCCAGCTCAATAGTAGCCGGGAATTTGTATTTGTTGGCTTTAAGCAGTTGCAACACTTCCTTTATCGGGGTATCGCCCTGCCCCCAGGCTTGATTAGGGCCGTCGTGAAACTTACGGTCTTTAATGTGCATGCTGGTAATACGGTCGTGATATTTTTCGATAAACGGAGCGGGGCTGCTGCTGGTTCCGGCTACATAATGACCGATATCAAGATTGATGCCGTTGTATTTGGATTGGCTAAGAGCCGTATCCCAAAGTGTAGGCGTAGCCTGGGTATGGGCATGGTAGCCCACCATCATTTTATGTTTGGCGGCTATATCGCCCAAACGTTTGGTTTGTGCTTCGTCGGGCAGCTCCACAGTTACATGGTTAACACCTAAAGCCTTGCCGGCATTAAAGGCATAATCAATTTCGGCATCGCTGTTTTTGGGGCCGAGAGCGTTGGGTTTCCAGGCGTAAATATTTACCCCGGCATCATTATACATTTTGCGAATCTCTTTAAACTTATCCATCGAAGCTGTAGGGCGCCAGTCGGCCATCTTTTTACCAAAAGTGGCCCAGTCTTCACCTGCCTCACGTTTAGGTGCGCCGGCATAGGCTTCGGCGGCATCGCCCATCAGTTCGATGGCGTTGATATTGCAATCGATACAGTATTTCAACAAATCATCAATAGTACCAGGCATGCTCCTGAACGAATAGGTAATCACGCCGATCTGCACGCCGTTAATTTTTGAGTTTGGCTTATCGGCACCAATTAAAATATTGCCGGCGAAGGATGATTTTGAAAATACTAAAAGCCCGGCTGCGGCAAGCGCACCGTTGCCTATAAAGCGGCGCCTTGATAAGTTATGCTGTTTCATGATGAATAGCCTGTTAGGTTTGTTTGATACATTGGTTAATACCAAAGTTATCAATTAATTAAAGCCCGCAAATTTTGTATTGAAAGTGTTACGTGTTGTAGCGTTTGTGTTATGATTGCCGTACCTGCAATAAACCTTAAAATAATTATGAAAAAGATCCTGCTACTGGTATTCAGCGCTTTTGCTGTTTTATTAAGCTGCTCAAAAAATGATGATACAACCAATAACCCATCGTTAATTGGCAGATGGGAATATCGCGGTACAAGTTGTTATTGCATCCCTCCAAAAGATACTACCGAAGGTAAACCAGGCAATGGTAATATCATCACTTTTACTGCCGATACCTATAAACGCTTTAAAAAGGATACACTGGTAAAAAGCGGCACCTATCGCACACGCAAATACAATGGCAACCGCGATCAGATTGTTTATGATAATGATACATCCAATATCGTGTTTTTCAGGATAGCGAATAAAATCCTCACTTTTTACGGTACAGTTCCGCTGGCTGCCGACGGACCGGAATATCATTATGAAAAGCGGTAAAAATTTACTGTACTATTCAGGGTGTCACCTGCACGAAAACGAACGATGCATGTATCAAATCGATGCATCGCGCTAAAGCAAACCTTCATTAAACAACTGTAAATCAATAATATAAATTCATGGCATTTAATTTGAGCCTGCTATTGCAGTAATAACATAATATCATGAAACACGGCAAACAACTGGAAAGGCGCACTTTTAACCAGGACCGTTTTGAAATACTGATTAAACGGCAAAAAACAGGTAAAGCCACCTTTAGCGAACTCACCGAACTGGATGAGATTGTAAACCGTGACCCCGAAATCCGCGAAATTGTGCTGGAAGAAATGCAGGATGCTGACACTCCCAAACCTCCGGATAATGCCCCCACTCAGGCCATACAAAAACCGGTGAGGCAAAGCTTTTTCGAAAAAATAAAAACATTCATTAACCGGTTGTTTTCCCCGGCAAACACTGATTTAAGCACTGCTATTGCCGCATAAGACTACAAGCCCTCTTTAATTTTAATTTTTTCGACCTCGTTAAACAAAAACAGAACAATGTTTATGGATATGTTTGCAGCATCGCCATAAACAAAACGTGTATGAAAATTTTTCAGCAATTGCTGCAGCTCAGGGAGCGTAAACGGGGCTTTCATCTCATCACTTCCGAAGTGGTGAATGCGCTCCCTCAAATACATGAGCTAAAAACCGGCATCTGCCAGGTTTTTATCCAGCATACCTCGGCCTCGCTGGCCATTAATGAAAATGCCGACCCAACCGTGAGGCAGGATTTTGAAATGTTTTTCAGTAAGGCTGTGCCCGAAAATGATCCTGATTATTTACACGATGATGAAGGTCCCGACGATATGCCCGCGCATTTAAAGGCGGCGCTTTTAGGCAGCTCGGTAACTATCCCAATCCGCAACGGTCGGCTGGCTTTGGGTATGTGGCAGGGCATTTACCTGTGCGAGCATCGTAATTATGGAGGCAGCCGCATGCTGGTTATTACCGCATGGGGCGAATAAAAAACAGATAAAAACGCAATTATTATTGTATTGAATACAATTAATTTACACTTTTGAAAAATTAATGTAAATTGATACTCTTTTAACTTGTATAAGCCCGCCGGTTATAAGCTTATATCAAATGTTGTTCTATATTTGTTTTTCATCATAAAATATCAAGGTTATAAATGCTCAAGTATTCTAAGCAAACAAGGTTACTATTGGCTGTTGATTGTATAATTTTTGGCTTCGATGGCGAGGTTTTAAAGATATTGCTTATAAAACGCGGTTTCCAGCCCGAAAAAGGAAACTGGAGCCTGATGGGCGGCTTTGTACAGCCCGATGAAAGCCTTGATCAAAGTGCCAACCGCATTTTAAAGCAGCTAACCGGCCTGGAGGGCGTGTATCTTGAACAACTATACACCTTTGGCCAGCCACAGCGCGACCCTATTGAACGTACCGTTTCGGTTGCTTATTTTGCCTTAATTGATATCCACAAATACGAAACCCAGATCAGCGATGACTACCAGGCCGAGTGGTTTCAGCTTAAACGTGCACCCAAACTGATATTCGATCAGCAGGAAATGGTGGAGCAGGCCCGCAAGCGCATCCGCTATAAAGCAGCTATGCACCCTATCTTGTTCGAGCTTTTGCCAACCAAGTTCACCATTCCGCAATTGCAAACGCTTTATGAGTGCGTATTTAACACCACTATTGATAAACGCAATTTTAGCAAACGTGTACTGGCAACCGGCCTGCTCATTAAACTGGCCGATAAGGATAAAGCAGGGTCGAAACGCGGAGCTTATTACTATCAGCTCAACATGCAAAACTATTATGCCAAGTTCCAGGCTTTCATGAACTTTATTCCAAATCCGGATACTTTATAAGTAACAATTCGTTTCCATTAATTATATTTAAGCAAATAGGTTTTACCCTGCCACCTGCATTTTGTTTACGTGTTTCCCAACCATATGGTATTTTACACGTATAACATTATTGGCTATTTTAAACCGCTGCACTCTTATTTGCGTAACATTAATTAATGAAAAGATCCGTAAGCTTTTTAGCGCTGCTTTTATTTATCCTACCTGCATGTTTCGGACAGTCGACGGAGCTGAAGAAACTAAAAAACAAGCTGCCTTTAATTCGCGATAGCATCCAATACATCAATACGCTAAACCGCCTTGGCCTGCTGATGTATGAACAAAACATCGATAGTTCGTTTTACTACGCCAAACGCGCCCGGGCCATGGCCGAAAGGCTCGATTATAAAGCGGGCAAGGCCGGTGCCCTTAATGTAATTGGTATTGTATACGATTTAAAAGGCAACCTGCAGTTATCGCTCAGGTATTATAACGAGGCTTACAACCTTTTTAAAGAGCTTCATGATACATCAAACGTAATACAGGGTTTGATGAACATCGGCCTGGTATTTAACGAAAACAAGGAAGATAAAAAGGCCATCAACTTTTTTAAGCGGGCCTTAAATACCGGCAAAACACTACAGCGCGATTCCATCATGTCGTTAGTGTTGTGTAACTACCTGTTGTTGTACCCCGAGCAGATCCCGAAAGATTCGGTTGCTATTTACCTGGAAAAAGCACGGCAGATAGGTTTTAAATTTAACGATAAGCGCATGCTGCTGGAGGCCGACCAGATTCAGAGCCTTCTTTACCTGCTAAGCAACGAACGCGAAAAAGGTATAGCCCTGCTTCAGCACGCTATTGATAGCGGCCTGAAAATGGAACTTTATTATTTGAGCCTTGATATGATTATCAATATTGGCGACCTGTACGTTGCTCCGGATACATTAAAGGCCATCACGTATTACAAACAGGGGCTTGCCATTGCCGAAAAAAGCGGCTATCATTATTACGAAAAAATTTTTGGCAAAAAGCTGTACGATATCTACATCGCCCAAAATAATCTTGCTGAAGTGCAGCGCTACAGCGAAAAGCTGCTGAAACTGTATGATGATGAGGAGAAATTCACCAACACATCGGGCTTTGATTATATCGATTACGCCCTGAAAGATCAACAATTGGAGGCCATCACCATCAGGAGCCAAAACAGGCAAATAGTTGCGATAATACTGGGGATTTTATTTATCATTACGGCAATCAGCGTAATTTTTATCTACCGCTTATACAGCCTCAAGAAACGGCACGGCAAAACCCTCGAGGCCCTGAACCAAAAGGTGCAGCAACGCAACGAAAAGCTGGAGATAGATCACGAATTTAATAACCGCCTGGTATCCATCCTCGCGCACGATTTCAGGCAGCCTATAGGTGCGCTCAAAACACTGGCTACTGTATTAAAAGACTCAGACACTTTTACCCGTGAAGAACTGATGGAACTGGTTGATACTATGGAACATTCATCAAATATTTCGCTGGAGATTTTTGAAAACATTTTGCACTGGATCAAGCAGCAGTTATCGGGTTTTGAATATAACGCTGTTCCCCTGCCGCTACATGAACTGGTTGACGAAGCCCTGCAGCCCTTTGCCCTAATGGGTGATGATCACCACCTGCATTTTGTTAATACTGTTGACCCCGGTATTGTTATTTATGCCGATAAGGAACTGGTGCAGTTTATCCATCGCAATTTTATTCATAATGCCATCAAGTTTTCGCCGGATAGTTCAACAATTACCATAAGCGCCGGAAACGGGAGTAATGATACCACTGTTTGTGTAAAGGACGAAGGCAAAGGTATTTCGCCGGATAAATTGAAACTACTGTTTAATTTTCAGGCTAACATGCAATACAGCAACGAAAAGGAAAAAGGTGCCGGTGTAGCGCTGATGATCTGCAAGGATTTTGTTGATAAAATGAACGGGAATATCTGGGTAGAGAATAATGAAGTGCGGGGAGCTGCGTTTTGTTATTCGCTGCCGAAGCCAAAGTGAACATACCGCCCGGTTTACTCACCCGATCTACGCTTCGCTGGATCACCCTCTCTCCCGCTTTGCGACAAAGAGGGTTGGAAAATAAATTAAAACAAAAGTCCCTTCTTTACGCGCAGCGAAGAGAGGGGTGACAAGCGCGGCGATGTCGGGGTGAGTAAATACAAAGCCGGCCATTAAACGAATTGCCTGCTTTTACCCGAAACCCACCTTTGTAATTTTTAAATTACCAGCACAAACACAACGCTTTAAGTTTGTAAATTACCATCAGCATTAACCAAACAATAAACCCGCTATTATCATGAAAACCTTTTTACTGCTGTTTGCAGCCCTGCTGCTTTCGGGCTATTCGTATGCCCAACAATTACCGGCCCGTTGGGATGAGTTAGTTGCCTCCGATTTTCCGGCTGCGCTCGAAAAATCGTCAAAAACCTGTATCCTGCCAATTGGCATCCTCGAGAAACATGGTCCTCACTCGCCTATCGGTACTGATTTGATCCATGTGCGCGAATGGGCCGCGCATGCTGTTAAAAGCGAATATGCTGTAGTTTTTCCAGATTATTTTTACGGGCAGATTAATGAAGCACGCCATCAGCCCGGCACATTCGCACTGCCAAGCAAAGTGATCTGGGATTTGCTGGAAGCCACCTGCGATGAAATTGCCCGCAATGGTTTTGATAAAATTGTGATATTGAACGGTCACGGCGGCAACCCGGAGTTTATCCAGTTTTTTATGCAATCGCTGTTGAATAAACGCCATAATTATGCTGTATACTTTTACAACCCTCGCGGCGGCGATAAGGAATATGCCGAGCAATACCGCAAAATGCATAAATCACCGATGGAAAACGATCAGCATGCCGGCGAAAGTGAAACTTCTACCCTGCTTTACTATCGTCCTGATTTAATGAAGATGGACAGGGCCGCATCGCAATCGGGCGATAACCAGCATCGCTCCAGTCTGCCTAATGTTTATACGCCAATATGGTGGTACGCTGCTTACCCTAATCACTATGCAGGCGAGGGCGCTAAAGCCACACCCGAGTTTGGCAAATTTATAGCCGAGCATGAGATTGCTACGTTTATACAGGCGCTTAAAGTTATTAAGGCCGATACCAGCACCATTAAACTGCAAAATGAGTTTTATGATAAGGTGGATGCGCTGAATAAGTAGTTAAATTTATAAAATAAGCCAAAACGCCGTCGCTCGGCTCCTGCCGAGTGACGACTATCCTACGGCCTCTGGCCGACTCGCTTACGCAGGCCAGAGGCCTGAAAATAATTGCCACTCGGCTCCAGCCGAGCGGCAGCGGGATTGTTGTGTGTTGCGTTATAAAGATTTCTTTTAATCCTCCTTAAAGCCCAACACTTCATCAATCATCCCGAAAGCCTTAGCCTCTTTAGCTATCATCCAATAATCCCTGTCAGATACTTCATGAATTTTTTCGTAGCTCTGGCCGCTGTGTTTGGCGGCAATATCATAAAGCTCCTTTTTCATTTTGGCAATCTGTATGGCGGCAATCTCTATATCTGATGCCTGCCCCTGCGCGCCACCTAAAGGTTGGTGCATCATGATACGCGAATGGGGTAACGCTGCTCTTTTACCATGTGCACCAGCACAAAGCAACGTTGCAGCCATTGAAGCAGCCAGGCCCGTACAAATAGTTGCTACATCGGGCGAAATGAACTGCATAGTATCATAAATACCCAACCCCGCGTATACCGAACCACCCGGCGAGTTAATATAGATCTGGATATCCTTTTTGGCATCTGCCGATTGCAGGAACAGCATCTGCGCCTGGATAATATTGGCAACATTATCATCCACAGCGGTACCCAGAAAGATGATCCGATCCATCATCAGCCTCGAAAAAACATCCATTTGCGAGATATTTAACTGGCGTTCTTCCATAATATAAGGTGTCATACCCATGTTGATCCGGCCGTTATTTACCTGGCCAATAAACCTGTCTACATGCAAACTTTGCACACGGCGGTGCCCTACCGCGTATTTGCGGAACTCGTTTTTGATATTCATAAAATTTTAAGGTATTTAGCGTTTACCGAAAAAACGCATGATCTTTAGCCTGAAACCCTCGTGCTCAGGCTGGCTGAATAGTTTTTTATGTACGGCTTCTATCTCGGCTTTGAGTTTATTGCGGCCATATTGTTTTACCAGGCCAAGGGTTTGCCTATGCCACATTACCTGCTCGTGCATTGCTGGGTTGATGATCAGTTTAGCCTCAAAAAGCAGCGCCTCATCGGGCGGGGCAAGCTTCAGCACAAAATCATCAATTGCCTTGATCTCATTCAATGAAGTCCGCATAGGTTAATGATTGTTGTTTAACTGTTTCCCTTACTTTTTCAATGCATTTGTACTTCTGTACGGTAGCCGAGCGCTCGTTTGTATAACCGAATAAGCCGGCAAGCTCTTTCATGGGTTGTTTGTGGTAATAGAAAGCGCTTAATAGTTCCATACATTTTTTACCGGCGGTTTCGAGGTAGCGCATCAGTTTGTTGGATGATGGATGCTCATCCGTTTCATCCGTAATATCAAATTCATAGCCATCAAGCGGCAGGCTATTGCTATCCTCCCTGAACTTTTTAAGCCAAAGATGTTTGGTTATGCCTAACAGGTATGCTTTTTCGTTGCTCTGTGCAGGCAATTCGCCGGCAACCATCTTTTCATAGTAAATAACCAGCGCATCGTGAAAAATGTCCCTGGCATCATCAAACGAGCCGCCCATTTTAGCTACATATTTGGCCACAACAGGGAAAGCCGTTTTATAAAGCGTTGTTATCAGCTTTTCCCTTTCAGCTACCGGCTCATTAAAAACTATTTCATTTGCCATGATCATCGCGTTTAATAGTAAGTGCGTAAAATGCATGATATATCACCCGTGAATTTATGAAATTATTTTTGAGGATAGTGTCTTTCATGCGAAGTGGACCCACTATAATAGATTTGCATTGTATCGAAATAAGCACGCCAAGTAGAGACTATCTTAATACATAAAGTTCTTAAACTATCCACAAAAAAATTTGCGCCTCTGCCTGCTTAAAATCCTTCACTCTCCACCCTCAAAAACCTTTGCGACTTAGCCTTCCTTGCGTTCTTAAAATCTCAAACTATCCACCCTCAAAAATCTTTGCGGCTTTGCGCCTCTGCGTGCTCAAAAACCTACTCGGCAACACCCAACTAATTTTATTCCAATCACATTACAGATAAGCGTTTTAAAACACTATTTTTAGCCCCTCAAATGCCGATACCCCGGGGTATCAGTTTAACAGCAACATAAAAATGAAAGTTTTAAAATTTGGTGGGACATCAGTAGGTAGCCCCGCCCGGATGAAAGCACTGCTTGACATCATTAACCCCGCCGAGCGGCAGGTGGTGGTGCTCTCGGCAGTGTCAGGCACAACAAACAGCCTTGTAGAAATTGGACAAGCTTACCTTGCCGGCGATAAGAAGAAGGCGGCACAGCTTATTACTATCCTGAAGGATAAGTACGAAATTTTTATAAAGGAACTGCTTGCCAAACCTGAGTTTTTATCCCAGGGCCAGGAGGTGATCGACTACCATTTTTCATTACTGAGCAACCTGGCTAATGATCATTTCACCAATATTGAAGATAAAATAGTAGTTGCCCAGGGTGAGCTGCTTTCAACTACGCTTTACCATGTTTACCTGAAAGAAATAGGTGTACCATCGGTATTGCTGCCTGCTTTGGATTTTATGAAGATAGATGAAGACAACGAACCTATTGTTGACTACATCACCGAAAACCTGCAGCCCCTGCTTGATCAGCACCCCGAAGTAGACCTGTTTATCACCCAGGGCTATATTTGCCGCAATGCTTACGGCGAGATTGATAACCTGCGCCGCGGCGGCAGTGACTACACCGCTTCATTAATCGGCGCAGGCATCCGCAGCGAAGAGGTACAGATTTGGACGGATATCGACGGCATGCACAATAATGATCCGCGCATTGTGAAAGGGACCCAGCCTATTGCCCAGCTCTCATTTGATGAAGCTGCGGAGCTGGCTTATTTCGGTGCCAAGATTTTGCACCCGCAAAGCGTGTTCCCTGCCCAGCGGTATAAAATCCCGGTTAGGTTATTGAACACCATGGACCCTAAAGCACAGGGCACCCTCATCACCAATACCAGCGAAAAGGATAAGATTAAATCCATCGCCGCTAAAGATGCGATCACCGCCATCAAAATCCAATCAAGCCGGATGCTGTTAGCCCATGGCTTTTTGCGTAAAGTATTCGAGGTGTTTGAGCGTTACAAAACTTCTATCGATATGATCACTACATCCGAAGTGGGTGTATCCGTAACTATTGACGACACTACCTATCTGGGCGATATTACCAAAGAGTTGAATACTTACGGCTCGGTAGAGATAGATGTTAACCAAACCATAATCTGCGTGGTAGGCGATTTCGGTGCCGAAAAACATGGTTATGCAGCCCGCGTACTGGAAGCGGTTAAGCATATTCCGCTAAGGATGATCTCGTACGGTGGCAGCGACCATAACCTATCATTACTGGTTAAAACCGAAGATAAGGTGGAGACCTTGAGGAGTTTGCATAACAGGTTGTTTTAATTTCGGATGTCGCATTTTCGATTTCGGATTTATTTTACTTCGATTTCGGATGTCGCATTTTCGATTTCGGATTTATTTAATTGAGATTTTTAATTTAAGATATCATTGCGAAGGACAAAAATTCTTCCGGATGATTTGACGATAGATTACAATGTTCACAACAAAAACTATAGATAAATTTAACGGTCTGGATACCCCGTTTTATTACTACGATATGGAAGTGTTGAAAAACACTTTAAGCGCCTGCCGCGATGCTTCGGCAAAGCATGGCTTCCATGTGCATTACGCCATGAAAGCTAATTTTAACCCAAAAGTTATCGATACCATTCAAACCTATGGCTTTGGTGCCGATTGTGTGAGCGGCGGCGAGGTGAAAGCAGCTATTGAGCATGGCTTTGATAAAAGCAAAGTAGTATTTGCCGGCGTAGGTAAATCAGACAGGGAAATAAACCTGGCGCTTGATGCTGATATTTTCTGCTTCAACGTCGAATCTATCCAGGAGCTTTTTATTATTGATGGATTAGCTAAGGCTAAAAATAAAAAAGCCGGTGTGGCTATCCGCATTAACCCTAACGTTGATGCCCATACCCACCATTTTATTACCACCGGTTTGGACGAAAACAAATTTGGCATCAATACCTGGCAGTTGAATGATGTGGCTTCTGCCTTACGCAAATGCGATAACCTGCAGTTTTTAGGCATCCATTTCCACATCGGCTCGCAAATTACTGATCTGGAAGTTTATAAAAACCTTTGTACCCGCATTAACGAGATGCAGGATTGGTTTGAAGATCGCGGTTTCCCGGTAAAAGTGCTGAACACCGGCGGCGGCCTGGGCGTTGATTACTACAACCCCGATACCAACATTGCCGATTTTGAGGCTTACTTCCAGGTGTTTAAAAACTTTTTAAATGTTAAACCGGGACAGGAAGTACATTTTGAATTAGGCAGAGCATTGGTTGCCCAAAGCGCATCGTTGATATCAAGAGTATTATACGTTAAAAACGGACAGAAAAAGAATTTCCTGATCCTTGATGCGGGCATGACAGAGTTAATCCGCCCTATGCTTTACCAGGCTTACCACCAGATAGAGAATTTAAGCAGAAAGTCGGAAAGTCCGGAAGTCGGAAAGTCCGGAAGTTTAATGTATGATGTAGTTGGGCCGATATGTGAAAGTACTGATTGCTTCAGGAAGGATGTTACTCTTCCCGAATCTTTCCGTGGCGATTTGATTGCGGTGCGTACTGCAGGTGCTTATGGCGAGGTAATGGCATCGGGTTATAACCTGCGTGATAAAGTGGGTTCGGTTTATTCGGAAGCTGTTTAAAACAGGCAGGGGGATTTTTTCAAGTAGAGACGCATAATTGCGTCTCCGGTAGGACAAGCGGCCTTGCACATCATCTTGCCACCGTAAATTGCATCCGGGAGACGCAATTATGCGCCTCTACATAAAAATAACCTATCAGTTTAGCTATTTAAACCTGTAGCCAAGCCTGAACTGCCAGTACGATCCTCCTTCAACAATGGCTATATAGTTTTTTATCTGCATAAAATAAGCAGCGGTCATCATACCCGGGTTTTCAATCCGGTAAACATAATCGCTGCTTTTATTACTGTATCCCTTATCGCCAAATGTGCCTCCCCAAAAAAACCTGAAGCCAAACTGGTTGCCCCGTCTCCTGCTTTTAAATATCATCTCGGTGGTTGCGCCCAGGGTAAACAGATCGGCGCGGGTATCGGTATAAAATTTCGGCTTATCAGTAACTGCCCGCCTGAAATTAAGATAATCGCCAAACTCATGGCTATATGCTCCTTCAAACCCTATTATACGGTATTCAACCTTATCAGTACTGATGGTTGCATTACCTGAAAGCCTGCCACCAACAGCACCAAAAAACTTGTTTTTAAAATAGTAAGGACCGTTGGGCTGTAAATTGCGGTTATGATCGTTCCCAAACGAGCCGAAGGCCCCGTAGGCCAGGTTAAAATGATCAAAGGCATGGCCCCGGCTCAGATTAAGTTGGCCGCTAACCAGGTCATTCGAGTAGTCGGGACTAAAATCCTGCACTATCCCGCCCGAAATATACGTTGAAGATTTAGCGGTATCCGAAACCAAAGGCTTAGGCAAATAAGCTATATCGCTATGGTACAAGGCCGGCGCATAAAGGTGATCGGTGCACGAACTGATGGTTATGGCCGTACCAAGCAAACAAAAATAAAAAAGGAGTTTCATTGTAAAAGGTTCAGATCAAGGGTTTATTATCTCAACAATGATACGTTAAAACTCCCTGTAAAATAACAGATGCTATTATATTTTTACCAGCCTGGTGAAAAAGCTATCAGTAAAATCGGCGGCGAAATGAATCACATTCTGCAATTCAATAAACTCATCCTGCTCATGTGTAGTAGTAAGTACCACGGCTTTCATGCCTGCATTAGCCGCTGCCTCGGCACCTTTGGGCACATCCTCAAATACCAAACAATCTGTTGGTAAAGTATTTAACAATTCGGCTGCTTTTAAAAATGTTTCGGGATGGGGTTTGCTCAGCACCACATCGTCGGCACTTACAATTGCCTTAAAATAATGACGGATGTTGAGGTTATCCAGTACAAAATCAATATTAAAAGGAATAGCTGCCGAGCCGATAGCCATAGGAATACCTTGTTGGTATGCTGCTTCCAAAAACTCGTGCAGGCCGGGTAGCAAGGCCAGGTGCGGCAAAAACTCATCCTGGTAACGTTGCTCTTTTAATATCGACAGGCGGTTCATTTCATCTGTAGTAAACCTGTTGGGGCCGAACATGCGCACCAGTACTTCCTGATTTTTGCCGTACATCTGGGGCTTCACCTCGTCCCAGGTAAAATTACCGCCCAAATCATTATTTAAAAGATATTGCCAGGCTTTGGTATGATATGGCATATCATTAATCATGGTGCCGTTAAGATCGAATATAAAGGCCTTCATTTATTGTTTTTCAGTTTTTCCAGGGGATTTTGAAGCCAATCGCAGCTTCGGGCGCAAACTTAAGTTTTTAAAAACTAAAACAGGGTTTCGGGCGTATATTCTTTAAACACATTGATTAGATAAGTGTGATCCCGAATAAGCAGTAAAATGTGGCTAAACTAATAAGGCGGGGCGTCGAGGTTGTTTTTGTGCGATTATTTGTTTAGTAAGCCCTTTGGCCCTAAAGGCTGATGGGCTTTTTTTTTTACACCTACTGTTCACAAAATACACACTGCAAAACCTCCGTTATTTTCCAATTTTAACCTATACTATTTTTTTATTTAAACAATAATTAATTTAACAAAATGTAACACTACAGTTACACAAAACAACTGTTATTTTCACATTTTCGACATCTGTTAAGCAATCCATTGCGTATTTAATACAACAGGCATATAATTTGGTAAAAAAAGGAGAGTTTCCTGTTTACACATTTAAAAAACTACTAATTCTTACATGATGAATAGCGAACCCCTGCGCCTTCGAGCCGTTAAGAAGTTTAAAGATTTTAGCGACGATATCACAATTGATTTAAATGAAATAGTGAGCCTGGCGGCTGATATTTGCGACACCCCCGTTGCATTGGTTACCTTGCTTGACACTGATGTGCAATGGTTTAAAGCAGCCATTGGTACCGAAATTACCTGCACCCCGCGTGAGGTAGCTTTTTGCAACCATACCATCGCCCAAACAGAAGTTTTAGTAGTGCCCGATTTGCAAGCCGACGAGCGCTTTTGCAATAACCCCATGGTTACCGGCCCCGCCGCCGCAAGGTTTTACGCCGGTGCCCCGCTCATTACTAAAGACGGCCATGCCATTGGCAGTTTATGTGTAGTTGATTTTAAATCAAACGAGTTGAGCGAACGCCAGGTTAAAGCCTTAAAAGGTTTGGCTAAGCAGGTAGTAAACCTGATGGAACTTAACTGGAGCCTGCAATCGCTTGAGCAGCAGCATAAACAATCGCAAACCCAAAAGGCATCCATCACCGAATCGGAAATGAAACTTAAAGCCATTTTTGATAGCTCGAAGGATACCCACATTTTGGTTGACCGCAGTTTAGAGATCATGGCCTTCAATAAATCGGCGGCGGTATTTATAAAAACCTTGTACAATAAAAAGATCAACAATGGCGATAACCTGATGGATTTTACCGAGCCCTCCATCAGAGGCCAGTTTTTAAAATACTTTGCGGCAGCATTAAGCGGTCGTACCATAAAACGCGAATGGCAGCTTTTGCCGGGAACCGCGCAGGCCTGCTGGAAAGAAACCACCTTTGTACCCGTAAAAGATAATAACGGCGATGTTGTTGGCGTAGCCATTAACTCGACAGATATTACCACCCGCAAACGCCACGAAGAACAGATCAGTATCCAAAACGAAGCGCTTAACCGCATAGCGATCATCCAATCGCACGAATTACGCCGGCCGGTGGCTTCCCTGTTGGGTATTATCGACCTGATGCGCCTTGAAAATATCGACTTCAGTTATTTCAGCATGATGGAACATACCATTAACGAACTGGACGAAAAGATCAGGGCCATTGTAAAAGATTCGGAAGAAACCATACAGGGACGGCACCTGGCTATAGTAGCCTAAAAATAAACAATTTAGCATTATTTACAACTGCCTGCTATTTATTAGCGTTCTAAATAAAGCTGTGGGCCTTGCTTTATTACGCTAAATTATACCTACCTTGGGCGCTTTAATAAATAAAATAATGCAAAATCAAGGAACAGTAAAATTCTTCAATGAAACAAAAGGTTTCGGATTTATCGTGCCAAGCAATGGCGGTCCGGACGTATTTGTTCATTCAACAGGTCTAATCGACGAAATCCGTGAAAACGACACCGTAGAATACGAGGTTGAAAACGGTCGTAAAGGCTTGAACGCGGTAAATGTAAAAGTTATATAATTTATAATATAAATCATTAAGCCTACCAGGCACCCATTTTTATGGGTGCCTTTTTTGTTTGCTTTTTGTTAACGTTTTAGCTACTACAACTTAACGTGCAATTATTAGCTTTAAAATAAAACTGGCATTGTTGTTGTTTAATCAATAGTATCATAAATCGTCTACACATAAACAAATAAAGAACATGAAAGATCAAGCAAAAGTTATAGCGGCATTATTGATAGGTGCAGCTGCGGGCGCGGCTTTGGGTTTGTTATTGGCTCCGGAAAAAGGAACCGAGTTGAGGGGTGATATTGCAGATTATATCAACGATTTGGTTGATAACGCAAAAAACAAAGCTCAAAATACAGCAAACGATATTAAAGAATACAGCGGCAACGTAATCGATAAGGCCAAAAGCAAATTTAACGGTACAGTAAGCGACCTGTGGGATGCTAAAGACAACGCTGTTGACAGCGCCAAATCAAAAATAAATGATGTTGCCGATAAAGCTGCCGATGCCGCCGACAACGCTAAATCAAAAGTTAAAGAAACTGCTAATGACTGGAACAATTCAGTACAGAATGCATAATATTTAGTACTATCATAAAAAATAAAACCCGACCATAAGCCGGGTTTTATTTTTTATAACGATTTAATATTATTTACTCCAGGTATTATCGCCTTCGGTTGCATCCATAAATATGCCGCCATCCAACGTTACCGACTTAAGGGCTTTGATTGTTTTAATATATAACGAGATTGATTTTTGATCTTTTTCCCACACGGCAGGTGTTTGGTGCAAGGTTTCTGTTGCACCATCGGCGTAGGTAACTTTTACATCAAACGGCACCACAAAGCCACCAACGTTTTTGATAGCTAACGTATAACCTCCGGCTGCTTTGGTCACACTTTTTAACGACAGATCGATATAATAATTGGTAAAGAACCAGTTATTAAAAAACCAGTTTAGGTTTTTACCGGTTATGCTGCTTATCGAATTGAAATAATCCCAAGGGATGGGGTGTTTACCATGCCAGCGATCCATATAACCATGCAGGGCTTTCCTGAACATATCGTCGCCCAGCATATCTTTTAAAGCAAAGTAGCTTAATGATGGTTTGCCATACGAGTTGTTGCCATAACCGCCACGCAACTCGCTTGATGGAGTGATAACAGGCAGGTCTTCGGCAGTTGCTGCATCGTGGATCCAGCCGTTAACCCTGAACATTTTGTACAATTTTTCGGCTTTTTCTTTGCCAACTTCTGATGTACCTATCAGCAACTCGAAAGTTGTGGCCCAGCCTTCATCCATAAATGCATAACGGCTTTCGTTAATGCCCATGTAAAAAGGGAAATAGGTATGAGCAATTTCATGATCCTGTACAAACTGCGAAAAACGCACATCATCAGTATGGCTGTCATTCACCATCATCGGGTATTCCATATCGGCAAAGCCCTGAAATGAGGTCATTTTAGGGAAAGGATACGGTACGCCCGGCCAGTTGTGCGAAAGCCAGTCTAACGAGTTGCGGCCGTTTTGTACAGCATGATGAAAATCTTCCGAGCTGTCTAAAAACGCGGCCTGCATGCTGGCACGGCGGTGAGTAGCATCATCAACAACCACACTGGCAGCATCCCATACATAGTGGTCGCTGATACCTACAGCCATATCGCTGATGTCGTTTGCAGTCCATACCCAGGTGTTTAGATCATTCTGGGCGGTTACCTTATGCGCGGCCAATTCGGCAGCCGAGGCTACGTGGATGGTCGAATCGCTGGTAAATGAGGCCTGGAGGCGTTTGGCGTACTCGGGCTGTAATACTTCGTTAGGGTTTTGCAGGGTTCCTGTAGCCCAAACCACGTAGTTTTTAGGGGCGCTTACGCTTAGTTTATAATCGTTAAAGTCGTTATAAAATTCCTGTGCATCTAAAAATGGCAGCCTGTCCCATCCATTATAGTCATCATATACCGATACCCTTGGATAAAAATAAGCCAGATAGCAGGTAGTCGAATCGATCATACCTTCGCGGCCGCTTTCTTTCGAGATTTCAAAATGCCAGCCAATATCAAGCTTGACCGAATCATGAGGCATTAAAGGTTTGCTTAAAGGCACCCATTGGTTGGTTGAGGTTGAGGGCACTTTTTTGGCTTCGCCGTTAACTAAAAAATTATCAAACTGAATGCCTGGGGTAAGATAATCTGCACCGGCATCGCCCATGCGGGCTACACCCGGTTTATGGATATTAACAATCAGTTTCATGTTAAGCCTTTTCAGCGTATCAGGACTGTTGTTAATATAAGTGATTTGCTCAGTGCCTTTTACCGAGCGGCTTTGCGGAATAGCTGTGATGTTGATATTATACTTGCCGGTGTTCTGCCAGTATTTTTTCCCCGGTCGGCCATCTGCCGATCGGGTTTCCTTTTGATAAGCCTTTTGTATATCGCGGGGCATATACAGGCTTTGAGCCTTGGCCTGCACTAAAAAAAGGCAGCCTACGGCCGATAAAATAATAGGTTTGATCATGTCGTCTTAAATTTTAACCGGCAAGTTAATGTAATTGGATTAAATACGGATATGCGGAAAGCATTAATAGCCTAATTAATTGCAAAAAGTGAAAAGCTAAATCGTTGTAACAGGAATTACTTTGTAACAAAGTTGTCACAAAGATTTTTTATGATTAAATATTTCGTTGTAACGAATATATTTTTTTTACTTTGTTATCAGTTATTTTAATAGGGGTATTAAATAACTAACATTTAAGCCATCCGCGCTATGCGGATGGCTTTCTTTTTTATTACTATTACAGTAATTGTCTAATTTACACTAATATACTCCTTGGTAATAAGTGTAAAAAGCTCGTCATTATCAATAGATTCATCTTTACACTCAGTTAAAAGCTGTTGCGCAGTGGTATAGTTTAACTCGCCTGCTACCATAATAAGCATATGGCACGATGTTATATTAATATGTTCCAACAATTGCAGATACATCATAATATCCATATCTAACAGCACAGGAAGTTCCTGGCCTTCATCCAAACAAAACTCATCCTTAACAATGGATTTTATCGGGTTACAATTTTTATCGGATGGGGTTTCGCCAATCAACTTATAAACCTGCTCCATTCTGGCAATTTGTTTTTTGATATCATCCCAAAATTCCTGGATAGCCTGTTGCAGGGCCGTGAATGAAGCCAGGCTTTTCAGGTGATCGAGGTGGGTGTTGAGGTAACATTTGCCAAAATAAATACGGTTGAGGTTGTGAATAAACACCTGTTTTAAGGTGTTTTTGTCAAGTGTTTTAGGGGTATTGTTGCTCATGGGACTTTATTATAAGATGCGGCTTAATTTACTATCAAACTTACTCTAAAAATTCTGTTTATTTTATTGTTAGCGGTGGTATAGCAGGATAAATTACCTTTGCGTATTGATACCAATGCTATGAAATATAAATTAGGCGATTTTGTTCGGTTTGTTGATGAAAAAATGGAGGGTTTTGTAACCCGCATTATTGATGAGCAAATGATAGGCGTTACCGGCGATGATGATTTTGAGATTCCGGTACTGGCCAGTAAGGTAACTTACGTTCATGGCTATGAACCGGATGGCGGCAAAAAAAACAGCAGCAATGTTACCGACGAAAAACCGGCAGCTTTAGGCGAGTTTGTAAAAAACGGTGTTTATGTTGGTGTAGCTACTGATGATAAAGCAAATTCGGTTGTGCACTTTCACCTCATTAATGAAACATCGTTTCAATTGCTGGCAACTTTAACTACCGATAAGCAGCAGATTTTTAAAGGCGAGTTTGCAGGACTTATCGCCCCAAAATCAGCAGAAAAAATTTACTCGGCTCAGCTGGCAGATTTACAGGTTTGGCCTAAGTTTATTTTTAACGTTTTGTTCAGCAGCAAACAAAATATCGAACCACCTGCTCCCCTAAGCATCCAGGAAAAATTTAAAGCCAAAGATTTTTCGACCACCAAAAAGAACCTTCCATTATTAAATAAAGCCGGCTGGCTCATCAGGCTTGATGAACCCGAACTGGTTATTGATGCGCAAAAGCTGAAAGAAAGCTTTTTTGAAAGCCCTGTTGAAAAAATTGTGGTTGAAAAGCCGGTTAGCGAAGTTGATCTGCACATTGAGAAGCTACGCGATGATTACCAGTTTTTAGATAATTCGGAAATAATGAACATTCAACTGGCTCATTTTCATAAAGCGCTGGATGCAGCCATTGTTCATCAGCTACCGGATATTACTTTTATCCACGGTGCAGGCAATGGTACCCTGCGTAACGAACTGCACCGGCAGTTAGGCAAAAATAAAAAAGTGCAAACCTTTATGGACGCCTGGAAAGAGAAATTTGGGTACGGGGCCACTAAAGTGATTTTGAAGTAACCAGGATAATGAAACAGGGTTGCCAACTACACCCCTGTTTCATTTCTTACCTACCCTATCGCTCCTTCAATTTTATAAACAACAGCTATATCATCAGGCTTAACGGCGGGCGTTTGTATTTTAAGTCCCTCTGCTGTTTGCTGCCAGTTTAGTTTGCCCGGATAACCTACCATACTTACGCCGGTAATTTTCCGCGCGCCCAATTGGGCCGACGAGCTTGCCAATGCTTTTATCATGCTGCCTTTCTCGCCGGGCCAGCCAAGGGCTATGGCGTAAAGCATATTTTGCTTTTTAGTAAACCTGAAATCATCGGCGGTAAAAGGTTTTCCTTTGCCCTCGTTAAAGCCCTGAGCGCTTAAAGGCGCTGCCGATTCAATAGCCGGGCCTTCGCCAAATACCGTCCATG
Source organism: Mucilaginibacter celer (assembly GCF_003576455.2). NCBI lineage: Bacteria > Pseudomonadati > Bacteroidota > Sphingobacteriia > Sphingobacteriales > Sphingobacteriaceae > Mucilaginibacter > Mucilaginibacter celer. The sequence continues at coordinate 4,092,413 of NZ_CP032869.1, forward strand.
GGCGGGTTGCGTATATGGCTTCGCTGTTAACCTGCATCCAGGCGGCAATGCCTTCAACCACTTTACGCTCTTCGGCATCAATACTGCCATCCCCGCGAAGCGGGATATTCAATAGCAGGTTGCCGTTTTTGCTTACCACATCGGCAAGGGTATGGATCACCGTTTTGGCTGTTTTATATCCTTTATCATCAAAAATCCGCCTGTCGTAATGCCAGGCTCCTATACAGGTATCGGTTTGCCATGGTTCGGGTTCAATCTGGTTGCTTTGGCCGCGCTCAATATCCCATATCATGCATTTACGCTGCTGCTCGTCCAATATTTTACCAAAAAGGGCCGCCTGCAGCTTTCCGTGTTTTTTTATGCTTACGTTGTACATGTGCGCCGCAATTTTTAAACCGGCATCGCTAACCAGCCATAAAGGCAACACCGTATCGTCGAAGTAGATAAGATCCGGACCATATTTATCAATTAGCTCGATAGTTCGGTTTAAAAATTTATCGCAGTAAGCCTTATCGGGCATAGCCACGCCATTGCCCCATGCCCATTGCCGGTGAATGGCATTATTATTTAAACTATCCTCACTTAAGGAATGATTTTGCGCATAAAGCTCCTGCGGATCGTACCCATCCCACCATTTGCCTTTTCCATCGGCTTTGGTAAGCTTTCCATCATAGGCAATACCTGCCATGGGGCCTGTTTTATCAGCCCGTTGTGCTACCTCCATCCAGCTCCAGGTATGGGCTGCGTGTACGGTTACCCCAAACGGTATTCCCTGCGCTTTTGCTGCTTTGGCCCAGCCGCCTACCAAATCCTTTTTTGGCCCTAAGCGGGTGGAGTTCCACGATTGATAAGTGCTGTTATATAAATCAAAACCATCATGATGGTTGGCCAGTGCCATAAAATATTTTGCACCCGCCTGTTTATAAAGCCCAAGCAATTCGTCGGGTTGCCAGTTTTCGGCTTTCCATTCGTTAATAACATCTTTAAAGCCAAATTTTGAAGGATCTCCGTATTTTTCGATGTGGTATTTATACTGGTCGCTCCCTTCCTGGTACATGCCGCGGGCATACCAATCGCCCCGTTCGGGTTGGCATTGCGGCCCCCAGTGCGCCCATAACCCAAACTTGGCATCTCTGAACCAATCGGGCACCTGGTATTGTTTAAGAGATTCCCAATCGGGTTTAAACGGGCCATCAGCAGCAATATGGATGTGATTTGCAGTAAGCGATTCAATACCGCCAAATGCTTTTTGCAGGTAAAATGCAGGAATAGCCGCAGCTATCCCCTTTAATAAATTTCTTCTTTTCATAGGTTTATAATTAATTGTTTTTTACACACTTAATTACATGCAATTTAGAAGATAAAATTTCATTTCCCTATTTTTTTGCAAACCAAATCCCGAGGTTAGGCAATTTCATGGTTTGATGCGGCGATACCGGGTTATGCAGCTTTAGACTTACGGGGTACAACTTATTCACATCAAACATTAGCGGATCAAGATCCTTGATATAGATGCGTTGCGGAATGCTGTGCGTAATTGCAAACGGTATTGTTTTTTTAAAGTTATTGAACACTTTTATCAGCAACTGGTTGTTACCCGGCATCAGCGTTAAACCAATTACATGATTTACAAATGTGGCCTTATCAGGGTTATTGTTGATTAATAGCTGCCTGCCGTTAAGCAATACTATTAAGCCATCGCCGCTTGTAATTTTAACCTGGGCATAAATTATTCCCGGTCCTGCATTAATGTTTTGCAGCACATAATAGGCATTATCCATACCTGCGGGCAAATCAACCTGCTGTCCGTTTTTGTAGCTATCCATGCGTTGCCATGGCATACCGGCATCTTTGGTATAAGGTTTTGTGATATCAATTTTATCAGCACTGCCATTAAGGCCACCCAGGCCGGAGTAATACGGTCCGGTAATGTATAGCGGCCCCCATTTTATTTTGGAGGTATCCGGTTTATATTTCATCAGCCTGTCACTATCAAGTTTAAGTGTAGTGGTTACTCCATCAACCGAAAAATCAACTACATTCCCACGCTCTTCATCAGTATACTGTATGGTAGGCAGATATTTGCCTTTGTGTTTGGCTTTTATTGTCCAGGCTTGTTTTACCGTGCTTTGGTAATTACTGTTGTAATCAATACCCGATGAACTGTAGTAGTTGTAGGCATTATGCTCATCCAGATTGATGTGGTCGTAACTGCTGCTGATGATATGAACCGGGCGCACTTTGTAACCTTCTGCAATATCAACGGCTATCACTTTTATTTGCTTTTCACTATCAAAATTCGCCGGTAAATTTAGCCTGGCGGTATCCGTTGTTTGTTTAAAAGTGATCGGTAAATCCTCTCCCAAAACCGAAACACTTTTAATTTTACCTTCCAGTCCCGGTAAAGTAATTACACCATCGGCAGGTACCGAGGTTACAAACAGATATAACTTATCAGACTTACTGGTAACGTTTCCCCATTTAAACGAAGTAAAAAACGGATCGGCATTGGTGCCGTAAACAGCCTCTGCATTTTTGTGCAACCATGTGCCTATGCGCAGTAAAACATCTTTTTCAAAGCCTACCACGCTTCCATCACCTTTGGGACCGATGTTGAGCAGGTAATTCCCGCCCCTGCTTATCACCCTGATCAGGCTTTCCAGTTTCTCCTTATATTTATCATCCTCGCTGCCGCGCACCTGCCATGAGCGGTAGCCCCAGGTTTCATCAAAAAATGAAGCCGGCGACTGCCATGGCGTACCTATCGCATAGTCCGGATATTGATTATCGCCCATCACTGCGAAATCGCCCTGATCATTCCCCAGCCTGCTGCTTACCATACAATCGGGCTGCAGGCGGTGCACCAGTGCGTATAATTCGCGGCTTTGTTCGGGGCTCTGCGACCCCATGTCAAACCAAAGTTCGGATATGGTGCCGTAATTAGTAAGCAGTTCGGTTACCTGCTTTTTATTGTATTCGTGATGTTCGGGAGTGATATAATCTGAGTTATGGCTCGATATAGGCGAGGCCTGCGGGTAGTGCCAGTCTATCAAAGAAAAATATAAGCCAAACCTTAAACCATGTCGCTTACAGGCTTCGGCCAGTTCTTTAACCACATCGTGCTTAAAGGGTGTGGCATCCACCACATTAAAATCAGTTGTGGCGGTTTTAAACATGCAAAAACCATCATGATGTTTGGAGGTAAGTACTATTGACCGCATACCGGCAGCTTTAGCCAGTAAGGCAATACTATCTGCATTCCAGTTTACGGGATTAAAGTTTTTAGCAAGGTTGGCATAAGTGTCGCTGTAAATACCGGCATGTGCCTGGATCTGTTCGCTTAAGCCACGGCTGATCTGTTTGCCATCCCACACGCCCCCCAAAACAGAGTAAATTCCTCCGAAATGAATAAACATCGAAAACTTCTGATCCTGCCATTGCTTTACCGATGTTGCGGCGGGTTGAGCTTTTAGTACTTGCACGGCAGCCACCAAAAAAACAATTAAAATAAGTTTATACCTGGTCATGACTTTGTATGGATATATACAAATGTAAAAAAGTTGTTATTAGATCAATCACTTACAACCTGTGGCTATATTCATTTTAAAGCAGAATAGGCTTTTCTGGCTAAAGCAGCGCATTTTTTAATTATTTTTAACAATAACCAAATCCTGTTGATAATTTGCTATATAAATAAGACATCTGTTATTAAAATCTTTTTTGCATCTTTGTAACGCATTCCCCTATTCTTAATTACAATTACATCAACCTGTTGTAGTACAGGCGCATAATTTTTTATTTAAAACATGTCCGAAAGTATTTCTATTCAGCCCAATATCCACTGCGAACCTTGTAAAGAATGCGGCGCACGCCCGGTAATTGAACAAACCCGTAAGGGCTTTGTGGTAGTATGCCCAACCGATAAAAAACACTTTACAACTAAACCAGGCCTGGTGAATATTGACGAATGGAACAGGGCAAACAAAAAGTCGCCTGTATTGAATGCTCCGCAGTATAAAAATAAGGCGTCGTAGTTAAGAGATCGGAGATTAGTGGTTGGAGATTAGGAAAATTTATTATACCGGTACTTGCAATGTATCTTGTAATATTTTATTCTTTTTGCCAAACACTTAGGCCAACTAATCTCTAATCTCCTCCTATTTAAACGGAAGCTTTGCCTGCTTGCTGCCGGTTTTTACAAACTGGGCGTAGCTATCTTTAATGTACGCTACCATATCATAATCGTTCATCTTTTTTACCGTTTTGATGTCGGGGTGATATTGGTTCATAAAGTTTTGCAGTGAATCGCCTTTGAGGCTGGTTAACGCCGAAACCTTTTCGGGCGAAAAAAAGCGATCAACATATTCAATTTCCTCATCCTTTATTAAAACCTTTTGCAGTTTTGATTGCGGGGTTTTGTGCTTACCCAGCGCATCGATAACCGAAAGCACGTTTACGCTTAAAATAGTAGCCGTGCTTTTATCGGCATTAATATAATTGGCAGGAACGTATTTTGTAGAGCGGGTAATTAAAGCATCTTTAACAGAGGCCCCGCGGTAGTTAAAAATAGATGCATACTCGCGGCGGTTGCGCAATGAGTCGGCTTTGGCATTACGTTTTGCCCTTACCTTAACCTCATTTAAAACTGTTGGCGCGGGGGCTATATAACACCTTAAGGTATCGGTTTTTAAAAAACCTATCACTATTTGGTAAGGCTTATAGCCCACACAGGTTATCCTGAGGGTATCGCCGGGTTTAATGCTGCCCAGCATAAATTTACCCTGCAGGTTACTGATGCCTTTTGATGAGCGGGTACCAACAAAAGCATTGGCAACAGGTAAATAAGTGTTTTTATCAAGCACAACGCCTGCGGTGCGCTGCGCAAAAAGATTTGATGACCATAGCATTAATGCCAATACGAGGATGTTTTTCAATGCTTTCATGACGGTTCAGTTTAGAGTTTGGTAGGTTATAATAAATATAACAGTTTAAATAACTACCTGTACACTTTTAACCGAAATTAACATCATTGTAACCAAGGCCCTAATCAGTTAGAAAAAAGGAAATCAGGAACACTATTTCATCATTGTTTTGAAAATTTCATCAAAATTTTTGTTCCGGAATTTCTGAAAGGTACCATCAAACTTTTCGCTAACCGGGTTAAGCAGTTGAAAGCAAAAATGCTTATCTTCTTCACTTAGTACATTTACCATCATTTGGGCTGCTTCAAGCACCCGTACTTTGGCTTTACCAAGGGTTTCTTCGCCCTTTGTGGTTAGTTTAAGCCGTTTTATGCGTTTGTCCTCATCGTCATCATATTCGGTTATCAATCCGCGTTTTTTGAGCCTGTTAAGCATATTGGTGCCGCTGGATAACTCGATGATGTTGTTGTAAATAGCTTCTGATTTAATGGGATTAACCTGGTTAAAAATGGTAACGAGAATGCCAAATTCTTCTATCTGATCAAGCCCGGTGCCTTCGAGCGCTTTATTGGAATACACCATATGGTACTTCCCAATCCGCCTGATGAGGATCATGAGTTTACCGTTAATGCCAGGCCTCAGTTGCCAATCGGGAACTGCTTTTTTTTCACCATTTGCTGATTGTAATAACTGATGCCTGAAAAAATCTTCCAGCGCACCACCGGGGTTTTGTGCTTCATATTCTCCCCAGAGCTTAACCAATTCAACCGTTTTATTCACCTTTTACTTCCTTTTGGTAGCAAATTTAAAAAATGTCGCTTTTAAATTTGCAATTTACTACCTTTTGGTATAATATTGTATAAAATACTACCTTTTGGTATCAGTAACATTATTCTCAAAGATCAAACATGAACACAGCAACCTTCTTACAAAGCATTTTAGTGCTGCATTTATCCGGATTGGTTATCATGGCGGGCACTACCATAGTTGATTTTACCACATTTAAAACCTTTTGGAAGCATTTTGATGAAAGCCCCGGAAAATCAAAAGATATCCTGGTAACTACCTCAATGTCTTCCCGGCTTATTGGCATAGGTGCTGCCTTGCTGGTGATAACCGGTATTGGTATGATGGCTTTAACCAACGGCGTTTTTGGCGAGCAACTTTGGTTTAGGATTAAAATAGCAATTGTAGTGGTGCTGCTACTGAACGATATTTTGTTTGGCCGCAGGCAGGCCGAAAAACTAAGAAAAATTATCAACGCCGACAGTGCCTACTTAACCGAAACGGTAAACCAGATCAGGACCAGGCTCAACATCTTTTTTGCATTACAGCTGCTGCTGTTTTTCAGCATAGTTTTTTTAAGCGTTTTTAAGTTCAATTAATCATCATATGAAAATACAACCAGAACTTCCGGTTTACAACCTACTGATTATAGGTGCCAATGGCGGCATAGGCAGGCAATGTGTTGCGCAGGCTCTGCAGGCCGGGCACCGGGTTACTGCCCTGCTGCGCAACCCAGCTAAACTGGCAACCGAACATCCAAACCTGAAAAAGGTAAGCGGTGATGTGATGAAACCCGGCTCATTTGAAACATATCTTGAAAACCAGGACGCTGTAATTTCGGCGATTGGCGTGGCAGGCGGTTTCGGGGCAGATAAACCTACCACGCTATACTCGCAGGGAAACGCCAATATTTTAAAGGCGATGAGGCAAAAAGGCACCCAGCGGATTTTCGTGATTTCGGCCAGCGCAATTGAAATAAGCCCGGCACTTCCATTTTATATCAGGCTGATTGAAAAGTATATCATCCAAAAACTGTTAAAACACATGTATGCCGACCTGTACCGAATGGAGCAAACAGTAAAAACCAGCGACACCCACTGGACTATCATCCGCCCTCCCCAACTTACCGATAAAGCCCAAACCGGCAACTATCGCATAGCCATCAATACCTTTCTGAAAAACTGCCTTAAAATATCAAGAGCCGATGTTGCGCATTTTATGCTTGATAATATAGTTAACGAGGCCACCCACAAAGCCACCGTCGAAATTGGATACTAATCAAACCGCAATCAAATGAAACAAAATAAATCAGCCTATTGGGCATTAACCGGATGCATCACCTTTTTTATGTTTTTCAGCGCTTTTTACTCGGGTACAAACCCGGCTGCCTTTAAGCAATTAGGTTTCCCGGAGTATTTCAGAATTGAACTTACCTCGGCTAAAATATTCGGCGCTATTTTACTGCTGATCCCACAGGTTTCTTTAAGAGTAAAGGAGTGGATTTATGTAGCCTTTAGTATTAACCTTGTCTCGGCGGCTATTGCCAAGTTAAATAGCGGTTACAGCGTTTTATCTTCGATGGAACCTTTGCTGGTTTTGTTGCTGATGCTGATAGCCATCAGATCTCTTAACCGGATCAATAAACATCAACAGGCAAATAGTATTGAATAGGTGGGCAATATTATCAAGCCACCTATCCTGCTATTTTGAACATACTGTTTAGCTATTGTAGTTGATAACTCCTTTAAAAAACTGAATGCCGCCAAAAAGTATTGCCCCCCAAAATATAAAACCGATATGGGCAAAGGTTAAAACCAGGCCACCCACGCACCACAGGGCACCGTAAAGCATATCCTTTTTTGCACGTTCCTTAACTTCATTGCTGGTATCCTCGCTAAGCCATCCTATCACAATATTGGTGTTTGCTTCGTCGAGCCCCCGCTCAAGTAACGCTGCTTTAATTTCGCGAACGTTTTTACCGCTGATTTGCAGGTTGGCGGCGTAGTGATACATTTCGTTGATATCAACTGCTGCTGTTTGGGTGTTTTCTGACATGATAAGGTTTGGATTTGATTGTTTGTTGTTTCCTCGTTTAGTGAGTTATCAAAGTTAAAAAATCCTTGTTTTTATTCAAAAACCAATTTCCAACAATAGGTTAAAAATATTTCTGTGTTTAATCAGTTGGGGATAACTTCAACCTAAACAAAAATACATCTAACAGCAAGGCCTAAAAACGAATAACTTAAGTAAACTTAAACAAGTAATTAACCCCGCAGGCTTGCAATGCAAAACACTGCGGGGCGGCAACCGCTACGTTACAGCTCTTTATCCTCAAACATTTTTGCGTCGCGGGTATTTTTTTGTACGGCTATGGCCGAGAACATGCTCAGGCAAAATGCCATGGCGTAAAAACCTTTCTCGCTTCGGGCCAGGTCGGCATTCCAAAGGCCTATGGTTAGCAGGATCATTGCGGCGATAGTGGCAAACCAGCTCAGGCCGTAGTAAAGATCGGTAACGGCAAGTCCTTCGGCCCTGTCTCTTACACTTTTTTGTACCGAGATCACGGCGAACAGGCCAAATAATAAAATGGTGAAATAATAACCTTTTTCGTTTAATTGCATATCTGCATTCCATAAGCCGATGCAATAGCCTACCACCCCGGCTAATAAAGCAAACCATGATGCACCTATAAATGCGCCGGTGGGTTTAAACGGGCTTCTGCCCTTTTCGCCATGTTTTACAATGGTTGAATTTTCTTCTGTTTTGTGTTGTAGCGGTTCCATGTTTGTTTTGTTTGTTTGATTAATATGGAAGCAAATGTGAGGTGTAAAGGCAACTTAAAAAAATCAAAACAGGCAAATTACTGATGATATATATTTACAATTACCGTAACTTTATATACCTCAACATATCTCTATGGATTCACTTTCGGAGTTAGTTAATTTGTTAAACAGTAGTGATAAAAAGCATTTCAGACAATTTTTAGAGCGAAGAAATAAACGGAATGATGTAAAAAATCTGCAATTACTTGATTTGATAGAAACTGACGATATCAGCGGATTAAATAAGCTTTATAATGTAGAGAAAAATAATGATGCGTACCACGCCCTGCGTAAAAGACTACAGGATAGCCTGCTGCTTTTCTTATCTCAGAAAACTTTTGAAAGCTCCCATTCGGATACCTACGATGCGTTGCGACTGGTTGTGGTGGGGCGCTTTTTGTTAGAAAACGATGTACCCAAAATAGCCTTTAAATGCCTGGATAAGGCAGAACAGTTAGCCGAACAGTTAGAGCAATTCAACTTATTGAATGAGCTCTTGTTGCTGAAACTGCAATATGCTCATCTTCCGGAAGCCGAAGATCTCGATGTCCTCACCACGCGTTTTATGCATAACCAGCAGCTTATGCAGCGCGAGGCTAAACTCAATATAGCTTATGCCTTTTTGCGGCAGGAATTACAGCAGATTCATCTGAAAGGGAAGATAGTTAACCTGACCAGCCTGATGATAACAACCATCCGGAAATACAAAATTTCGGTACTCGACCTGATGACCTACAAATCCATCTATCAAATTCTTTTTATTGCGAGCGAATATGCCGACATACAGCAGAATTATGGATTGATAGAGCGCTACATTAACCGGACAAATCAATTTATACAAGCACAACCGCTTCAAAAGCATACTTACCTTTTTTACCATATCTCCATCCTGTATTATTTAGCCAACTTTCACCTGCGGCAAAAGGATTTTACCAGGAGCACATCTTACCTTAATGAAATGATGGATTTAATGGCGACAGATAGTCGATATTATATTGTATTTTATTTACGCCATCAGTTGCTTTCCGGGCTCAACCTGTTTTTTACGGGCCGGGCTGAAGATGCCATACAGTTACTACAAAAATCACTCTCCAATACCAATAACCGGTCGAAACCGGAAGATATCGAAGACCTACGGATCTGCATGGTTATGTTTTTAGCCTTGTGCAATGACCAGAGAAGTTTGAAACAGCTTAGTTTATTAACCCGCACCGATGCCTGGTACGAAAAGAAAATGGGCATGTTATGGACCATCCGGAAAAACCTGATGGAAATTTTGGTACAGGCACAATTTGGCAACATCGAGCTGGCTACATCGCGGTTAAACAGTTTCCGGCGGAGATACAAAAAATACTTGCTAAAAACCTCGGAAGAGCGGGTGTTGGTTTTTGTTAAGCAGGTTGAAAAATACCTCATAAAGCCAGATGTTGCTTTTGAACCTTCATATAAAAAAGCAGTTTTAACCCTGCTTGATGAAGTGGGGAATAACGACATTTTTACGTTAAGTTTTATTGCCTGGTTGATAGCGAGGTGGGAGAAAACAACGGGGTATGAGGTGGTTTTAAGGTTGGTGCAGAGTTGAAATAATACACGATAATTATTAATCGGATGTTTTTCTGCAAGCAAGATAAGCAATACACACACAGCATTAATTAAACAAATACCGCAACCCCACCTGCATAGAATAGGTGGAATTTAAACTCACATCATTTTTAAAGGTATCGGTTATTAACCTTCCACCCACTGTAGCCAGTTGAAATGTTGGCTTGATATTACCGCCGGCCCTTACATCGGGCAGATTTGCGGGCACTAAAATGGAGTTGGCGTTCACCAGTTTTTTCAGTCCCCAGTTTTTGTTGAGGAGGTTGCCTACGTTAAAAACGTCCCATGATAACTGGAGGGTGTGTTTAACAGCTTTATCGCTCAAAACAAAATCGTGCGTAAGTTTAAAATCCCATTGATTACGCCATGGTAGGGTGGCCCCGTTTCGTTCAGCATACCGTCCTTTGCGGGTGCGTAGGTAGGCATCCTGATCGATGTATTTAAAAAAGGCATCGCTTTGTTGCAAAGCGGTATAGGTAACTTTTGCAGGCTGATTTACAGTCAAAGGCACAAAAGTAATTTCCGAAGGATCGCGCGAAACGTAGATGAGCGATTTATTGGTACCGTCATGGTTAAAATCCTGTGCATAGGTATAGGAAAACCGGCCGTCAACAGCGCCCTGGTAAACCAAACCAGCGCTTAAAGCAAATTTTTTAAGATAATTTTTGCGGTAAATAAATGAAGCCACTACCCGGTTGGGGCTTACATAGCCTGCATAACCCAATTCGGGCGTATTGATGCCGTTAACAGTTGGTTTGGCGTATAGCGCCGATAAAGTTTGATCACCATCACCATCGTTTAAATTCTTAGCCATGCTTTTAATATACGCTGCAGACATCGAGAAACCGCCCCAAATTTTCCGCTCTAACTGAAACGTGGCCGACCAATAATAACCTCTCGATGAATTGCTCACCACCACCGCGTTAAACGGCGAATTACCTTTAGCATCGGGCATCCCGGCGGCATTTAACGGATTAATAAAACGTTGGTTATTAGTTGCCGGATATACCAGCCGGTTATCCGGGTAACCGGCAATATCGAGGTGCTTTGGCGTTACCAGGTTGGCATCGTTAAAAACAATGGCGTTAATATCTTTATTATAAAGCACCTCGGCAGTTCCGGTAAAACCTGCCGGTAAGCGCACATCAAGGCCAACGCTGCTTTTCCAGGTTTGGGGCATTTTAAACTCTTTTGATAGTACGCTGGTTATGGCGGGCAAACCGGGTTGCTGGGTAGCGATATCCGGGATATATTTTTGCGGATCTGGACTGAATGGGCCGGGCGTATTTTGCCTGCCCTGCCAGGTTTGGGTTACCTGCTGCAAACCCGAGTACCGGGCCTGGCTTATGATCCATACAAATGGAATACGCCCGGTAAATACACCTGTACCGCCCCGCAGGCGAAGCTTTTCTTCCCGGCCAAGATAGGTAGAGAACCCTATACGCGGCGATAGTAGCAGCGAAACAAAAGGTAGTTGTGAGGTATGCAGATGCAGCCCGTTGGCAAAACTAAGTTTGGCAATACCCTCATTCTCGGCCAAACCCTCAGGGAACCATGGGATATCAAACCTAAACCCGGCCGTAATGCTCGAGCGCTTGCCGAGTATAATGGTGTTCTGTGCAAACAAGGCCAGGTTAGCGTATTTAAAATTATAAGATGGCTGCGCGGTACCCGGAACGGTTGAATAAGTAATGGCATAATCAACCGGTGATTTGCCGGATACAAAATCATCCCATGATGCAAAAGTGTAATATCCGGTACCAAAAGGAATGTAAGTGTTGCTGGTGCGGCTGTAATCAACCTGCGCACCGGCCAACCAGTTGTTTTTACCATGGTTCCAGTTAATGTAATCAATCAGTGAGGCCAGGGTTACATTGCGGCTGTTTCCGTAAGTAAAAGGCTCGTAGCCGAATGATGTAAACGGGATACCATCCTTCAAAATATCAACAAAAGGAAAAGGTTTACTGTCTGATTGCCGCGGTTCGTACTGGCGGGTGTATGATGCCCTCAGCGTATTATAAACGCCGGAGTTTAGTTTAGCATTCCACTCGGCAGCCAATGAATAAAAATTGGATTTGGTGCTGAAGTTTGAATTGCTGAACGGCAGGGCATTGATACTACGCCGCCCCGCCCCTGCCGGGAAGGCGGTTAAAGGGCTGCGTGACCCGTTAACCAACTCGGGCCGGGTACTAACTAATTGATTATACCGGATGCTGAAGGTATTGTTATCGCCTATATTCCAATCTATCCGCCCCAATATCTTGTAACTTTTGTTTTCAAACTCGTAATTACCGTAACCGCCCGGATCATAGCGATAGGTATCGCGCAGGTAATTGCCAATCTGGTTCAGTTCGGTTACCGTGGGGCGGGCTGTGTTGGGGCCGCTGCCGTAGGGCATATCCGCAGTCGCGGGAATCAGTTGTTGAGGATTATACTTTTCATTTTCGCCTTCAGCGCTAAAAAAATAAAAAAGCTTATTGGCGATGATGGGGCCGCCTATCCTAATGCCATCCTGGTGATAAGACAGGTTTCTTTTATCAAACGAAGCATTACCCGTGTGGTAACCGTAACTGTTTTGGTTGCGGTAAAAGCGATAAACAGAAGCCTCAGTAAGGTTAGAGCCTGCACGAGTGGTGATGTTGATGGTACTGCCAATAAATCCCGATTCCCAAATGGCATTAAATGGTGCCACATTTACCGAAAGCCTGTCGATAGCATCCAACGATACCGGCTGCGCACCGTTACCCGGCAAATTATCACCTACGCCAAAATTGTTATTAAATTCCGAGCCATCAATAGTAATAAAATTTTGCCGGTAATTGCCACCCGCTATTGCCGGCCCGAATGACTGCGGGGTGAGCCTGATAAAATCATTAACGCTTCGTTTTATGGTAGGCAGGCTATTAAGATTTTGTCTGTTATTTTTTACCGATGGGCCGGTTTGGGTAGTTGTTAACACAGGCCTTGTTATTGGCGATGCACTTACCCGCACTTCCTGAAGTTGGGTTTGTTTGTTTTTTAAGGTTACGTTTAATACTTCAGGCTCATCAAGTCCTAAATAAACGTCTTGCTGAATGAACGGTTCGTAACCTGTGTAAGAGATCTCAATTTGATATGGGCCGCCGGGCTTCAGATCGGGCAGATAAAAACGGCCTGCTTTATTGCTTGAGCAGCCATATTGGGTTGATGCGGGCTGGTAAACCACACGAATCACGGCCCCCTCGATAAACACTTTATTCTGGTCGCAAACAATGCCCGATAAATTGCTTTTGGTGGTTTGCGCCAAAAGCAGGTAAGGGATCAGCATCATCGCCCCAAATAAAAAACACCTCAACTTAAACATGCTGTTTGGTATTACAGGTTGTTACGTATCGATGTATTTTGAGGAGGACAAATGCTAAGTAAATTTTGCATCATAAGCTTTAATTTAAACATCAAAAACGGACTGGTAAAACCCGCCCGTTTTTGATGTTATTGTTAATTGTTTGTTTACACTACATTATTAAAATGAATAGCGCGCGCCCAACTGAATTTGGTATGGTGTACCATTGGCAGTTGTTACGCCCACGTTTTCGTTTACTCGGTAGCTGTATTGTTTTGTTGCCTGGTTAAAGCCCGTAACGGTGTACAACGTTTGCTGACCAAGGTTATAGTTAACACCTTTGTTTTTATTTAACAGGTTGGCAAAGTTGAACACATCGGCAGTTAGCGTAAGTTGTTGGGTTTTAAAAGTGTGGAAACTTTTAGATAACCTAACATCAAACGTGCCCGAAAATGGGTTGCTGCCACCATTCCTGTTGGCAATTTTACCGATGCTTTTTTTGATGTAATCTTTAGCGCGGTTATCAGGGTTGTTCAACACTTTTTCCATCGAGGCTTTTACAGCTGCCGGGGTATTCGGATTGTTTGGATCAAATACGAAGGCTAAGTCGTTATCCGTTCCCGGTCCGCCCACAAAGTCGCCGTTAATGTCCGAATCAACAGTTAATGAATAACGGGTACCACCGCTGCCGGTAAATCTGCCACTGAAAGAGAAACCTTTCCAGGTTGGGGTTGAACCGTAAACTACGATCTTGCTCCTGAACTGGTTGTCTGAATAATCCATCTCGCTCAAATCGCGCGGATCAGATTTTATAGGGCGGAAGGTAGAAGTATTGGCTACGTTACCGTTGTATGAGGTATTATCCTTTGTATTGTTCCAGGTATAGCTGAACGACAGGAAACCATCTTTGTAATAACGGAAATCGCCATCAAATACAAACGCTTGTTGGTTAAGCTTTGCACCGTTGGTCAGTTCAAGTGTACGACCCACTAATTGAGTTTTGCGGCCCTGAACGTTATCGGTAACACCTGACGATGAAATGGTATTGGCCGGTACAAACACACCGCGGTTAGCCTCGTTAGATAGGGTGAAGTAAGGCTGATCAACCAAATTCCTATCCAGATAAACATAGTTATTGGTAGTACGACTTATCAGCAAATTCACGCCTAAACGCAGGTAATCGCCAAACAGGTGGTTATAGCTTAAGTTAGCTTTGTAAATGGTAGGGATCTGCAAATGCGGATCGTTAAGGTTGATGGTTGATACCGTTGGTGCACCCGGGATTAAACCGGGAGCTGTAGACGGATCGTTACGGTAAGCCGGGAAGTTTGGCTTAGGCACCAGGTTGGTGCCTGTGTTTGGCCTGGTAATATCGATAGAGGCAACTTTGGTACCGCTGTTCTGGATGTTATTTACCTGCGCGTAGTTGATAGGATTGGCCGAGAAGATACCACCGCCTAAACGGATAATATCAGTCTTTTTGCCTTTCACATCCCATGATAATTGCATCCTTGGCTGGAAGTTGTTCCAATCGGTTGGGTTGGCATCTGTTCTCAAGCCCAAAGCTTTGTCAACAACCGGGTTGTAATCGCCTTTGGTTAAATAGCTGGTTAAATCCCAACGTAAACCGAAGGTAGCGCTCACATTTTTTACCGGCTCGAATTGCACCTGGCCAAAAGCCGACAGGTTTAACACATATTGCTGTACCGATGGGATACCATCGATAGGCACTTCGCGCACAAAACGGGTTGGGTTAAGGTCATCAAACTCTTTAATGTTGTTGAAAATGAACCTGCCGTTTTGCTCGTTCGAGATGTAAGTATTCAGGTAAGTTAACGTGTTATCAGTACCAAATGTAAAGTTGTATTTGCCTTTGGTTAGGTAACTGGTGTTCACCAATTGCAACTGGTTTTCCAGATCGCTCTCCGGTGTAAAACGCTGACCGCCCAATTGTACCGAAGTACTGCCGATAGTTCCGTTTGGCAGGGTTGAGCGCACGGTAACAATAGCGCGCGGGATATTTGCCGCCGGGAGCTGGTTGTTCGGCGTATAATCACGCTTAGCACTTTGCCATTGTAATTTCAACTCGTTCAAAAAGCTTGAGCTGAACTGGGTACGTAAGGATGCCAGCGTGGTGTTCTCGCGCGATTTGAAGTTACCGTAAGTTTCAAACAGGTTGATGTTCGAGTTATCATCGGTACTGTTCGGGTTGTTCCAATCGCTGTAGTTGTTGCGGATGGTTAAACGGTTTTTATCGTTGATCTGCCAATCGATACGGGCAAAAAACGTGTTAGCCGTAGTTTTTCTCGGAAACTCACCCACCTGCGGACCGCTACCTAAGCCGTATTTTGCACGGCCGATATTGATCACGCTATCCAGCATACCTTTACTGATGCGCAGGGATATAGCATCAGCATCCGATTTGATATCGGCAATATAAAACGGTGCCGATTGCTCCTGGCGGTCGAGCGCGGTAAAGAAGAACAATTTATCCTTTACGATAGCGCCGCCTAAACTAAAACCATACTGGTTAGTAGTAAAGTTTTGCTCGCGTTTGTTACCGCGGATATCATAAGAACTGGCCAAAGCATCTGAACGGTAATAATCAAAAGCCGAACCGGTAAGCGTGTTGGTACCCGATTTGGTAACCGCGCTAACCGTGCCGCCACCTGCACGACCTTGCGAAACATCATAAATATTGGTTGATACCTCAAATTCGCGGATGGCCTCTAACGATAACGAGTACGGACCGCTACCTACCGCGCCTGATGTTAAATTGCTACGGGCACTGGTACCATCAATCACGTAGTTGGTTGATGATGGCAGCTGGCCGCTCACCGAACCGCCGTTTGAGGTTGGCGCAAGCGATAATAAGTTAGTAAAATTACGGTTCAGCGCAGGGATCTGCTGAATGGTACGGGCGTTGATAGAGGTACTGCCGCCCAAACGATCATTACGGCTGCTTAGCGTGTTGGCTTTAACTACAACTTCTTTCAAACCGAGAGTATTGTTCGACATTAAAAAGTCTACCACTACCCTATCGCCCTGGTTAACCGAAATTTCGTTTTTAACCTGCGAATCGTAGCCTACAAAAGATGCTTTAACTACATACTGTTTGCCCAAAGGTAACTGGCGGAAAGTGTATTTACCCTCATTATTAGTTACGCTTGATGAACGGAAACCGTTTGAAGTATTTTGAATTAAGATGGTTACGCCGGGCATAGCCGCGCCTTTAGCATCCTTTACCTGGCCGGAAATGGATGCATCTGTTGATTGGGCGAAGGCTGCGTTGCCTGTTGTTAAAAAAAGTATCACCATAAGTGATAATGGGATCTGAATAAAAATTTTTCTTTCCAGGATTTTTTTTCCTATTTGGATAAAAAGGTGCATATTTAGTTGCGATAATTAATTTTGACGAGTTAATTAAATGGGCCGGTGCTGCTACAGCGCCCGCTTTTGCAGCCGGAAGTGCGGGATCACCTCCGGCTTTTTTTGTTTACTGATGTTGCTTTATTTCATGCCGTTTGCTGAAGGGTTAATGGTTAATTTATCAGGGGTAAGTTCATAACTCATCCCGGTACGCAGGGTTAACTCAGGTAGGGATGTATTGAGATCCATGGTGCCAAGATTGATGGTATACTGATGCCTGTCCAATTCCGGGTGTTTGACGATTGCCCGGATTTTGAAATGGCGTGAAAGTTCTTCTGCTATTTGTGGTAGGGTGAGTTTGTCTAAATAAAGTGTTCCGTTTGTTTTCCAGCCTTGTATCAGTTCAGGAGATTTGGCTATTAGCTGGCTTTTTTGATCGGTCACATTGTAAACCAAGCCCTGCCCCTGGCTGATTGACCGGTTTAAAATCTCCGATTTTCCTGAGTTACTTAAGCGCTCAACAGCTACTTTGCCCGAGGCTACTTCAACCCTGTATTCAGTTTCCGGATGATAAGCTCTGATATTGAAAGATGTGCCGATATCGCGGGTAATGATACTACCGGTTGTAACAGTGAAAGGGTTATTGGCATCGTGCTTTACTTCAAAAAAGGCCTCGCCTTTATCTAAATAAATTGAGCGTTGTTTGAATGGTGTGGGTACCCTTAGAGTAGTCGCTGCGTTTAGCCAGATGGTTGAACCATCTGCCAGTTCAACTTTTTGAACCTGGCCATTGCCGGTTTGGTATGTTTGGAATACCAGCGCGGGGTTATCTATTGTGGTGTTGTGTTTTTTGTAATATAAACCAACGGCTATACCTGCTAATAAAATGATACAGGCGGCGCGCAACCATGTAGCCTGGCTAAGTTTACGAACCACGCCAACCGGCTTTATCGGCTGCATAACGCGTTGGTGTAATTCTTTATAGATCCGTGCTTCCTGTTCAGGATCTTTGAGCAGGTCAACTATCTCTTCATCCTGGTGTTGATCAAACCAATCGTCAATTATTTCTTTTTGCGATTGATGGATCGATCCTTCTTCGTATTGCTCAAACAGATTTTTTAGTGCCTCGTACTTTTTACTCTTCATTCCATAGCATAGCGCATGAAAAGCCAAAAAGTACTTTAATAAATAGTTAAGCTTTTATTAATAATTGCAACACGATATTATGATTCATTATAATCTCCGTGCCTTTGTTGGTGTTGTCACCATAGGTGTTCGGAAGAAATAAAAAAGCGGGGGAATTGTGCGATTCCCCCGCTTTTTTTTGATAATTACAATACTGCGTTCACCACCAAAACCGTTAAATAAATCAACGAGCCCTGCTCCACAGAAATCCTTAACCTGCGCAAAGCCTCAGAGATATTGTTCTTCACAGTTTGCTCAGAAAGCTTCAGCTCAGCAGCAATCTCACGGATGGATTTATCTTCATAACGGCTTAACCTGAAGCATTGCCGCATATTGAACGGCATTTTTGAAAGCTCAACATCAACAGTTTGCGTTACTTCCTTCAACAGTAACTGCTCATCGCTGGCATCGGATAATTTAACAGCTTCGGACAGTACCTCCACACCTTGTAAGCGCACTTTATCTTTCCTGAAAGCCGACATTACATTGCTGCGGGCAACCGTGTTCAGGTAAGGCAGAAAAGAATCGCCAACGTACAGGTTTTCTCTGTTTTTCCAGAGGTGTAAAAAAACATCCTGCAAAACATCTTTGGTATGGTCTTCATCGCGGGTTAGGCGGTAAACAAATGAAAACAGGCTTTTCCAGTGCCGGTTAAAAAGCATCTGGAAAGCCTGTTCATTTCCGAGGGCGATATCCTGCAGTAATTCTTTGTCAGACTGATTGACCATAAAACAGATCGGAGAACATTAGTAATTAGCCCTTCGTCAAAATAATTAAACAACACCGCCCATTAACGGATCGGTTTTAGTTGGTGCGCCTGTTTCAACACGACCTGCAAAGCGTTCTTCAAAAGCATCGTAGCCTTTTAGTGTTACGCCCAAATCGTACCAGTTGTGGTTTTTAGCAAGGTTTAAAACAACCCTTGTACCGCCACCGGCAGGTATGGCCAGGGTTTGAGCCTGTGCCTTATAACTTTTATCACTGATCACCGCAGTATGCGCTTTTTTATCGTGGTTGGTAATATTTATAACCACATTACCGGTAAGCTTAGCGGCGTTTAAACGGCTGGCTTCATAATCGCAGGTAATTTTAATCTGTGGGTTGTTATTGCTACCGGTAAACTCACGGTAAAAACCGTTAGGGCCATAAACTTTTAAATGATAAGCACTGTTTTCAAAATTGCTGATTTTCCATTCATCGGTTAAAGTATCACCCGCAGCGGCACTGTAATCCCATGCACGTAACTGCTCTTTCTCATACGGATTAACTGCATACACTCTGAACGGTGAACCTGCCGAACGCTGACCATAAACTTTATTACCAGCTTTAAAAGCTATCTCAAAAGTATTGCTGGCTTTATTAAAATACCCGTTGGTGTACAACTCGTAAGGCAACGCGCATGATGGCTTAACACCTTTTTCCTGTTTAGGAAAATATGGCGATTGGGTATGATCTGTATTGATCTGCTCAATTTCGGCAGCGGACAGCTTTTTAAAGTTGGCCGGGATCTCCTTGAACTGTGCCTGATGGATATCTTCAATAAATTGTTTCTTCTCCAGGAATACAGGGCCATCTATTTTCTCGCCATTATAAGGACGGAAAGCCGATGTCAAATCCCCGCAAATGGTACGGCGCCATTGGGTGATATTTTCTTCCTGAACTTTTTTATTGAGTTTCTTAGCCAAAAATGTTTCAACAAATTGTATCGACGAAGTATGGTCAAACACTTCCGAACATACATAACCACCACGCGTCCATGGCGAGGCGATGATCATTGGTACACGGTAGCCTAAGCCTATGGCAGCCTCACGGATATTGGTATCTGTTGCAGATGGGTTGGTTTGCTGTTCTTTAGTAACGAAATCAAGTTTTGGATCTATTCCTGCCGATACTTTGCCAGTATGTTCTTTATACGGGTTAGGAACTACATACGGAGGTACATGGTCAAAATAACCATCGTTTTCATCATAGGTGATCACAAAAATGGTTTTCTTCCACACCTCCGGGTTTTGAAGCAATATCTCCATCGCCTCACTCACATACCACGGACCAAACCATGGTTCACCCGGGTGATCTGAGAAATTGGCGGGTGGCATCAGCCATGATACCGTTGGTAGCGTACCATTCTTTACATCCTCCCTAAACTGGTGGAACACATCACCTTTAGGTACATTTACCTTACGGCTGGTTCCATTATCATTATATTCCAATGTTTCCAGGCTATGGTAATCTGGATTGCTGATATTAGTAGTGAAAGCCTTGTTATTTAACGACTGCTGTGTTTTAGGCAGATTGTTAAAATTCTCTTTAGTGTATTTTGCCTGTGCCAGCTCAATATTAGCCAATAACTTTTTAGCGGCAGCAAGGCGGGTTACTACCCTGCCCTCCTGGGGCTGCTTTTCCATTTCGGCAATCTGCTTCAGCGTATTCTCTTTTTTCGATTGCAAACCGGCAATACCCCCCTCGTGCATCCGCACATTGTATTGTTCAAAGTACTCCAATACGTTGGTACCGAAATTACCTAACCAGGCTTCCTCCTCGTTACCAAAATCAAGGCCCATGGTAAGTTCATTTTGATAAACTTTCCAGCTTACACCATGTTCTTCCAATCGCTCGGGGAAGGTTGTCCAGTTCAGTACCGGGTAGTTATAGTTGTCGATGTTCCATAGGTGGGCAATGCCTTCGGATTTGTTGGCCTCGCGCACGGTGCCGGTCATCCAGTAATAGCGGTTGGGATGGGTACCGGTTATGCTTGAGCAAAAGTTTTGATCGCATACGGTAAAGGCATCAGCAAGCGAATAATAGAACGGAAAATCGGCACGGTTGCAGTAGCCCATGGTTAGGGGCATATCGGCAAAGTTTTTATTGCGTGCTTTTTTTACATCCAGCCATTTATCGTATTTTCCATTGTTCATGGCATCGGTTTGGTCGCTCCAGCCGTGGGGTAATGACCCCATCCAGGCAATTTTGGTATCCTTTACATCTAAATGGAAAGGGCCGTAAGTATCGCCTTTATTGTTGGTTTGCAGCCAAACTTTATTTTTATCGGGAAGGTTGATAGCGCGGGGATCGTTATAACCACGTACACCTTTAAGGGTACCTAACTGGTGATCGAACGAGCGGTTTTCCTGCATCAGGAACACAATATGCTCAGCATCATAAAAAGTACTGCCCGGCTCGGGATTAACAGCCAGGGCTTTTTGTATAACGGGTGGCAGCATATTTATTGCCGCGGCGCTGCCGGATAATAAAGCTGCCTTTTTTAAAAAGTCTCTTCTTGAATTCATCTTACAAATTCTGTTTAATTGCTTAATGTTTTTAATTAGATACGGCAAAGGCTGAGTAAGCCATGCTTTTGTACCATGGAGATTTGAGGATAAACGGCATATCCCGCTGCCATATTTATCCGCGGCGAATATCCTGCAAGCAAGTAAATTTTATGTTAGGAAGAAATTAATTATCGTAACATATCAATAATGATACGTAAACATGCAATTGATGAGACTGGTTTTATTTTAATAGTTAGAAAGCCGGTACTTGTGCCGGTTATCTTTGGGCATCGCCTTTATACAAAGGCTTAAAAGCCAACGCTGCCGCAAAACAGGTAGTTATGCGGCAGCGAGGATCGAAAAAGAGTGGGGGGTGGATTCTAATTCTTAAAAACCTCGGCAAGCTTTTTATTTAGCTCTTCTCCACGAAGCGTTGTGCTAATGAGTTTTCCGTCCCGATCTACCAGGAAAGTGGCCGGGATACCCGTTACGCCGTACAGGCGGGCAGCACTATTGTTGTTGCCTTTAAGATCACTAACCTGGGGCCATCCCATCCCTTCCTGCTGCACAGCCTTTAACCATTTTTCACGGCTGCTGTCAAGTGATACAGACAGGATCTCAAATCCTTTATCTTTATACATTTTATACTGGCTTAACAGATTGGGAATTTCCTGGCGGCAAGGCGAACACCAGCTGGCCCAGAAATCAACCAACACTATTTTGCCTTTGTAATCAGCTAATGACACGGCTTTACCGGCCGGGTTTACTTGTGTAAACGTTGGCGCAACGCCTCCAATTTTCAAACGATAATGCGCATCAATAAGCTCCTTGATGGTCTTGCCATTATCCGTTGCCTGAATTGCAGGGCTAAAGGTTTTGTAGATCTGTTCGGCTAATGCAGCAGTTTTATCATTAGCTGCCGTACCGAACAATGCTACAGGCGCAAAGAAAGAATCCGGATGGGTTTTAGCAAACTCCAGGTTTTTAGTCCCCAGGTCGGCAATCATTTTATAGTGACGGCGGGCTACCGCGTTCAGGAATGAGGTATCCTGAGCAAGTTCGGGCGCGGCGGCAATCTCGGCATTTGAAATGCGGTCAATATCCCATGGCATCGGCCCTACTGCCTTTACATAAGCTGAATATTCATCATAGGTTTTAGAACCGCTGAATTGAGCATTTGCCAACGAGTCTTTAGAAGCGATATTCAACGTCTCGTTGGAGAAGTTAAAATAGATAACGTCCCCGCCGTGGGTAGCAATCTCACGTCCGGCACCTTTATGGTCAATTGCCAGCCGTACTGAGCTGTAAGGATTCATCTGACCGGTAAAATGGAAAGCTCCGTTGGCCAACGTGGTTGAATCTTCATGCCCTTTGCCATCAGTCATAAAACTTAAATAAACTTTTTTACCGTTTAGGTTACCAACCTGCCCGTTAATGTTAAAGTGAGGCGTTTGGGCGGCAACATTCAATGCAACCGTACTTAAAATAATGCTTAATAGTTTTTTCATTTTTTGGATACTCAACAATATATGTTCTTTCAAATTTGTTTACTCAAATAGTGCAGGCAGGCCTTGTTTAAATTAATTTCAACGCCCCCGGATGATGGCCGTATTCTTACATGAGCGCCGAAAATGAAAACAGCCCATGCGGAGTAAAAATATTTAGAGAAGATGCCTTAATCAAACTCCAATTGCTCATTATAATTTTGCTCAACTGCTTTTTCGCACATTGCTTCGATACCGTCACAGCATTTGATTTAAGGCCGTCGCTCTTATCCTGGTTGTCAAATGCAGCGCCGGTATCTCATGAAGCATTCTTTCAATCGCTCTATCGAGCTTCTTTTGAAAGACAATGTGCTCTGTTTGCATGACGGTTCGCGACATATAAATAAACATTAAAGTCAAACACTAATAATTCACGACGCTATACTTGTTACTTTATATTATCTGAAAATATTTGAAATAGGTTTTTATAATTCAAGATTCAATTAAGATTTATTTATCTTCAACAATGTGATATTATATTTAATAGATGAAAAAGCCTACCATTTTTTTAAGTCATTCGGCGAAAGACAAATTGGTGATAAATCAATTAAAGAATATGTTGATGACAAAAACATCGCAAACTGTTGATATATTCTGTTCAAGTGATGGCCAAAGTATTCCCTTTGGTAAAAATTGGATTCATACCGTAGAAGAAGCTTTAACTAACTCGTCTATAATGTTCGTTTTCGTTACCCCAAATTCTATTCATTCAAATTGGATATACTTTGAAGCAGGGTATTCCTATTCAAAAGCTATTGAGGTAATTCCTGTTGGACTTTTAGGGGTGGATTTGTCAACAATTCAACCTCCATTAAGCCTATTACAAGGCTTTAATGTAGCTTCGTTTGAGGGGTTGAATAATTTATTGAAAATAATTAACACGAAATTCAGTTATAGCTATCCTTTGTCTTTTCACTCAACCGACCTCTTGTTATTGGAATCGCAAGCGGATAAGCTTATTAGAGATAACTCGGCCGTTATCGACACAATCGACTATCTACATCTCCGCCTTAGTAGTGTAGAAAGCAACGAAACCAAACATTCACTTGATGAATCGGCGTTCGATAAAATCAAAGATTATTTTTCAAACGATGGTGATGTTGGTAATTTCTACAATCAAGGTATGGAATCCCATGGACTATCTATATCAAAGGTAATTTCCATGCCTAACAAATTTTGGTTTGAAATAAAGATTGATCCTTTTCTTTACAAAGTACACTTAAAGCACTTAAAAAGTTTAATAAACAAGATATATGATGTTCCATTAAACACATTTTACTTTATAATAAAACTAAACAAAAATTACAACCTACTTACTGAAACATTCAAAATTTCTTCAAGATTACATCCTTTTGGGATAACTTTCTCTGACAAGAAAAACGTGTTCAAATTTGAAAATCTGGAATTTACAATTCTCTCTTCAGGACGAGGCAATAGCGCGGCCGAATTGCGCATAATGTATAATGTAGCAGATTTAGGAAATATTTATATTGAGCCTCTAATCTCAATGCTTTTAAATTCTGGGGTCATTGTGGAAGAGGCGCCCGTTTTCGAAATATGATTTTAGAACTTTCATCTTTATAAATAATCAATCAAAACAACTTACAATAGCTATCCAATGCTCTTAGTTATAGCAGCTATAATTGGGATTGGTGGTTTTATTGTTGGCAATCAAAACAATTCGTCTTATGCTGTTTCCTTTACCGTTGTCTTAGCGATTATCTTAGTTTCAATATACTTCTTAACCAGAAAGCATGTTTGCGTGATTGCTTCAAGCGGAGGTTCGAGGATTGTTTTTGCCACATCAAACATGAGTCATGATAGCTTAATAAGATTCATTGATTTAGTAGAAGATTCAAAATACCGCAGTACCCTAAGAGCATTAGTTTAACCATTTCTCATCTAATTATCTGTAAGGCAGATCATAACATATAACAGCCCTTAAATAATAATATTCGATGCAATCCGAAGAAATAAACCCCGAAAAGACTTAGCCAACAAAAAGCCCCTTAGATAAATCTAAGAGGCTATACAAGATGTGATCCCATTAGGATTCGAACCTAAGACCTACAGATTAGAAATCTGTTGCTCTATCCAGCTGAGCTATAGGACCATCACATTAAAAATACAATCATCAACCCGGTTTTGAACCTACAGTGTTTGTATTGTTTTTTTGCGGTGCAAATATGCTAAATTATGCTCAAAATAGCAATCAATTTTATCAATTGATTTGCTAAGCGTTATTTGGCCGCCCATAAAGGTAAAACTATGGCTTCCTGGTATTTGTTTTTGATGGTGTTGCAAAAGTCTGTAGTGCGGGCAAAGGGATATCCTTTAGCTTGCGCCCAATCAATAAAATCAGCCAAACGCCGGGTTAAGGCATCTCCCGAGTTCCTGGCAACATAGCCCGGAATACCTATGCTATCCTTATCATGCAGATCGGTGAATTCCCAGGGGTGGAAATACAGGTTCAGGTAGCCATCTTTTTTATAAGCTCCCCCGCTCATCCTTTTTAACAAAAACAATGGCAGGTTATGAAAGCTTAACCAAAAAAGCGGGAAACGCAACCGTGCCGATACCGAGGCAGGAAGCTGTAATACATTACGATCATAAAACCATGTACGCGGTTTTTTCAGGTTGTTGTATCTCCCCGGCAGCCATGTAGGGTTTAACGATGAATTGTATTCGTAACCGGCCTCTGCTATTTCGGCCTCGTCAACAGGCATCATCCGCGCCATGCGGAAGCCGGTTACTTCGGTTCGCGAAATTTGTTGAAGTACCAGTTTTGATTGCAGCAGGTGTTCGGATTTAAAATCTGAATGAAAATAGCCGTGCGATGCTATCTCGTGTCCGTCCGTCACTATCTGCCCAATAATGTCCGGGCGGTTAACGGCATAGTTTGCCGTGCAAAAAAACGTAGCCTTTACGTTTTTCTGCTTCAGCAGGTTCAGTATAGTTTGGGTACCCCGGGTTGAAATTTCAAGCTGCTCATCAAAAGAGATCGACTTGCCATACTCCAGCGGCAAATCAAACTCCTCTACATCAAATCCTAATAAGATCATTATTTACAATAACAACATTTGATGAACGGATAATATAATGCGGCCTGTGTTTTGATTGCATAAAGATTTTGCCTACATACACGCCAATCACACTCATCACCATCAACTGTAATCCGCCAAAAAAGGCAATGGTAGCAATGATAGATGCCCAGCCTGATACAGCGTATCCCAAAAAATAACTTACCAGTACATAAGGGATATACAAAATAGCCGCTGTTGAAAACAGCAAACCTATCATCGAAATAATATAAAGCGGGCGGGCGCTGAATGCCACTATGCTGGTTACTGCAAGCTTAACCAGTTTAAAAAAAGAATAGCTTGCCTCGCCGGTGTGGCGTTTTGAGGGTACATATGGGATGCCGATCTGCTTGTAACCGGCCCATTTGATAATCCCCCTGAAAAAGATTTCGTACTCGTCAATCAGTTTTAATTGCTTAACTACCTTTTCGTCAATCAACCTGAAATCGGCAGTGCCGTTTTCCATTTTGATGTCTGAGAGCATGTTTAGGCCTTTATAAAACAGTTTTGAAGTAACTTTTTGGTAGCTTTTACCGTGCGGATTTTCGCCTTCGCGGTAGGTGTAAACAATATCGTAGCCCTCTTCCCAATGGTGCAGCATTTTTAAAATCATTTGCGGGGGGTGCTGCAAATCGGCATCCATGGTTATAACGGCATTGCCTTTGGCCATGGCTATCCCGGCTTTCAGGGCATAATCTTTACCAAAATTGCGCGAAAGCTCTACATAAAAAACGTTTGGATATACTTCGGCGTTTATTTTAAGTTCATTCAGCGTATTATCACGGCTGCCATCATCAACAAAAATCAATTCGTAGGCATACCCGGTAGGTGTAAGGGTTTCACGGATCTGATCTATCAGATAGCTGATATTTTTTTCCTCATTGTGCGAGGGGATAACAATAGAGAGCTTTTTATCGACAGGGTATGTCATTTTATTTTATCGCTATAGAATTTTTAATTGCAACAGGTTGTAACAGGTAAAAAATCATATATTTGACATGCCTTTGCTTACCCTGTGTAACATATCTATTACGATAATATAGATAAAACGCTACAGCGCTCATCAATTTTTTAATCAGGGGATGGCAAAAGTTCTCAAATCGTAACTTTCCCGTTACAAACATAAATAATAAATTGTTATTTATCTGCAAGTATTCTGCGCTTTTTTTATGAAAATCATAACAGCACACTTTAACTTGTTACGATAATTTAATTCGCTACTCAACTACGATTGCCTGCGCAGGCTTTTCGGCTTTAAAATCTCTCAGCAGCGTTTCGTAAACAATTTTTAGCCAGATTAAAAAACAAGGCAGCGATTTTAATTTATAGGGCACGATGTAATGCGTCCGGATATAATCAGGAAAAAGATCGGATGGCGATAAGCTGGTGATGATGAGCGCGAATACCAGTAAAAAAATCTCGAAACCGGTAACAGGCCTGTCAAGGTTCATAAACCAGATGGCTACGCCGGCAAAAGCGATGATATAGGTAGATGACTCGGCCGAGCTGCTGAAAATAACCGCGAAAATCAATACCGAACACAGAATAAGCAACTGGTATTGAAGCGTTTTGTACTGTTTAATTCTTAAATACGACAATCCAAACAATACCAAAGCCGGGCCTATCACATACATATTCTTCAAATCCTGGTAATTAAATACCTTACGGATGAGACCGGTAATACAAATTTCCTGCATGGACGAATGCTGGTTATCATTGTTTTTAACCACCAGATCGGCATACCAATCATGATAGGTTTGTACAATAAACGAAGGCGACGAGATAGCCATCGGCAGCACAAACAACACTGCCGACCAAAATACAAAGCTGAGTGCAAACTTCAGCTTGTTATCCGAAAAGAAAAAGAATGCCAGACCCACTATCCCATAAAGCTTTATAAATGCTCCAAGGGCAATCATCAGCGCGGCCCAAAAATCTTGTTTGCGTTTTATAAAATTGAAACCGAGGATGATCAATGCCGCTATCATAGGGTTGCTTTGTACATTGGCCGAGGCTGTCATCAACTCGTGCGCACAGATCAACAGAATCACCACATATTGATCTTTTTTTATCGGCAGCGTTTGGATAGCTTTAAGCAGGATGAACGCATTAAACAGCACCCATAAAATAACACCAATACTATCGGGCAGTATAGCAAATGGCGCCATAATGATAGAAAACACAGGGCCATAATGATTCAGATCGTAATAATGCTCGGGCTGGTAAGCGTATAGGTTATGCTGATGAATGGTATTTAAAAAGTTGTATTTAAAAATGGTGTAATTGTTAAAACCCTGGTGGGTTAACACACCTTTAACAACCAAAAATAAACTTAAACCAAACCACAGTGTGTACACAAAAGGTTTGTTGTAAACGAGCTTAGCCAGTTTTTGCACTTAATAAGGGGTTAATTTTTTGCGAAGATATAACATCAGGTAACAAACCTGTTACTTTTTTAACAATTCTTAACGCTTAACATTTGATACATGTTAACCGGGGCGTACTCCCCGGTCTTAATTTATATATTTGGTTAAACATAATTATCAACCTGATGAACCAACCGCAAAATCCGCCGCCTTTTAATGATCATGTTAACCGCCGTAAGTTTATAGCCCAGTTGGGTACGCTGGCCGGCTCGGTCGCCCTGCTGTCAGGCCCTTTAACAGGCAATGCCGCATCTATCATAAAACCGGTCGAAAGTTTCACCGTAGGCCAGATCATTGATCTGTTTATGAAGCAGGTGCCCGGTGCGCCTTTCCCCAACACGGTTGATACTTTAAAATCGGGAAATAGGGATACGGTAGTTACCGGTATAGTAACCACCATGTTTGCCACTATCGGCGTTATTGAAAAAGCCATCAGCCTTGGTGCCAACTTCATCATCGCCCACGAGCCCACATTTTATAACCATGCCGACGAAACCGCCTGGTTGGCCAACGATGATGTGTACCAATACAAAAAACAACTGCTTGATAAGCACAATATAGCCGTTTGGCGTAACCACGATACCATCCACAGCATTAAACCCGATGGCGTAGGCATTGGCCTGTTAAAACAGCTTGATTGGGTGAGCTATTACAGGCCCGAAACAGGCAACCTGCTTACCCTCCCTCCTACATCGTTAAGCGCTTTGGTTGATACGCTGAAGAAAAAACTAAGCATCGAAAAGGTACGCTACATTGGCAACACCGCCCAAAGCTGCCAAAAAGTTTTGCTGCTGCCGGGAGCAGCGGGTGGCCGCAGGCAAATTAGCGAGATAATGGCCAAAAAGCCCGATGTAGTAATTTGCGGCGAAATCTCGGAATGGGAAACTGCCGAATACGTGCGCGATGCCCAGGCTAAAGGCGATAAGCTCTCGCTGATTGTGCTGGGCCACATTGCCAGCGAAGAACCGGGGTCTGAATTTATGATAGGCTGGCTTAAGCAGAATGTGCCGGATGTGAAGGCTACGCATGTACATCCGGGTAATTCGTTGCAGTTTATGTAAGCCCCACCACCACGTCATTGCGAGGCACGAAGCAATCGCACGGAAGTCGAGTGGCTATGCAAATCCGCCTTGTAAAGTTCGCGATTGCTTCGTTCCTCGCAATGACGTAAGAGGTGAAAGCTTTCTTGCTT
Source organism: Mucilaginibacter celer (assembly GCF_003576455.2). Classification (NCBI taxonomy): domain Bacteria; kingdom Pseudomonadati; phylum Bacteroidota; class Sphingobacteriia; order Sphingobacteriales; family Sphingobacteriaceae; genus Mucilaginibacter; species Mucilaginibacter celer. The sequence continues at coordinate 4,121,932 of NZ_CP032869.1, forward strand.
CCTGCCTCTTGCAGTCTTGCATCTTTCTCCTCCCTCTGCTGTCGTCCGTCCGTCACCCCGTGCCCAATCTTTATTTTGCCTATGTGGACACCTCAAAACCCGGTAAGCATCATCCCACCAAAACGCTCGATTTAGCATTAAAAAAAACCAATATTTTGCTAAATATGGTGCAATTGTGTACAATTGTAAATTACTCTGTTATTAGTTGTAAGCGTATACCCTTATCTGTAAACTTTACATTTAAAAAAACAGCATAATTTACATGATTATTTGTTGATAAAATTTACAGGAAAGGGGCATTTTAATTTTAATTTACACAGAAAAAAGGGCTTTATTTAAGTAAAAATCGCATTTTTTATTTTTTGAAATACAAAGTGTTTTTTTTACAATAAGTTAATCCTACTTTTAACCGATTTTTAAAAAAAACATAATTTATGATCATAATTGCTGACGGTGGCTCAACCAAAACCAATTGGTGCCTGGTTACCGAAGAGGGAAAAAAAGTTTACTTTAATACAGAGGGTTATAACCCCTACTTTTCAGGTACAGAGTATATCATACAATCGCTTAATGAAAGCCTGCCTACCGATCTTGAAAAAGACCAGATTACCGAAGTAAATTACTACGGTGCCGGCTGCTCAACGCCCGAGATGCGTAAGATTGTTGAAGAAGCCATGAAGGTGGTTTTCTCAAAATCGAAAGTTTACATCGGTCATGATTTATTGGCTGCAGCACGTGCTTTGTTAGGTAACACCGAAGGCTTTGCTGCTATTTTAGGCACGGGCACCAACACCTGCATTTATGATGGTAAAGAAGTTGTGCAAAATATCGACTCGGGTGCTTATATTTTAGGTGATGAAGGCAGCGGTTGCTACATCGGCAAAAAGCTGTTAACGGATTATTTACGTGGTTACATGCCCGAGCCTGTGCGTAACCTGTTTTGGGAAACTTACAAACTTACTCCTGATGATATCAACGAGCAGGTTTACACCCAACCACGTGCCAACCGTTTTTGCGCAAGCTTCAGCAAATTTGTTTACGATAACAACGTACATATCGAATACTCACGCAACCTGGTTCGCACCTCGTTCGAAGATTTTTTCCGTAACCTGGTAACTCACTACCCTGATTATCAGAAATACACTTTTAACTGTATCGGTTCGGTAGGTTACAACTTCCGTAACGTACTGGAAGAGGTTGTTACCGAAAACGGCATGGTTGTAGGCAACATCATCCGCTCGCCTATAGATAACCTGGTGAAATTCCATTTGGAGCTGGCACCGAGCTCGTTGTAAGTCATAAGTCTTTAGTCAGAAGTACTAAGTCTTTAGTCAAGAGTCTTAAGTTAGGCTCACTCATAGAAATAAAAAAGCCGGAATTAATTTCCGGCTTTTTTATTTATCTAACTAAAACTTAGTACTTCTGACTTAAGACTAAAGACTTCCGACTTAGTACTTCTGGCTAAAGACTTCCCACTCAAACCAAATTCATCTCTCCCTGAAAAATCTTCCCGTACTTACGTTTATCAAATTTGTACAGCTTGGCGGCGCGGTATGATACCCCTTTTTGCTTTTCATCCAGCTCTTTTAAAAAGCCATAACTCAGCATTTTTTTGCGGAAGTTGCGTTTATCCAATTTTTTATCCAGTACAGCCTCGTAAAGCGATTGCAGTTGGGTAAGTGTAAATTTCTCGGGCAACAGCTCAAAAGCTATGGGTTGATAGTGCAGGCGGCGTTTAATTTTGTTAAAGCCGGTTTTGAAAATCTCACTATGGTCAAAAGCCAGTTTAGGCAGCTCGCTTACCGGGTGCCAGAAGGCTTTTTTGGCGTACTGGGTTACCGGGCGTAGCTCCTTTTGGCCGTTTATGCGGATAAGCGCATAGTAGGCTACCGTAATTACGCGGCCCTGCGGGTGACGGTTTACCTCGCCAAAGGTGTGGAACTGCTGCATGTGCATATCGCGCAGGCCTGTAAGCTCATACAGGATGCGCTCGGCAGCATCGTCAATACTCTCGTCCTGCTCAACAATGTAGCCGGGCAGCGCCAGCCAGTCTTTATATGGCTCTTCGTTTCGCTCAATGAGCAAAATTTTAAGCTCGCCGGCTTCAAAGCCGAATATCACGCAGTCTATCGAGAATACGGAGTCAAACTTGGGTAACATTAATTCCAAACTGTTGGTGAGATTTAGTTAATAAGTTTAAATATATAGCCTTAATTGCTAATCCAAAAAAAAATAAATAAAATTTAATGGTGTAAATTACACACAGTATCTTCGTGGCGATAAACCAAGGAGCGAAAGATGCGTAAAATATCAAAAATAGGGGTTTTAACCTCGGGCGGCGATGCACCCGGAATGAACCCTTGTATACGAGCTGTTGTTAGAACAGCCCTGTATAACGGGCTGGAAGTTGTAGGGATAAGGCAAGGTTATAAAGGCCTTATTGATAACGACATGTACGAGATGAACAAACGCTCGGTAAGTAACATCCTTAACTTAGGCGGCACCATTTTAAAAACAGCGCGCTGCCTGCCCTTCAAAACTGATGAGGGGATGGAGATAGCTTACCAAAACGCCAAAGAACGCGGCATTGATGCCCTGGTGGTTATTGGCGGCGACGGTACTTTTACAGGTGCGCTCCGTTTCTCTCGTAAATACCCTGATATCGCCGTAATGGGCGTACCGGGCACTATTGATAACGACCTTTGCGGTTCAACCTATACCCTTGGCTTTGATACCGCTACCAACACGGTTATCGAGGCTATCGATAAGATCCGTGATACTGCCGATGCGCACGATCGTTTGTTTTTTATCGAGGTAATGGGGCGCGATTCGGGCGCTATTGCTTTGCGTGCGGGGATTTCATGCGGTGCGGAGGCTATTTTATTGCCCGAGCGTACTACCGCTATTGATGATCTGATCCAGAACCTGAAAGAGGGCCACATGAACAAAAAATCATCAAGCATTGTAATTGTTGCCGAAGGTGATAAAAACGGCGTTTGGGATGTGGCAAAGGCTGTACAGCAGGAAGTTAAAAATTACGATATAAAAGTTACTATATTAGGCCACTTGCAACGCGGCGGCAGCCCATCAAGTTTCGACCGTATTTTGGGTAGCCGTTTGGGCTTCGCGGCGGTTAACGCTTTAATAGCCGGCGAATCGCAAAAAATGGTAGGTTTGCAGGCCAACCAGATCTTGATGACAGATCTGGAACAAGCACTTAACCATCACGAGTTTAAGTTAGAAGATGATCTTTTACAAATGATGGATATTTTATCGATATAGAAAATTGATGATTGCAGTTGTTTATAGCGGATCGTACTTTGCACATTGGCGGCTTACTGACAAAGGGAGAACCGTGGCTTCCTTCAAAACCAATGGCATCAACCCCTATTTTAACGACGAGAAGCACATCCTCCAGCTGCTAAACAAAAACATTAACCTCATACACCACGCCGAAGAGATAAAACGCATTTACTTCTTCGGCGCGGGTGCCTCTTCCGACGAGCGCCGCCAGATAGTTCACAACGCCTTCGCCCGGTTTTTTAAATTCGGTAAAATAACTGTTGAGCATGATATTGCAGGTGCCGCCATTGCCTGTTGTAAAAACGAGCCGGGCATTATCAGCATTTGCGGCAGCGGAACCAACGCCGCCTGGTACGATGGTAAAAAGGTTGCCACCAACAACTACGGCTTAGGCTATATCCTTGCCGATGAGGGTAGCGGTAACTGGCTGGGCCGCCAGCTGATAAAAGGTTTCATGAACGATACCCTGCCGCCGGCCCTGCGCAAAAAGTTTATACACAAGTACGAGGCCGACCGTAAAAACCTGCTCGAAAAGGTTTACAGGCAAAAACAACCGGCATTATTCCTTAGTTCATTTACCGATTTTTATCTCGATAACAAGGCAGACCATCATCTGCAAAGCGTCATAAAAAAAGGATTTAGTAAGCTAATTTCTACATATTTGCTACCTTTATACCAGCAACATCCCGAGGCGGGAATATACTTCGCCGGGTCGGTTGCCTTTAATTTTCAGGAGCATTTACATGAGGCCGCCGCCGAGGCCGGGTTGCAGATCACTAACATTATTAAAGAACCCATAAATAATCTATTAACCTACTATTCAAGTAAAAATTAAAAAATCATGAAAATAGGAATTAACGGTTTCGGCCGTATTGGCCGCCTGGCATTCAGGGCTGCAATTGAAAGACCAGACATTGAAGTTGTTGGTATTAATGACCTTGTTGAGCCAGATTACATGGCTTACATGTTAAAATACGATTCAACTCATGGTCAGTTCAAAGGCACTATTGCTGTAGAAGGTGGTCATTTGGTTGTTAACGGTAAAACCATCCGTGTTACTGCCGAGAAAGACCCTGCTAACCTTAAATGGAACGAAGTAGGTGCTGAAGTAGTAATCGAATCTACAGGCTTATTCTTAACCCAGGAAACTGCTCAGAAACACATCGACGCCGGTGCTAAAAAAGTAGTAATGAGCGCCCCTGCAAAAGATGATACCCCTACATTTGTAATGGGTGTTAACCACAAAGCGTTAAAAGCCGATCAAAACATCGTTTCAAACGCTTCATGTACTACCAACTGTTTAGCGCCTATCGCTAAAGTGTTAGATGATAAATTTGGTATTGAAGAAGGTTTGATGACTACAGTACACGCTGTAACCGCAACTCAAAAAACAGTTGACGGCCCATCTGCAAAAGATTGGAGAGGCGGTCGTGGTGCTTACCAAAACATCATCCCTTCATCAACCGGTGCTGCTAAAGCTGTAGGTTTAGTATTACCTCAATTAAAAGGTAAATTAACCGGCATGAGCTTCCGCGTACCAGTTGCCGACGTATCTGTAGTTGACTTAACTGTACGCCTGAAAAACGGTGCTTCATACGAAACTATCAAAGCTGCAATGAAAGAAGCTTCTGAAGGCGAATTGAAAGGCATCCTTGGCTACACCGAAGACGAAGTAGTATCTGAAGACTTTAAAGGCGATGTACGCACTTCAATTTTTGATGCCAAAGCCGGTATCGGTCTGAATGATAACTTTGTTAAAGTTGTATCATGGTACGATAACGAATGGGGTTACTCAAACAAACTGATCGACCTTGTTCAGGAAATTGGCAAATTATAATTGCTGCTTTTTCAGGTTATATAAAAACGCCCTCCGGTTAGCCGGAGGGCGTTTTTTTTTGTTGCCCCCCACGTCAATGACGTGGAGGTGAGTGCAATTGATATTTTACTTATTCCCTGCCGCTAACCTCCTGTCTCTTTCTTACCAGGGCGTTTCGCCATAATCGCTCACATACTTACCCGTTGGCCCATCGGCACCAAGCATAGCATACTCAACAATTGGCGCGGCACCATCTTCAACCGGTTTAGGGCCCTGGTTGCCGTTAAACTCGGTATTGGTGTAGCCTGGGTTTACCATGTTTACCTTTACCTGATCTTTCAAATCAAAAGCCAGGGCAACGGTGTAAGCGTTCAGCGCTGTTTTCGACGGGCCGTAAGCTGCCGATTTGAAGTGGTAATGTTCATAACCAGGATCGTTTTGATAAGTGAGCGAACCCAGATCAGAAGTAACATTAACTATGCGTGGGTTTGGCGATTTTTTAACCAGATTGATAAAAATGCGCACCGTGCGGATCACGCCGAAGAGGTTCACTTCAAATACCTCCTTCATGGTGGCATCGCTGGTGTTGTAACTTACCTGTGGGAACGAACCGGGGATGCCGGCATTATTGATCAGCACATCCAGGTGACTGATCTTAGCGGCCAATTCATCGTGGGCTTTTTGTACCGATGCCTCGTTGGTAACATCTATCAGCAATAGTTCAACATCGTTTAAACCTTCGGCTTTAAGCTGGGCAACGGCCTTTTCGCCCCGTTGCTGATCACGACTGCCCAGGTAAATATAGTAACCCGCGGTAGCAAGCTGGCGGGCGGCTTCCAGGCCAATTCCTTTATTGGCGCCGGTTATTAATACTGTTTGTTTTTCCATAATGCAAAGCTATGGCGGGGCGCGTTTGGCAACACTGCACTTAGCAGGGCATTAACTGTACATTTCACGGATTTGCTGCCGGTAGGCTATGGGCGTGGTATCGGTAAGGCGTTTAAAAAAGCGGTTAAAGTAGGCAGCATCCTCAAAACCAAGCTCATCGGCAATTTGCTTTACCGATAGTTCGGTGTGCAACAGGCGACGTTTGGCCTAAACAATCAGCCGCTCGTGAATGTGGGTGATGGCGGTTTTGCCGCTTTGCTGTTTTATCACCTCACTGAAGTGACCGGGCGTGAGGTTAAGCTTTTCGGCATAAGCGGCAACATCATGCAGGGTTTGGTAATGCTCGCCTATAAGCGCCTGGTAGCTTTTAAGCAGGCAATAATTTAGGGTGATGCAGGTTTCGTTATACTGCTCGGTGTATAGCCTGCTCATGTAAATTACCAGCACCCGCAGCCAGGAGGCCAGCATTTGGTTGCGCCAGGTGCTATCGGTATTAAACTCGGCCAGCATTTTGCTCATGGTATCGTTAATAAAAGCTACATCTTCGGGCTTAAGCTGTATTTCGTGCGCGGCGGCGGGGTTTTGGATAATGGGCAGGGCGCGCAGCATGTGGTTATCTTCCAGCTGCAAAAACTCGTCGGTAAAACTAACCATCAGGCCATTGGTAGGGCCGGCATGTTCTTTTAGGTGCACCTGTTGGGGTACGGTAAAATAGAACGTATCGGCCTTTACGGTGTAGGGCATAAAATCAATCCAGTGGCGGTTAGCGCCGCTTTTTATCAGCACAAACAGGTAATAATCTTTACGGTGAGGTTGCAGAAAAGCAGGGTCGAGCTTGTACTCGCCGCATTCGCCGCCTGCATTGCGCACGTAGATCATGGCATTGCTATCGCCATTGTTTTGCGCAAGGGTGTAGGTGGGGATTATCGGTTTTTCGGGTGCTGTTAATACGGGCATGGTACAAATAACGCAATTAGTGGGCATTGTTTAAAAGGCCTATTAACAGGGGATTGTAAATGTTTTTGGGGAAGAGGGGATGAGAGGCAGGCGGGGTAAGAGCCAGGAAGTAAGGAAAAAGACAGAGATTGTTATTAATCGCGAACAAACGAGCGGTGGCCCGACAGAAAAGCGGGGCGGAAGCTTTTTTCTGTCTTGACTTTTTGGTTAATTTTGTGTCAAGACAAAAGTAACAGCCTCCGCGGCAAATGAGGGGCCAATGCTGTTATGTTAGCACTAAAGCCCGCTGCCCAACGAAAATAACGAAAGCCCTTTGCAAAGAAGTACTTATATATTGGCGAGAGGGTTCGCAACAAGCATTTTGCTAATAAACTAACACGGTCGCCCTCTTGGCCGGGCGGGGCCAGGTACTTTTGTCTTGACACAAAAGTACCCATCTTTGCGCACTTAAAAATCTCAAACCATGCACCCTTAAAAAACTTTGCGGCTTAGCGTCTTTGCGAGCCTAAAACTCCACAACAAACACAAAAAACATTTGCGTCTTAAACACCTTTGCGCACTTAAAAATCTCAAACTATGCACCCTTAAAAACCTTTGCGGCTTAGCGCCTTTGCGAGCCTAAAACTCCACAACAAACACAAAAAACATTTGCGTCTTAAACACCTTTGCGCACTTAAAAATCTCAAACTATGCACCCTTAAAAACCTTTGCGGCTTAGCGCCTTTGCGAGCCTAAAACTCCACAACAAACACAAAAAACATTTGCGTCTTAAACACCTTTGCGCACTTAAAAATCTCAAACTATGCACCCTTAAAAACCTTTGCGGCTTAGCGCCTTTGCGAGCCTAAAACTCCACAACAAACACAAAAAACATTTGCGTCTTAAACACCTTTGCGCACTTAAAAATCTCAAACTATGCACCCTTAAAAACCTTTGCGGCTTAGCGCCTTTGCGAGCCTAAAACTCCACAACAAACACAAAAAACATTTGCGTCTTAAACAACCTTGCGCACTTAAAAATCTCAAACTATGCACTCTTAAAAACCTTTGCGGCTTAGCGCCTTTGCGAGCCTAAAACTCTCCCCCTACTCCGTTTTCAAACTCTTCACCGGGTTCATCAGCGCGGCTTTTACGCTCATGAATGATACCGTTGCAAAAGCCACCACCATCACTACAAAAAACGGAACGATGAACAGCAGCACGTTAATATCCATCCTGAAAGCATAAGTTTGCAGCCATTGGTGAACAAAGTACCAGCCTACCGGTACTGCTATCACAAACGAAATGAGGATAAGCAATGCAAAATCCTGATACAATAGCCTCAAAATATTGTTTACCGATGCGCCCAGCACCTTGCGGATGCCAATCTCTTTGGTGCGCTGCACAATGGTGTACGATACCAGGCCAAATAACCCTAAACAGGCCACAAAAATGGCTATGCCTGTAAATATGCCAAACACCTGGCCAAAGCGCTGATCGCGTTTATATTGTTCGTTAAAATGCTGATCTAAAAAGAAATAGTCAAACTGGTCGCCGGGGAAGAAGCTGGCCCAGGTGCGTTTCAGATCGGCAATGGTTTGCTGGATGTTGGTGGTGCTTACTTTTACTGATACCTGGCCCCGCACATCGGGTATGCAGCGGAAGATCATGGCATCGTAAGCATCCCTTAGCGATTGCTGATGGAAGTTATCGGCCACGCCAACTATGGTATATACCTGTCCCCAAAAATCAATGCGTTTACCCAGGGCATCGGCAGGTTTGCTAAAGCCCAGTTGTTCAACGGCTTTTTTGTTGAATACTACGCTGTGCACTTCATCGCCAAAAGTTTTTGAAAATTTCCTGCCGGCAACCAGCTTAATATCATAGGCATCAAGGTAATCATAATCGGCGCCTATAACGCGGTATTGCTTGCTGGTGCTTTGATCCGAGCCTACCAGTTTAATGCCGCCTGCATTCCAGCCCACCGGTTCGCCGGGGATGGAGGTTGATACGGTTACGCTTTTTACTGCCGATTGGGCCAGGCATTCGTGCTTAAACGAGCTCATGCTGCGGTAAAACGAATCTACCTTTACCAGCGGGGCTTTGATTACCAGCGTCTGGTCAATTTTTACGCCCAGCTTTTGCGTTTGCATATACTTAAGCTGCCTGAATACCGAAAGCGAAAAAACAAGGAGGAATATGGAAGCAAAAAACTGAAAAACCACCATACCTTTGCGTAACATTACACCCTTGGGCGATGCCAGGATCTTGCCCTTCATTACCTCAACCGGTCTGAATCCGGATAACACGATAGCCGGGTAAAAACCGCTGAAGAACGACCCCAAAAAGAAGATGCCCAATACCGCCAGCCAGAAAACAGGTTTAGCAAACAGCGTAAAGCCTATCTGCACACCTGATATATTGGCAAATGCCGGCAGGCAGGCCATAATAATAAGCAAAGCCAGAGCTATGGCCATACCGTTAAGCAGCATAGCCTCTAACATAAACTGTGTTATCAGCTGGGCCTTTGCCGAGCCTAATGTTTTGCGTACGCCTACCTCTTTAGCACGGCCAATACCGCGGGCAGTAGCGAGGTTTATATAATTGATCCATGCGATGATCATTACAAAAATGGCTATTCCCAAAAGTACATATACCGATTTGCCATCACCATTAGGCTGAAACTCCAGCATCAGGTTTGAGTACAGGTGGATATTCTGCACGGGCATCAGCGTATAAATACCACCTTCGCCACTACCCGGAAATTTATCATAAGCTTTTTTTACGATGGGGATAAATTTAGCCTCGAGCCGGCGCGGGTCAACACCCGGTTTAAGCAGCAGGTAAGTTGTACAGCCATCATTAAGCCAGGCATCATCAAGGTTATAGTCTTTATTAGGCGGATTTTCTTTAAGCAGCGTAGCGTACGATTGGATAAAATCGAACTTCATGTGGGTATTGGCCGGCAGGTTTTTCATTACCCCGGTTATTTTAAGGGGCTTATCGGTATTGATGTACAGCGTTTGCCCTACCGGGTTTACACCGTGAAAAAGCTTGTTAGCCACATCTTCGGTTAGTACGGCCGTGTTGGGTTCTTTAAGCGCTGTAGCCGGGTCGCCGCTGATGAGGGGGAAGGAGAAGGCTTTAAAAAAGGCTGTGCTTACGTAGTATACATCCTTTAAAACCATTTTCTGATCTTTATAATTGGCAATGGTTTGGCCTGCGCCTACCATTTTTACGTAATCCTCAATTTCGGGCAGTACGGCTTTAAAAGCCGTACCGGGGGCAAAGGCTCCGCCTGCCCAGCTGGTGCTTAGCTTGCCGTTATTGTACCTATCCTGGTTAATGCGGTAAACGCGGGTTTTATTGGCATGAAAATCATCATAGCTCAATTCAAAACTAACGTATTGCAATATGAGCAGGCATGCAGCCATGCCAATAGCCAGGCCCACTATATTAATAGTGGAGAAAGCTTTGTTTTTAGATAAGTTTCTAAAAGCAACCAGCAGGTAATTTTTAAGCATAATTGTTTACGGTTTATGCCTGATGATGAGCTAATTACGTGCCTGGTTTTTATTTTATTGATTATCAGATATTTATTGAATTTGATATCTACGAAAGTGTTCGTTTTCGTACGGTGGTTGTGCGGTTATGTGTTAGAGATTAGTGGTTGGAGATTAGAGGTTAGGCAAAAAACTATCCGTTATCAATAGTTAGCGGAGCCAACCTGCGGCCTCCTTCGCATCAATGCGGGATACCGTTATTAAATAAGAATCCCTATTTTCGAGGCATAAACCAAACCATCAATCGCAACATGGGCTTATTTAATTTTTTCAAGAGAAAACAAACCGAACGGAATCAAAAAAACAACGCAATTCAGCCTATTTCTGATAACGAATTTCTCGTTCAAATTTTAAAAGCCCGGCTAATTGAATTGGGCTACGAAGTTGAGTTGCATCCGCAATACCTCGCGCTGATAATCAATTCCGAATTAGAGATCGCTACAGCTATCGTCGATAATCCCGGCGCTCATCCTTACGTTATGGAGGTTATGTTTCTTACCGCTCATCCGGTATATTTTCCGAAAGGGGTAATTGAAAACCTGGCTGGGATTGGCGAAAGCCTTGGCGAAAAAATGGAAGCTGCTGTTGATAACTACCTTACCGCCATCTTTCCAACCGTAATGGATGGATTTACCGATACTCATGATCCGGAATTTGACTTTTACAAAAACGAAATTCTCTGGCACCCCAAACTGAGCGATTTGGAAGTTCAAGGACAACGGGAAAATTTGCCTCCGGGGGATCATCTCTTCAATCTTATAAAAGAAAAAGTTAAACCACTGCTTACCGACAACAAATTCAACTGGTTGAAAATTTACGTTTCAAAGAGTGCCGAAGGAACCATTATTGGCGAATGTGTTTTCAACAACCAACTATGGCCAGAGGGTACCGAAGCTGTTATAGCAGACGCCGAATTATGGGAAGTTAAGGGGGACTTTATGGCTTTGAAGCAATTTGTTATGTTTAGGCGATGCGATAAATACGATCCGCTACCGCTGGTTTAACTGTAGAGATTTTATTTAAATCATTAACGGTAAACAGTATCTTAGCCTAAGATATAAACCATTTAACCCCAGGTACTTTACCCAATCATGACAGCCCATCCCCCTATCCAAATCCCATTAAACAAAACCAAAATAACCAAAGGCCTTTTAGGTTCGGTAGCTTTTGTTGCCATCAGCGCATGGATCCTGATCAAGCAGCCGCACATTGGCAACCCTATGTTTGATAATGTGCTGGTTAAATATGGCGTAACCAGTTTAGGTATTGTTTTCTTCGGTTTTACTGCTTTCTTTTTCCTTAAAAAAATGGGCGACAAAAAGCCTGGATTGGTTATTGATGATGAAGGCATTTTTGATAATACCGGCGCTACTTCGGTGGGTTTAATCCCCTGGCAGGATATCAGCGGAGTTGGTATCTCGAGTCTTATGAATCAGCAGTTCCTCATCATCGGTGTCAAAAACCCGGAACAATATATTGAAGCGCAAACCAATCTGCTCAGGAAAAAAAGTTTCGGCTTTAATTATAAAAACTACGGCTCGCCTATTGCTATCAGTGCCAACACCATAAACTATAACCTTGGCCTGCTTGCTGCCGAACTTAATGGAAGATTAAACAGCGACGACGGGGAGGTGTAGTGGCGGTGGCAGTAGCAGTGGCAGTGGCGGTGGCAGTTGCAGTTGCAATAGCAGTTATTGTTTAGTCCGACTACTAAAAAAGGGTTGGAGACAGGGAGACGGACGGACGGAATGCCAAAGGCGAGACCGCAAGAGTTAAGAAGCAGGAACTATCTAACCAGGTGGTTGCGATTATCTCACATCAACTCATTATCCTTTTTAACATGATAGGCTTTGTACGATAGATAAAACAAAGCCAGCGCAGGCAAAGCACCCAGTACAACACCCGTGGCATTCATATTTGGATAGGTAGCCACAATTTGCACAATGAGCAGTATGGTTGCTACAATGCCGCCTGTAAGGTAAAGTAATTTGAATTTGGGGTTCATGAATTAATTAACAAATAATTGCCGTGCTTGTTTAAATAGCAAACTTTATAAAACCACGTCATTGCGAGGCACAAAGCAATCGCGAACTTTACAGGGCGGCATTGTATAGCCCCTCTGCTTCCGTGCGATTGCTTCGTGCCTTATAATGACGAGGTGGGAGATTTTCTTATCAGACTTACGAAGTTTTAAAAACTGCGTAAGTCTCTCTTCTTCACTTCTTCAACTCATACTTAGCAGGCACATCCGGCAACCTTTTAAACACCATAGCTCCCAGCGGCGGGATGCTTATGCTGATTGATTGCGCTTTGCCATGCCAGCTAACGGCATCGCTTTGTACAGCATCGTAGTTGATGATGCCGCTGCCCCAGTATTTTTCGTTATCCGAGTTAAACAGCTCTTTCCATTTACCGGCTGCAGGTACGCCAATGCGGTAATCGCGGCGTACAACCGGGGTCATGTTCAACACTATCATCAGGTCGTTTTTGCTTTCGTGGCCCATGCGGCGGTATACCAGTATCGAATCGTTGGCATTGCCGCCATCAACCCATTCAAAACCCTGGTGCGAGAACGCTTTTTCATACAGTGCCGGCTCATCGCGGTACAGCTGGTTAAGGGCTTTAATGGTTTCGCTGATGCCCATATGGTTAGGGTATTGCAGCACGTGCCATTGTAACGACTGGCTGAAGTTCCACTCATCGCCCTGCCCAAACTCGGCCCCCATAAACAACAGTTTTGAGCCGGGGTGAGTAAACATATAGCCGTACATCAGGCGCAGGTTGGCAAATTGCTGCCACTCATCGCCAGGCATTTTGCGCAGCATTGATCCTTTGCCGTACACCACCTCATCGTGCGAGAAAGGCAGCATAAAGTTTTCGGTAAAGGCGTATATGGTACTAAAAGTTATCTCGTTATGGTGATACTTGCGGTGTATCGGGTCGTTTTTAAAATAATCAATGGTATCGTGCATCCAGCCCATCATCCATTTCATGCCAAAGCCCAATCCCCCCAAATAAACCGGGCGACTAACGCCTGTAAACGAAGTGGACTCCTCGGCAATGGTTTGCGTAGACGGGAAGTTAGCGTAAACCGCCTCATTAAACTCTTTCAAAAATGAAATAGCCTCCAGGTTTTCGTTCCCGCCGTATATGTTGGCTTCCCACTCGCCATGCTTGCGCGAGTAATCGAGGTACAACATCGAGGCCACGGCATCAACACGCAAACCATCGGCGTGGTACCTGTCCAGCCAAAAAATAGCGTTACTGATCAGGAAAGCCCTAACCTCGTTACGGCCATAATTAAATATGTACGATTTCCAATCCGGGTGGAAACCCTTGCGTGCGTCGGCATGCTCGTATAAATGTGTACCATCAAAGTTGTACAGCGCGTGCGCATCACCTGGGAAGTGCGATGGTACCCAATCCAATATCACACCAATACCGGCTTTGTGAAACTCCTCTATCAGCAACATCAACTCCTGCGGAGTGCCGTAGCGCGATGCGGCTGCGAAATAGCCGCTCACCTGGTAGCCCCAACTTGGGTAAAAAGGGTGCTCCATTATCGGCATAAACTCTACATGCGTAAAGCCCATTTCCTTAACGTAGGGCACCAGTTTGGCGGCCAGTTGGGTATAAGTTAAAAACTCATCAGGGCTTTCGGGATTGCGCGCCCACGAACCCAAATGCACCTCGTAAACCGAGTAAGGTTTATCCAAAGCGTTATATTCATGGCGGCTCTGCATCCAGGCCGCATCCTGCCACTCGTAGTAGGTATCGGCCACTATCGATGCTGTGCGCGGAGGCAGTTCCCAACGCAAAGCGAAAGGGTCGCTCTTTTCCAGATCTTCCCCGGTAGATGATTTTATATAATATTTATAGGTTTCGCCATTGCCAATATTCGGAATAAAACCTTCCCAAATACCCGACGAATCCCAGCGGGCATTCAGGCTATGCGAACCACGGTTCCAGCCATTAAAATTACCAATAACCGCTACATACTGCGCATTAGGCGCCCAAACCGCAAAGTAAGTACCCACCACACCCAAATGCTCCACCACGTGCGATCCCAGTTTCTCGTACAGCTTATAATGCTTGCCCGATTTAAACAAACTGATATCAAAATCGCTAAAGCGGCTGTAAGGTTCAACGGCTTGTAATTGCACAGGCTGTTGAGGGTCGGCAACCTCGGCGGCTTCGGCTTTAACGGCTTTCGGTTTTGCCGCGGCAGCTTTTTTAGCAGGTGCGGACTTATCGGCAGCGGCAGGCTTAGCAGCTTTAGTGGCAACTGGTTTCTTCGCTGTAGCGGGTTTATCGGCAGGGGCAGCAGCTTTGGCTTTACTTGCTTTTTTAGCAGGTTCGGCCTCAGCAGGCGGCGTAACTTTTTCTGTTTTGGCCTTGCTTACTGCTTTTTTCTCTTTTACAGGCTTCGCGTCGGGTAGCGGTGTTTCGGTTTTAGTAGTTTTCTTGGCCATGATATATGAAATAACCTATTTGGGTACCGTATGATAACCCAAAACACAGGATTGAGTTTGGTTTATATACAATCAAATATAACAGGATTAAAATACTATGAGGGGATTTGGGAATTTATTTTTCCTTTAGAGGAAACACTCTCCACCACGTCATTGCGAGGCACGAAGCAATCCCCTACTTGCTAAGCAATCACGCAAATCTCTCCACCACGTCATTGCGAGGCACGAAGCAATCCCCTACTTACAGAGACACCATGTAAGATATCGGCAATATGATTATCTTAACTGCATGGTTATGCAACGAGGTGGATGTGTTTATATCGTTACCAATCAAACACATTCGGTATTATATACGGGGATAACATCTGATATCATCGGCAGAATATCCGATCATAAAAATAAAACGTATCCACAAAGCTTTACAGCTAAGTACAAATGCAATAAGCTGGTTTATTATCTCTTTTACCCACGCATAGAAGAGGCTATTGCTGGTGAAAAAGCGCTGAAAGGAAGTAGCAGGCAAGCTAAAATAAATCTTGTTAACGGATTAAATCCTGCTTGGGCAGATTTGTATGACGATTTGATAAAGGAGTAATCACACTTAAACCATCTCGCAATGATGCGGTGGAAAGATAAGTGTCCACTATCCGTCTGTTAGGATAGTGACTCAGGTATTTGGACGGACGCACAAGTAACGAACATACTCAACAAATCGTCATTGCGAGGAACGAAGCAATCCCCTACTTTACAGGGCGGATTTGCATAGCCTCTCTGCCGCTTGGGGATTGCTTCGTTCCTCGCAATGACGTGGTGAAGAGATTTGCGTGATTGTTCTGTATAGTTACGGATTGTTTCGTATTAACAATGACGTGGTGGAGAGAGCTGCGGCACATTTATAAACAAACAATCCCCGATTACAGGGTGGACCTGCCTATCGGGGATTGCTTCGTGCCTCGCAATGACGAGGTGGAGTTAAGGGTTCTCTCTATTCTTACTTACTTATCTCAATATGCTTAAACGTCTTGGTATATTTAAACTCTATCGTGTTATCATCATTTAACTGAAACTCTTTCACATCCTTGCCATCAACAGTAATTTTTGATGGTTTGAATGGGAAACCGATCAGGTTAAAATGGTAGCCATCATAGCGCGGGGTGTACAAACCTTCCAGGCTTTGATCAATGGTTACCGTTTTGGCATCACCGTTTACTACGAATTTTTTCTCGAGGTAAATATCCTGCTCGTAGGCGAAAGTTTCGCCGTAATCTTCAAACAGGAAGGAGTTAACCTCATAATCGGTATAATAAATATTCAGCTTAACCTCTTCAATTTCCTGCTGCCCAACGTATTGCATTACCGGGTATTCGGGAATTACCGAGCCTGCTTTTACAAACAATGGCATGGTTTCAAGCGGAGTTTCTACCGATACTTCTTTGCCACCCTCTACAACCTCATAAGTCCAGAAGTTGTACCATTTTCCTTTTGGCAGGTAAACGTTACGTTTACGCTGACCAGGCTCCATTACCGGGCAAACCAATATCTTATCGCCATAAGTAAACTCATCCTGGCGGAAGTGGTTCATCACCGTATCCTGCTCGTGCATTACTATCGGCCTCAAAATAGGAAAACCGTAACGGTGATGCTCCCAGAAGGTTGAGTACAGGTAAGGGATCAAACGGTAACGTAGTTCGATAAATTTACGGTTAATAGCGGTAAACGGCTCGCCGAAGCTCCATGGTTCGCGCTCTTTGGTATCACCTGCCGAGTGCGCACGCATAAATGGCGAGAAGGTTCCCATCTGAATCCAGCGGGTAAACAATTCGCCATCAGGCTCGCCGCTGAAGCCGCCTATATCAGTTCCGCAGAAAGGGATACCAGAAATAGAAAGGCGCTGGCATTGGATATTACCTATTTTAAGGTGTTCCCAGCTGGCCACGTTATCGCCGGTCCACACCGACGAAAAGCGTTGCACGCCCGAGTAACCTGCCCTGGTAATGGTAAAAGGGCGTTTATTTTTCATGATTTTGCGCAAACCTTCGTAGGTTGAACGCACCATCTGCATACCATAAACGTTGTGAGCCTTACGGTGCGAACCACGGTAACCATCATACTGGTGCCGAACATCATCCGGGAAAGTACCCGCGCCAAATACGGCAGGTTCGTTCATATCATTCCAAACACCGGCAACGCCCATTTGCACCAGTTCATCAAACAAACCACCCCACCACTCACGCACTTCAGGGTTGGTAAAATCGGGGAACTGGCAACGGCCCGGCCATACGTGGCCTTCCATAAAGTAATCGTCGCTTCGGCGGCAGAAGTATTTCTTCTCTTTACCTTCCTTAAACACCGAATAGTTATCATCCACACGAATACCAGGATCAATAATTACCACAGTTTTAAAACCATCGGCAGCCAGTTCGCTGATCATCTTTTTAGGATCGGGGAAGTACTTGCGGTTCCAGGTAAAGCAACGGTAGCCATCCATGTAATCGATATCTAAATAGATACCGTCGCAAGGAATTTTATTTTCGCGGAAGCCACGGGCAATTTTGCGCACTTTGGCTTCTGGATAATAACTCCAGCGGCATTGGTGGTAACCCAGGGCCCAAAGTGGTGGCATAGGGTGCGTACCGGTAAGGGTGTGGTAGCTTTTTACCACATCCATCATATGCGGACCGTGGATATAGTAATATTGTAATTCGCCCCCATCAGCCCAGAAACTCGTTTTAGTACGATCTTCCGAGCCAAAATCAAACTGGGCTTTAAAAGTATTATCAAAGAAAATACCGTGTGCTATACCCTCGTTTACGCTGATGTAAAAAGGAATGCTGCGGTAAAGCGGATCCTGGTTCCATTGGAACGAGTAGGCATCCGTATTCCAGTTTTTTAAGCGTTTGCCGCGTAAGTTTAACTCTGTTGGTTTATCACCTAAACCGAAAAAGCTTTCGTCGGGCGCACATGTTTTGGTGCAAAATACATAGTAACCACCGGCCTGCACGTTCTCTTCCCAGTGCATTGGGGTGGCATCCATGCTGGTTACATGGTTGTTGCTATCCGAAAAGGAGATAAAGAAATCTTTTTTACGGATATGGCAGTTTACCTTGTAGGTTGATACGCGAAACTCGTTCTCATCTTCGTGAAGGCTAAAGCTTACCTGCCTGGTTGGCAGTTTAGGCACACCGTACGAAAAATCTTCTAAAAAAACGCTGTGTGGTGCAAGCCTTACACGGATTATCTCGTCGGTAACCACTACAACTTCAACTTTGGCGTCGCCATCGGTAAAGTAAAACTTATTGCCCACCTGATCGGCGTGATTTGGCACACCAAGATATTTTTTAACTACAGGCTTAATACCATCGGCAGGGTTATTAAGGTGGTGAAACTCCTCTTCTTCTTCAATCAGATTCTCAATCTCGGTCAATTTGCTGGTAATCAGCTCCGGGTTTGGATTTGGGGTATTACTTTCCATTAAAACAAATTAGTTGGGTTCTGCAAATATGTATAAAGTGTACTTACTACGCAATATACAACATTGTTGTTAACCAAAAAACCATTTACCGTGCCAATTCCTTAACTTTTAATCAATTTACCGGCTCAATAATCTGGATTTTTTTGCCATCGCTAACAAATAGTACTGATATGGCAGCCAAAAACATAAAAACGCCAGCCATTACCAAAGCATAGATAGCCTGATTATGGTAAAGATATTTTACGATAGGGCCGCCTACGATGCCGTTAACAATTTGCGGAAAAGTGATGAAGAAATTGAAAATACCCATATACACACCTATCTTTTTAGCTGGTATTGAGCTTGATAGGATAGCGTAAGGCATAGCAAGGATACTGCCCCAGGCCAGGCCGATACCTATCATGGAGAGGACAAGCAATTTAGGATCTGTAATAAAGAAAACTGAAATGAGGCCTAAACCGCCCATGGCCAGCGAAAAAGCATGCGCCGCCTTCCGACTTGTATTTTTTACGATGCGCGGCAGCAACAAGGCATAAATAGCCGAAACAAAATTATAAACACCAAATAAAACGTTTACCCAGTTGGCGGCATCGTTATAAGCAACAGATGAAGTGTCGCCTGCGGGAATATGATACACATGTGCAGCCACAGCCGGGGTGGTAAATACCCACATTGAAAACAAGGCGAACCAGGAGAAAAACTGTACCAAACCCAGCTGTTTCATGGTTTTGGGCATATTAACCAGATCGGAAAATATCTCGGTTAAGCCGCTTTTATGGCCTGATGCCGATTCGTCTTTTTCGTGGAAGGTAGCATAAACTTCGGGCGGATATTCTTTGGTACGGATAACGGTCCATAATATAGCCCCTATCAATACCGCGGCGCCGATATAAAAGGAGTACAACACGTTATCGGGCACGATACCGGGAGCAGCCGTTTTAGCGATTCCAAACCATTCGGCAAATACATATGGCAACCACGAGCCTATTACAGCGCCCACGCCTATCAGGCAGGTTTGCATCGAAAAGCCGGTAGTGTGCTGGCTATCGGGCAGGTTATCGGCCACCAACGCCCTGAACGGTTCCATAGCCACATTGAACGATGCATCCATGATCATGAGCATTCCCGCCCCTACAACAATAGGCGGGATGATAGCCGCCAGCATAGATGAGTTTGGCATAAAGAACAGCGCCAACCCGGACAGGATTGCCCCCGTTAAAAAATACGGACGACGACGACCAAGCTTATTCCACGTTCTGTCACTATAATGCCCAATAATAGGCTGAACAACCATCCCCGTAATTGGTGCAGCCAACCAAAACCACGACAGATGCTCCACATCGGCCCCAAAGGTTTGTAGAATTCTGCTGGCATTACCTGTTTGCAAGGCAAAGCCAAACTGGATGCCCAAAAAGCCGAAGCTCATGTTAAAGATCTGCCAAAAGCTTAATCGTGGCTTTTGCGCGATGGTTGGTTTGTTTTGGTTCATTGGTTAATTGGTTCAATAGTATTGTCTCCGTCACATTCTCTCCCACGTAATTGCGAGGTACGAAGCAATCCCTAACTGTACAGGGCGGCTTTGCATAGCAGCTCTGCTTCCGTGCGATTGCTTCGTTCCTCGCAATGACGGTTCGGGTTTTAAAAACTTCGTAAGTCTCAACCGTTCTAACCACCACGTCATTGCGAGGTACGAAGCAATCCCAAACTATACAGTGCGAACATGCTTAGCTGCTCTGCTAATTGGGGATTGCTTCGTACCTCGCAATGACGGCGCGGAGAAGGGCGTGTAGCATCTTCTAAAACTCCAGCAACAAGCCGCTCATGGCAGGCAGGCTTACTTCAACACCTTTACTTATATCGTCGGTATTGAATTTGGCTCCGCTTAGCAGGTCGGTGAATTGTTTATGGCCGCTTTGGTTTAATTTCGTTAACAGGTCTTCCGGAAGTTTCACGGTTAATTTACGGTCGCTCCGGTTAAAATTGGTTATTACTAATATACGGTGGTTATGGGTATAACGGGCATAAATGTACAGGCGGGTATCAAAACCCGGCTGACGCTCGTTAGCCATCATCAACTCATAAAACGCGCCTGATTTTAGGGCTTCGCTGTTATGCACCGCAGTAAGCAGGTTATGATAAAAGCCACGCAGCTTTTGCTGATCGGCAGATAGGTTGGCACCGTCATACTCGTGGTTGTTTACCCATTTCTGGTGCTCTGGAACTCCCCAATAATCAAATATCGATGTACGACCATCGTTTCCGCTAAAACCCTCGGTGCCGTGGGCAGGTTCCCCTACTTCCTGACCGAAATAAACCATCACCGGTCCGGTGTTTAATGTAGCCGTTATGATCATGCCCGGAACAGCCAGCCATGGATTGCCCGCGAAATCATTACAGGCAATGCGCTGCTCATCGTGGTTTTCCATAAAGCGGAGCATGTGCTCGTCGATGCCTTTGCTGTCATGGTTCCAAACGGCATTGATTTCCCAGGTTGATGAGTGGTGTTCATCACGGGTGAGGCGTTTGATGGCATCATACAGGCCTACTTTATCGTACAGGTAATCGAACTTGCCTTTAAAAATATAATCGTTGTATTTGCCTTTATCATAAGCTTCACCGATGAATACCAGGCCGGGATGTTCGGCTTTCAGTTTCGGGATCACCCAACCCCAAAACTCGATAGGTACCATCTCCACCATATCGCAGCGGAAACCATCTACACCTTTCTCGCTCCAGTAATGCAGGATATCATAAACCTTGTTCCACAGTGGAGCGATAGGATCGAAATGGTTACGGCGATGATCCATGTAATCAACACCGTAGTTCAGCTTCATAGTTTCAAACCAATCATTAATTGATGGAGTTGCGCTGAAAACATCGTTGCCGGTTGCTTTAGCAGGGTTCTCGTCAAAATGACCATCCTTCAACGGGCTTTTAAACTCATCACCTCCAGGGTTGTAACCTTGCGGTACCACAAACTGCTGACCGGGGATATAGTAAAAATCATTCTTCGGGCTAAAGCCTTTACTTTTATCATCATCCTCGCCAAAATCGCGCACACCGGCAGGTTTTACATCCGATCCGTAGGTACGGGCCACGTGGTTAGGCACCAGATCCATCAACACCTTTAAACCGTTGGCATGGGTACGTTTAATGAGTGCTTCGTACTCGCCAACGCGGTTCTTCACATCAACCGCCAGATCGGGGTCGATATCGTAATAATCCTTAATGGCATAAGGTGAACCAGCCCTACCCTTCACAATATCCGGATCATCAGCTTTGATGCCGTATTGCGAATAATCGGTCATGGTGGCGTGTTCAATTACGCCGGTGTACCAAACATGGGTAAAACCCATCTTTTTGATCTGCTGCAGGGCTTTATCGTTAATATCGTTCAGCTTGCCTACGCCATTTTCTTCTATCGAGCCGTTGGTTTTGTTAAGCGTTTGTGTATTGCCAAACAGGCGCGGCAACAATTGGTATATAATGAGCTTATGGTTGGTAGTTTGTTCCATGCGTTTCTTTGTATGATGTTTTTGCGCGTAGGTTGTATTAGCTAACAACACGGCGACCGCAAGATATAAGGTTTTTAATTTCATAAGGCCACTTTTTGTAAACGGTGGTGATGGGCCCATGCCCCACCAATGCTCAGTAAAACTAAAATAGCAGGTATTTCAACCGCTATGCTAACGGGGTTTTCAACATGTATAAAAAGTGGCGTGAATAAAATCAACGGCATCCACAACCAGGGCACCAAAATGGCGATATGCATATTATACAAGCGTTTACGCCCGAGCAGATAAATAAACAGATACCCTAATCCTATTAATATGGCTACCCAAATACTTAATAACAGCCAGGTTACAAATAACGTTATCGGTGGCGTATTAAGCAGATTTATCAGCAAAAAGAAGCCACCTGTCATAATTCCGGTGCCTATTATTATTCCACTGATCAGCCATTTCATATTTATGCTTCAACTAATAAATCATCGTTGGCTTTTACTACCTGCTCCTTGCCGTAAACCAATACGGTAGTTTCTACATCCGATGAGTTTTTGATCTGCACACCTTCCTTGCTTACTTTAATATTCAGCAAAGCCCCGCGGAAACCGATATGGAACGAGAACGACGACCATTTGCCCGGAATAAACGGCTGGAACGACAGCTTACCATCATGAACACGCATACCGGCAAAACCTTCAACAACAGCCATCCAGGTACCAGCCATCGAGGTGATATGGCAGCCATCTTCGGTATCGTTGTTATAATCGTCCAGATCCAAACGGGCTGTGCGCAGGTAAAACTCGTAAGCACGGGCCTCGTCGCCCAATTTGGCGGCTATAATAGCATGAACACATGGCGAAAGCGACGATTCGTGAACGGTACGGGGCTCATAAAAGTCATAGTTACGGCGAATGGTATCTATATCGTACTGATCTTCAAAAAAGTAAATCCCCTGTAGTACGTCGGCTTGTTTAATGTAGCATGAGCGCAGGATCCTGTCCCAGCTCCACTTTTGGTTGATAGGGCGCTCGGATGCCGGGAGATCTTTAACCAGGATCTGTTCTTTATCGAGGTATCCATCCTGCTGTAAAAAGATCTGGCGTTTTTCATCATAAGGATAGTACATCTTTTCGATGATGTGCTTAAACCTGCCGAACTCGGTTGCTTCGTCGAGATTGGTTTTGCTTACCAAGGCGGCATATTTTTCCGGGTTTTCGGCTTTTACCTTTTCGGCAACTTCAACAGTATATTGCATACACCAGGTTGCAATGGTGCTGGTGTACCAGTTGTTATTTACGTTATTCTCGTACTCGTTAGGCCCGGTAACGCCCAGCATTACATACTGCTCCCTATCCTCAGACCAGGTAACCCTCTGCGACCAGAACCTTGCTATCCCCAACAATACTTCCAAACCATAATCGCCCAGGTAAGCCTCATCGCCGGTATATCGCACATAATTATAAATAGCAAAAGCGATAGCCCCGTTACGGTGAATCTCTTCGAAAGTGATCTCCCACTCGTTATGGCATTCAGTACCATCCATAGTAACCATCGGGTATAAAGCCGCGCCATTTTTAAAACCAAGCAGTTGCGCGTTTTCGATAGCCTTGCCTAACTGCTTGTAGCGATACAACAGCAGGTTGCGGGTAACTTTTTGCGGTGCTGTAGACAGGTAAAACGGCACGCAATAAGCCTCCGTATCCCAATAGGTTGAACCCCCGTATTTTTCGCCGGTAAAGCCTTTAGGACCGATATTAAGGCGGTCATCCTCGCCGGTGTAAGTTTGGTTAAGCTGGTAAATATTGAAGCGGATAGCCTGCTGAGCAGAAATATCGCCATCAATAATGATATCGTTATGCTTCCATTTTTCGGCCCAGGCAGCGGCTTGTTCGGCCAGCATGGTATCAAAACCTTTGGCGCTGATGCGGGATAGAGTAGCGTTTAGCTGCTCAACCAGTTCTTCGGGTTTGTAGTTTTGAGATGAAAGGTTGGCGGCATATTTAATAACCGTGATCGCTTCGCCCTCCTTAGCGTTTAAAGTAACTTTTGAGGCTACGTATTTTTCTTTTTCGATGGCTTCAGCAGCCGGTTCAATAACCTTACCGCTTTGCAGGATGCTGTATTGCATGCCTGTTGCCACCTCGAAACCTGTTTTTTTGGTACGCATTACCACGTAACCGCCTTTGGGTTGGGTGGCTTTACTTACCTCGTCCCAAAACTTTTCATCGTAGTTGGAATCTTTGTTAACCACATCGCCATCAATAGCAGGCGTTAAAGTGATCTCGCCGCTGAAGTTTAGCGGAGTGATGGTGTATTTGATAGCACCGGTTTCATCATCGGCCATGCTGCAAAAGCGGATAGCTTCAACTTTAACTTCTTTACCGGATGCTGTTTTAGCACGGAAATCTCTTTTCAAGTAGCCTTCCTGCATATTCAACTCCCTGCGAAAGCTGCTTACTTCGCATTTAGCCAGGTCGAGTTGCTCGCCATCTAACAGTACATCTATAATTACCCAGTTGGCGGCGTTCAGTACTTTGGCAAAGTATTCGGGGTAGCCGTTTTTCCACCAGCCTACGCGGGTTTTATCCGGGTAGTAAACGCCTGCCACGTAGTTACCCAACAGGGTATCGCCACTGTAAGCCTCTTCAAAATTGGCGCGCTGGCCCATCCGGCCATTGCCCAAACTGAAAATACTTTCAGAAATTTTATTGTAATGAGGATCGAAGCCTTCTTCAATAATCCTCCACTCATCTGCTTTTATGTAGTTTTTCATCAAATCGTTCTATTTAGTTAGGCCGTCATTATAAGGTACGAAGCAAGCGCGAACGGTACAGGGCGAATCTGCATAGCCCCTCGGCTTCCGTGCGTTTGCTTCGTTCCTCGCAATGACGTTACATTCAATACTCCGCCTTTTATAATTTATACAATTTGTCCAAGGTCATCTCATCCAAACCTTTTATTACCAGGTTAGCTCCCACCAGCACATCCGGCGAGCCGATGCCTACTACCTTCATATCTCCGGCAAGGGCGGCTTCAACGCCTGCAATGGCATCTTCAAATACCACGCACTCATCAGGCTGCATGCCTAAGGCTTGCGCACCGGCAAGGAAAACTTCGGGATCGGGTTTGGCTTTGCTTACTTTGTTGCCATCTATCACGGCATCAAACATATCGGTGAGGTTCAGCTTATCCAAAATGGTCATCGAATTTTTACTGGCTGAGCCTAAAGCTATTTTAAGGCCTACGGCACGACAGGTTTCTAAAAACTCTTTGGCTCCGGGCAGGATCTCGGCCGGTGTCATCTGGTTTACCATTTCCATGTACCAGGTGTTTTTTTGGGTGGCGAGTACTTCCTGCTCGGCTTCGGTTTTGGTTACGTTGCCCCAACCTAATATCAGTTGCAGGGAACGTACGCGGCTTACGCCTTTCAGTTGTTCGTTCTGGTGTTCGGTAAAATCAAAACCAAGCGAGTTGGCCAGCCTTTTCCAGGCTTTATAGTGGTAAATGGCGGTGTCAACAATCACCCCGTCGAGATCGAAAATGCAAGCTTTAATCGTGTTCATTTAATTTGTTAAAAGGCTGGTTGTTACGCCCTAAAGATATTACTTAATGTGTTACCCCCGGTATTAATTCTAACACCAATGTTGTTTTAGCAGGGATGCTTACTTTATCCAGACTAATCACTTCATCTGTAAGCACGTTCCTTGCTTTTTTGGCATCGCCGGTACGCTCAAAATAGCGCGATGTGGTGGTTTCCTGATCTTTTTCATTACTGTTGAACAGGATCATCACCGTTTTCTGTGCATCGTACCTGAAATACACGTAGATACCGTTTTCGGGCACATACTGCATCAGTTTACCGGTTTGCAGGGCGGTTGTACCTTTGCGGTAATTGGCCAGCTTGCTTACATAGTTAAAAGCGTCTTTCTCTTTTTTGCTGCGGCCTTCGGCGGTAAACTTGTTATCCTTATCACCAGCCCAACCACCCGGAAAATCTTCGCGAACAAGGCCATCCGGGTTAGAGTAATTTTTCATCAGGATCTCATCGCCATAATATAACTGCGGTACGCCACGCATGGTGAGCAGCATAGCGATGGCCGATTTGTATTTCACCACATCCTCACCCACCATCGATAAAAGGCGGCTCATATCATGATTATCCATAAAGATGGTGTTGCGGGTGGCATCCTGGTATAAAAAGTCCTGCGCTACAACCGAGTATAAACGGCCTACACCATCCGTCCATCCATCTTTGCCGTTAATGGCTTCGTAAATAGCATCTTTTAAAACACCATCGGTTACGCCGGGCAATTGGGTATCAAAACCGCGGTTAACGGTATTGCCCTGCGTAAAATAAGCCTGGTTAGCTGCCGACCAAACCAGCGTTTCGCCAAATATGGAGAGCTTCGGAAATTC
This sequence comes from Mucilaginibacter celer, assembly GCF_003576455.2. Classification (NCBI taxonomy): domain Bacteria; kingdom Pseudomonadati; phylum Bacteroidota; class Sphingobacteriia; order Sphingobacteriales; family Sphingobacteriaceae; genus Mucilaginibacter; species Mucilaginibacter celer. The sequence goes on from NZ_CP032869.1 coordinate 4,148,303, forward strand.
GGCCTTTACATCCTTTGCCCATTTGGCCATGTAAACCGGTTCGTTATACGGATAGGTATCCAGCCTGAACCCATCAATACCGGCATACTCCACCCACCAGATATGGTTTTGAGTGAGGTAGTTTTGCACGTACACATTGTTCTGGTTCATATCGGCCATGCGGTGGTCAAACCAGCCATCCTGCATCAGCTTACGATCCATGGGCGAGGCGTGTGGGTCCATCACCGTGGCGTCGCGGAAGTTTGATTTGGTGTAGGTTGGCCATTGGTGTACCCAGCTTTTCATCGGCATATCCTGTATCAGGTAGCCCTCAGTACCTGCGTGGTTGTGTACCAGGTCTTTAATTACTTTGATACCCACAGCGTGGCATTTCTCTACAAACTTTTTATACAGATCGTTAGTGCCGTAGCGTGGATCTATCTTATAGTAGTCTGTTACGGCGTAGCCGTGGTATGAAGCGTGAGGCTCGTCGTTCTCAATTTCGGGTGTGAGCCAGATGGCTGTTACGCCTAAGCTTTTGATGTAATCAAGGTGGTTGATGATGCCTTGCAGATCGCCCCCGTGGCGGCTGTACATCGAATCGCGGTGAACGCCGCGTTCGCGCAGGTTATCGAACGAGTCGTTCGAAGCATCGCCATTGCTAAACCTGTCAGGCATAATCAAATAGATCACATCTTTATTGGTTACGCCCTGGATGCGGCCTGCCGATTTATCGCGTTTATTGAGCGTGTAGCTATAGCTCAGATCTTTTTCGCCTGCTTTTTTAAACTTTATCGGGAACGTTCCCGGAACTGCTGATGAAAAAATTTGAAGATCAATGAATAAATAATTCGGATTTTCAACTTTATGCACTGCTTTAAGCTTTACGCCGGGGTAGCTTAAAGATACATTGCGCGAGGCGATATTGCTGCCATGAACCACCAACTGCAGGTTAGGGTTACTCATGCCAACCCACCACGACATAGGCTCAACGCGCTCCAAAGCAGGCGTTTGTGCCTTTACACCCAAAGCAGCCAGCAAGCAGCAAAAGGCGGATAGTAAGGTTTTTCTCATATAAAAAATGATAATGGGATAATTGGTTGGGTTGTAGGATGCCTATAACCACGTTCCAAATTTATAATAAAATTAATTGCTTGTATGGAAAAAAAATAATTGACACTAATTTTTTCGAATGGAAACGAATTACACGAATTTAGTTTGGTTTGGGATAGTGCGTGGGCAGCGTTAGGGATTGCAGCGGAAAACCCACAGCCCGTGGTGGCCATAGCGCGTCGGCCGGGCGAGGATTTGCAGCGGAAAGCCCGGGCCGCAGGCAACGCCCCAATTACAATCGTAGCCGAAAATATTATTGATTAACTCCTTTACTCTTTAAGATTCTCCCATGAGTGAAGTATTTACCAAGTGATAACATTGGTGTACTAACAAACATCGTCGCCCTCTTGGCCGGGCGGGGCCAGGTACTTTTGTAGCCGCAAAAGTACCCAAAACGGCTTGCAGCAGAAAGGCTTCTTTGCCGCACTGGCCCGCGCGCCCTCCCACCGCTTGCCTTGCACTGCAAAACGGGCAGAACCACGGGCTGCTAAATTTTGCCCTACTGCGTTCGCTCCTTCCTCTCCTTTATGCAAAAAGTAGCTATGCCCCTTCCCTCGCTCAAGGCCACCATCGTTCTGCCCGTTTTCGCCCGAAGCTGCTCTGCTGCGGAAACGCGGCTACTATTCAACATATATTTAATAAAACCACTTCACCCATCCGCCCATCTACCAAACTAATTTCCCGAATCGGCTTCTACGCCATCATTCGTGTAATTCGTCTAAATTCTACACGCCCTGATAAGCATTCGTGTAAAACATTAAATATTTTTCTATGTTTATTTGGATTGATTACAAATAAACACAATATTTGTACCCGTTATATGATTGCGACCACCGAACTAACTTTATGGACCGACGTTTTCAGCACCAAAACAGGTGCGGTTTACCAGTGCGATGCGGAGCGCTGCTGGTACGTTGATTTCGCAGGTAAGGTGGCAAAGTTTGATCATCGTTGCTTTATGAAACTGCGCAAGGCGGTTTATGCCATCGATATCGAACAAAAATTATTGAATACCACTACCGATCCGGATGTTGAGATCATTTTTATCTGCGCCTGCGATCATTGTTATGTACTTTCATTGGCTCAAATTATTAACCTGAAAGAGCTTTTGGAAGGTACTTTTGTAATGCTGGAACTGAACCACATTATCCACGACCGTGTTTACAGTAACTCACTGTAATTTAGACTAATTATCAACACAATTTAGATCAATTTCATATTAAATTTAAATTAAACTAATATGCTTTAACAGCATTATTATTGCATTATAATTTTTTGCTATAAGCATATAACGTTTAATTTAAACAGATCATGAAAGATTTACTCCGCATAAAAAGCCTGATCTCATCAGATATCGAAACGCTTTTAAACCAGCAAGTTAAAAAAGAAGCACTCTCTTCTTCTATATATTTAGCCATGGCTTCATGGTGCAACCGTAACGGTTATGATTTTTCGTCAGATTATTTTTTTAAACAAGCTGAAGAAGAGCGTCATCATCAACTAAAATTTTACAAATACATCCTGGATATGGGCGGCAACGCGGTATCACCAGAAGTAACCGGCATCAAACAGGAATACAACTCATTCCGCGAAGTGTTTGAGGAGGCTTTGGATCAGGAGATCAGTGTAACCAACTCTATTAAAAACATTTACGCTAAATGTTTAAAAGAGCAGGATTTTGTTACCATGGAGTTCCTGAACTGGTTCCTGAAAGAACAACGCGAAGAAGAATACAAAGCCCGTCGCGCCCTCGAACTATTCGAAGTTATTGGCGAAGAAGGTACCGGCAGGTGGCAAATTGATAAACACGTTGGTCAGATAAAATACGATAGCGAGGCGTAAGCCCCACCCAAACCCTCCCCGGAAGGGAGGCTTATAAAAAAGGTCTTTTTGCAAATGCAAAAAGACCTTTTTTATTTTCGAAGTCTCCCCTACCGGGGGAGATTTAGAGGGGGCCGGGGCTTTTATTCTATCAACCCCATCGCCTGCAAAACCTCTTTAGGATGATATTCCTTTAACCAGGTATTACCCGGCTGGATGCTGCAGATTGGCGCGTATTTGCACCTGTCGGTGCATTCGGTTTCTATCACCTCTATTCCTTCGCGACCGTGGTGATGTTTAATGTACGATTTGGCCAGTTTATACATATCCTTGCCGCCCCGTTTTCCGCATTTGCTGCCTACACATACGTACAGCACTTTATCAGGTATGGTGAATTTGCCCATGGGATTTATTTTTTTACAGGCCGTAAAGTTAAGGATATGTTAGGTGATTTTTAATTAATTACACCATCAGCGTAATGTAACTATCCGGCCAGTTTCTTTTTAATAAACCCGGCGGCTTTGGTATATCCTCCCTCTGCACCATCCACAAAATGAATATGCCCATCCTCAAGGTCGCGCACATAGCATGACATTACCGATTCACGACTTACATGGAAACCGAAAAACAACTTACCCTCATTTTCCAATTTCACCAGCACATCCTGCAATTTTTTGCGCTGCGCGGATGTACCTGAAATAACGGTGTTGATCTTTCCATCAATCACCAGCGTATCTGACATTTCAACCAGGCGTTTCAAATATTTTTTACCGTCGCTGGTACTGAAATAAATATGGCTGTAAAGCATAACTATCCATTCTTTCAACAATTCGAGCACTTTAATTTCGCCTAACTGTGCTTTCATTTCTTTCCGCAGCCTGGCAAACGTTGAGTTTTGTTTAAGCTGGGGGATGGAAATGGGCTGCCGCTTTTCAGGAGCACCATAAATTTCGTCGATGTGGCAGATCACATCTTTAAATACCATAGCCTGATCCTTTTCGTTCCGGGCAACAACCAACAGGGAAACAACTTCTTCGGTGTTTTCGGGCGGAGGGATCTTATCCCATCGGCAGCTCATTCCGCTCAGGTCAAGCTCGCCATCGCCGGCCGCGTGCTGATGCGGATCTTCTTTATCACCCTTAATTACCTTTTCGGCATAACTTAGGCCATTGCCCAGCACTATCGGGATGGTAAAATTACCCGAGGTGCAGTATTTACTGATACATAGCTTAGATCCGTGCTCATAAACCTGCTTTACATTCACAATCCCGGTGCGTAGCTCCAATCCAAAATTACGCTGTGTATTTTCGCGGTATAAGGCCAAAGCCTTCATCACCTCATCAACAATAAGCGGCGGAATGATAAAGGTAGCCCCATCTCCCCCAAAAAAGAAAGGCACGGTAATGTCTTGCTTAAAGGCGATATTCAGCACGGTAACAATGCTTCCTGTAGCCACAAAATTCACATTCTCGTGCTCGCCGTTCTGTACCGCCTGGGTACTGTTCCGGATATCGGTGATAATAATGTGCCAATCCTCAGGTACGTTCTCAAACAGATCGGAACGTATAAAAAGCTCTCCGAGGGGGATATTGTTTACTACAAGCGCAGTATAAAAATGGTTACTATTGGCAGACATTACAGGTTAATGTTTGGGGGATAATAATGTTTTTAAATTTACGCAAAAAAGGCTCCCGCCGTTTTATAAATGCATCGATAGTTTGCTAATATTGTAAACCAATCAACATAAAATATGAAAGCTATCGAGATCATCTCCATACCGGTAACCGATCAGCAAGCCGCTAAAGAATTTTACCTCAAACTTGGTTTCGAAATAATGGTGGAAGCCAATTTTGAAAATCAAACCTGGATCCAGATGTCGTTTCCCGGTGCCCCGGTTTCTATAACGCTCGTAAACTGGTTCCCGCAGATGCCTGCCGGCAGTGTGCGCGGCTTTGTAATTAAAACCGATGATCTGGATAAAGAGGTGGAAGAACTACGCGCCAAAGGGCTTGAAGTAGAAGATGCTGAGAAGACACCGTGGGGAAGGTTTGCTACTGTTAAAGACCCGGATGGGAACGCGTTGAGTTTACATGGGAAATAATTTCTGAATTAATTGTCTGAATCAGAATTTGCAGAATTATAGAATTTGCAGAATTATAGAATTTTCAGAATACGGAGGATCTACAGAACAACATTCTGTTAATTCAAAAATGGGTCTGTAAAATAAACTGTGTCAGCCCCTGCCGGCCCATGGGCCGGCAGGGGCTGATTGCTACATCAAATCTAATATCATTCTCCCAGGAAACCAAATGGCCAGCTTCTGGGCCGTTGTCGCCCAATTAGAAAGTGGCATCGTCCATTTTTGTTTAATGTTGTTATGAGCCAGATAGATCAGTTTTAACAGAGCCATATCGGATGTGAAACCACCCTTGGTTTTGGTTACTTTTCTGATTTGCCGGTGAAACCCTTCGATGGTATTGGTGGTATAGATCAGTTTACGAATAGTGGTATCATACTGAAAATACGTGGTCAGCTTCGACCAGTTATTACGCCATGATTCCAATACCTTTTCATATTTCTTACCCCACTTTTCTTCTAATTGCTCTAAACGAAGTTCTGCCAGTTCGAGGGTTTCTGCCTGGTACACCGGCTTAAGATCTTTCATAAATACTTTTTGATCTTTAGAAGCCACGTACTTCAGGCTGTTGCGTATCTGGTGGACGATACAGGTCTGGATTTCTGTTTGAGGGAATACTGTATTTATGGCCTGTGGGAATCCATTGAGGTTATCAATGCAAGCAATCAGGATGTCTTTTACACCTCTGTTTTGAAGGTCGGTCAATACACTTAACCAAAAATTAGCGCCTTCGCTTTGAGATACATACATTCCTAACAACTCCTTGTGACCGTGACGGTCAATACCAAGAATGTTATAAACAGCATGCGCTACCATGCGGTGTTCCTCTTTAACCTTGTAATGCATCGCATCCAGCCAAACAATGGTGTAAAGTTCATCCAGCGGCCTTGATTGCCATTCTTTTACTTCAGGAATGATCTTATCTGTTATAGCAGATAAGGTACTGTGACTGATATCTGTATCATACATGTCTTTGATATGCTTTGATATATCGCGGAAACTCATGCCCAGTCCATACATGCCGATGATCTTGGATTCAAGACTTTCTGCTAATATCGTTTCCCGTTTGCGGATCAGTTCGGGTTCAAAACTGGAATTGCGATCACGAGGGGTACTAATAGATATGGTGCCATCAGAGGTTCGGATATTCTTACTGGTCTTACCGTTCCTGCGATTGCCTGAACTGCGTTCTGCTTCATCTAAATGGCTTTCCAATTCCGCCTCAAGGGCGGCATCAAGGAAACTTTTTAGCAACGGTGCAAAGGCTCCATCCTTGCCATAAAGCGATTTGCCCGAGCGGAGTTGCTCAAGGGCTTTCTTTTTCATTTGCTCGTATTCGAGCGATTCTTCTTCTCTCTTCATCTTAAACTGTGTTTTAAGTTAACATTTAACGCTTGACACAGTTTATTTTACACTCTCTCAAAAATTCTGTAAATTCTGATTCAGACAACTGAGTTTGCACAATTAAACCCCGTTCATTAATCCGCTATGTTAAAAAAACACTCCTACTTCTTCCTCTTACTAACACTCCTCATCCTTGCCGGCTGTAACCCCAACAACACCAAACAACCCGAAGCTGATGTTTACAAAGTAGTTAAAGTAAAAGACGGCGATACACTCGGTCTGCTCAGCAGCGATAACCAGGAAGTTACCGTGCGCCTTGCCGAGATTGATTGCCCCGAAAAATCGCAGGCTTTTGGGCAGGCGGCTAAAAAATTCACATCGGATCTTTGTTTTGGTAAACAGGTTAGGCTGATAGGCGGCGAACATGACCGTTATGGCCGCACAGTAGCACAGGTTGTTTTGATTGATGGTACCAACGTAAATCACGAACTGGTAAAGAACGGCTACGCCTGGCAGTACAAAGCTTACTCCAAAAGCATTGAGCTTGCCGGTTTAGAGCAAGAGGCGCGTAACAGTCACCTTGGTCTTTGGCAAGATCCCAATCCTACCCCTCCGTGGGAATTCCGAAGGGAAAAGAAACAGCCTAAGGCAGATTCGCTTCAAACCCCGAAACCTAAAAAACATTACCACAGGCTCAAGCCAAAGCTTGAATATGCAGCCTAAAAGCCTAACTTTATAGGCATCAACCTCAACAAATGAAAATCACCAAAGCGTTATTATCTATAGCATTTACACTACTGCTCATCTGGGCGCTTCAAAAAAAATTCGGTATTGCTCCGCCATTAGGCAAGTTCCTGAGCCCGGCCGAGGGATTCTGGCAAAATGCCGAAAGCAAAAACATCCTGCAAACACATCAACTTAAATTAAAAGGTTTGCAAGGTAAGGTTACCATCAAATTTGACGAGAACCATATTCCACACATTTTTGCCGATAACCTGCATGATTTATATTACGCCCAGGGCTACATGACGGCAACCGACCGTCTCTGGCAAATGGACATCCAAACCCGTCAGGCTGCAGGCAGGTTGGCCGAAGTTATTGGTCCGAAGGTATTGGATATCGACCGCTACCATCGCCGCATGGGTATGGTTTATGGAGCCGAAAAAACGCTGAACGCCATGATGGCCGATCCTATTGTGAAAAACATGATCCTGGCTTATACCGATGGGATTAATGCTTACATCCACACATTGTCGCCAAAAGATTATCCTATCGAGTTTAAGCTTTTAAATTATGCCCCGGAGGATTGGAAACCCATCAACTGCGCTTTTTTGCTGAAGCTGATGTCTGAAACGTTAGCAGGAGGATCGAACGAGTTTGCGATGAGCAACATCCTCAAAAAATTCGGCCCGGGAATTACCAATGATCTCTTCCCCGATTACCCGATGCATGAAGATCCTATTATCCCGGCAGGTACCAAATGGGATTATTTTAAGCCTTTAACCATCCCCAAACCGTCTGCCGGCTTTTTAGCCAGTATGACGGATAGCGCCAAAACCAAGCCCCGCGTTGAAGGCATCGGCAGTAATAACTGGGCGGTGGCCGGCAGCAAAACTGCCAGTGGCTATCCTATTTTGGCTAACGATCCGCACCTTAACCTTACCCTGCCATCCATCTGGTACCAGGTACAGCTTTCGGCACCGGGTATGAATGTTTACGGCGTTTCGTTACCGGGAGCGCCCTGCGTTATTTTAGGTTTTAACAACGATATCAGCTGGGGTATTACCAATGTTGATGCCGATGTACTGGACTGGTACCAGGAAAAATTTAAAGACGGCCAGATGAACGAATACTGGTACAACAACCAGTGGAACAAAACTACCCGCCGTATTGAAAAGATAGATGTATTAGGGGAGAAACCAATATATGATACCGTAGTTTACACGCATCATGGTCCTGTTGTATATGAAAACAAGACCCAGCAGGATGATGGTCATGATTTTGTGCCGATAGGCCACTCATTACGGTGGATAGCGCACGAACCATCGGACGAATTGATGGCCATGTACCTGCTCAACACCGGCAAAAACTATGATGATTACCGCAAAGCCCTGCATTACTTCAGCGCCCCTGCATCAAACTTTGTGTTTGCCAGCAAAACGGATATTGCCATCACACCAAACGGGAAATACCCGCTTAAATTTAAAGACCAGGGCAAATTTATTTTAGATGGTACCGACCCGGCAAACGATTGGCACGGCTGGATCCCCTTTGAGCACGATCCGACCGTTAAAAACCCGGCCCGCGGCTTTGTAAGCTCGGCCAACCAATCATCAACCGATCCGAGTTATCCGTATTATATCAACTGGTCGTTTGCGCCTTATGAGCGCGGCAAGCGTATCAACAATCGTTTGGCTGCAATGAACAAGGCCACTGTTGATAGCATGCGGATTCTGCAAAGCGATACTTATAGCATCCGCGCGCAGGATATTTTGCCTGCCATGCTCGAATACATCGACCCAACAAGGCTTGATGCCACGCAGCTGAGCGCCTATCACCAAATTAATATGTGGAATAAGGATGTGGCGGCCAACTCCATAGGTGCCAGTATTTATGGTTATTGGTGGTTGGCTACCTATCATGCAATATGGGAAGATGAATTTGCAGATAAAAACCTGCAAACCAATTACCCATCTGCCGACAGAACAGAGCAGTTGATACTGAAAGAAGCAAATTCCAAATGGTTTGATGATGTGCGTACGCCCGAGAAAGAGACGGCTTCCGACATCATCAGCAAAGCATTTAACACAGCCGTTAAACAGCTTACTGATAAACAAGGCAAAATTGGCCCTAACTGGCAATGGGGCAAGGTAAGGCCATTTGAAATAGCCAGCCTCTCGCGCCAGCCGGCGTTTGGTTCAGGTAATTTTGAAGCAGGCGGCTCAGGCACAACAATTAACGCATTGAACGATGGTCATGGCCCGTCATGGCGTATGGTGGTGCAAATGGGGCCGAAAGTAAAAGGTTACGGCATCTTCCCCGGCGGCGAATCGGGCAATCCGGGCAGCTTCTTTTACAGCGATATGCTTAAAACCTGGCAAACCGGGCAGTTGAAAGAGCTGCTTTTCATGCAATCGGTAAACGAAGCGTCGCCGCGTATTAAATCAACCTATACATTAACCGCTAAATAAATACACCATGGTATTCCTTGTTATTCTTATACTTTCATTTGCCAGCGGATATTTCTTGCCCTGGTGGATAGTTGCACTTATTTCGTTTTTAACCACGTTGGTTATCGGTCGCACGGCCAAAGGCTCGTTTTGGTCAGGCTTTGCTGCCGTGCTGATAGTTTGGATAGTATTGGCGCTTTTTAAAAGTGTGCCTAATGAGCATATTATGGCAACTAAAATTGCCCATTTATTTATGTTGCCCGCATGGGGATACATATTAGCCATAACAGGTATTATTGGCGGCATAGTAGGCGGTATGTCGGCTTTATCCGGGCTATGGCTCCGGCAGGCTATCCAAAAGCAATAAACAAAAAATGCCCGGTTGCAAAATTACAGCCGGGCATATTTTCTCAGTCGAACTTATTACTTAAAATGAAGCTAAAGTTTCTTTTAAAGTTTTCACTGCTTCCTTATCGCTTGCTCCCTGCGCAAAAATATCCTGCGAGGTAGCTTTGGCACCGTAATACGCCGCGTTCGAATCTTTATCGATACCCAGGTTTGAGCCATTAATGCTGATACCTGCAAATAAACCACGACTGCGGGAGTATGAATAAACTTCGGCCTGCAATTTATAATCGGTACTGGCCGTAGAGCTGCGGCCAACCGGGCCTGCAGCAGCCGAAATATCGCCGCCAATGGTAAAATCGCCGTTTTTAACTTTGGTTAACACACCTTTATGACGGAATACCAAAACCAGATCAACAGATTGAACGCCGATCTGCAAACCGAAGCTACCACCGGTAAGTGTAACAAAAACAGGGTCGCTCCATTTACCGTTATCCAGTTTCACCATGGCAACGCCTTTTCCGCGTTTACCGCCAATACCGAAACCGGCATTAATAAGCTTAGGGATAATTACAATGCCTTCATACTGGTCAAGAAGATCGTGGGGGATACTTTCCTTCATTTTGGCAAATTCTTTCAATACGTTCGACGCATTGTGCAAACGTTCCGTTTGCTTGCTGTCGTCATCTACCGGTTTGGCCGATGTTAATACAAAAAAGAGGCTCAGTAACAGGGGAAGACTAAAAAATTTTAATGCTTTCATGGGGTCTGATTATTTAATATCATCAATTATAGTATCGTTCAATACCATACTAACCTCCAAAACACGCACTTGTTTTTTTATTTTTTGTAATGGGAACGTCAAAACCGACCGTTGATGTTTTTTGATAACGTTGATTTCGCTGATTTTCTTTTCTAATCCGAAATAATCAGCGAAATCAACGTAATCATTCCCCATCAACGGTTTATCTTTGCACGCAATGAACAACCCCGGTAAACAACAGGTATTTTCTATCAGTAACCAACATCAATTTAACGAAACCGCTTTGCAGGTTTTCAGGTACCAGGCTGTGAACAATCCCGTTTACAGGCAGTTTATTAGCGGATTGGGTATTGATTTAGATATTGTTACCTCTGTTGAACAAATCCCGTTTTTACCTATCGAGTTTTTTAAATCGCATACCATACTCAGCACTACCGATCCCGTTGAGGTGACCTTTACCAGTTCGGGCACTACCGGTATGATTACCAGTAGTCACCAGGTTACGGATAAAACATGGTACGAGGATAGTTTTCGCAATGCATTCGATATGTTTTATGGGGATATCAAGAATTATACGGTGCTTGCGCTGCTTCCATCCTATTTAGAGCGCGAAGGCTCATCACTTATTTATATGGTTGATGACCTGATTAAACAGTCAAGTAATTCCGATAGCGGCTTCTTTCTGTATAATCACGATGAGCTTTATCATCAGCTTAAAAAACAACAGGCAGCAGAAAAACCAACACTTTTAATCGGCGTAACATTCGGTCTCCTCGATTTTATTGAGAATTATCGGATTGATTTTCCCGAACTGATTGTGATGGAAACCGGCGGCATGAAAGGCCGCCGCAAGGAAATGATCCGCGAAGAACTGCACGAAATTTTATGCAACGGCTTTGGTGTGAAACAGATCCACTCGGAGTATGGCATGACCGAATTATTATCACAAGCCTACTCCAAAGGAGATGGTATTTTTGAATGCCCGCCATGGATGCGTATCATCATCCGCGATACTAACGATCCGCTAACTACGTTACAATCAGGTAAAACAGGCGGTATCAGTGTTATCGATCTGGCAAATATCAACTCATGCGCATTCATTGCCACACAGGATCTGGGTAAAATACAACCTGATGGATCATTTGAAGTGCTTGGCAGGTTTGATCAGAGTGATATCCGCGGCTGTAATTTGCTGATAGCTTAGAAGCGTCGGGAAGCAAGAGTTAAGAAGCAAGAAATAAGAAAATTGTTACGCATAGAATAAAATAACACCCTAAATAAGAAATACCCGGGCTCACGAACAATAGTTGATAAGATTTCTTAATTCTTAGCTCCTGATTCTTGACTCTTTGATAGGTATAATTGTTATTTTTGACGCGCATCATAAAATGCTAAAAACATGATTGAGAAATTTTTAACCGAGGAACAGGATCCTAAAGCAGTTGAAAAGGTTTATTCACGTTTGGTTGATCTGTTATCAACCGGCGAGGAGATCATTTATATCGCCGTACAGAAAAAACCGCTTGTAAACCTTTTTCCGGATTGTATAGCCATAACCAACAAACGCGTGTTGTTTTTTACCCCGGCCAACCTGGGTTTATCCATCAAGTTTGTTGATTTTGTTTGGAAAGATATTGTAGACGTGCATACTAAGGAAGAGATTATAGGTGCAGTATTCAGCGTACGTACCACCGGTGGTGCGGAAATGGCGGTAGATTACCTGCCCAAAGTACAAGGCCGCAAACTTTACCAATACGCCCAGGAACGTAAGGAAGTTGAACGCGAAGCCCGTCGCCAGCGCGAACTTGAGCAAAAACGTGCCGAGTCGGGAGCAATCCAGTTGGAAAACTCGCCCGCCCGCGCCGCCTTTGTGGCCCCGGCATCGCCACAGCCATTTGCATCATCTCAGCCAAATGGATATACCGCGCCGGCTGCCCCGGTAACTCCGCCTGCGCCGGTTGCAGCACCAGCGCCAATTGTACAGGAAACGCCCGCACCAGCTGCACCTCAAAAAACCGATGAGCTTACCGAGAAATTGAAGAAACTGAAATTACTTTTTGATAACGGCCTGATATCTCAGGAAGATTATAACGCTAAGAAATTAGATTTGTTAAGTGATTTTTAATCTCGATTGCAAAACAGGATTATATAAAAAGATATAAAAAGGCGATGGGTTTAAAATCCATCGCCTTTTTAGTTTACTCAAAACAGCCGTTCATCAAAACGAAACGACTGCTGTTTGATAAGTTTAACTTTACCAGCATCGGGGTGAAGCGGATTAAGCAAATAATTATATTCATCAGGCACTACAGATGATGGCACCTTCATCAAAAGGTGTTCCTGTTTTTTTAAAAAGGCGTCTCCAAAGCTGCGCAAAATCAAAGGGGGATCTACATCCTGCCAGTTGACCGGCAGCAGATCGATATCAATTGTGGCAACCTCGCCATCAGGCACTGCAATTTCGGTAAGGCAAAAATTATCCGGAACAATTAACGGTTGCAAATGCACCAATACCTCAAGCACGGCAAGCGCCCTTGATGATGCGGTATATAACATCGCCCTACCCTCGCTGTTCCATCGCCCTCCGTATAACCGCGCACCTGTGCCACTCAAATCATTGGCGTAACTGCATTTAACAATACGATATAGTATCATCAGGCAAAAATACCGTGTTCAATGCGCCCCAGTTCTTTAAATACCATATCAAAGCCTGCAGATGTATCCAGAATAGTAACAGGTGCCTCACCGCGAAAAATAACCGAAGGCGTTTTTATCCAGATCTTGAATTTATCCATCGAACCGAAAACTTCTTCGCCACGAGTATACAAACGGGCTAACTCAACGGCCTTTTCGGCGTATTCAGTTTTAATAATGGCATCATCTTCATAGCGCTGCAAAGTGCGCTCTGAGATATGCAATATGCCCGCAAGTTCCTGGATGTTAAGCGATATCTTTTTTGCAAAGGAAACCAAAACGCTTTTTGGGAAGCCTTTGCGGGCCAGGTTAATAATATCAAAACCCGAAGACGGATTTGAATGCCTGGAACCAACTAACAAATCATAAACAGAAAACACGGGGCGCTGCACTCCATAAGCTACCATGGGCTCATGCAACAGATTCTCCTTATCGGGCTTTGGCTTATACGACATATATACAAATATAATTACCTTTTGTCGCAAATGAAAATTTTAATTAAATAATATGTCAACCCACCTTTTGTCGTTTTCAACTTCAAGCTTTACAAATACTCTGCTTAAATTCCTATTAAACGGCTCAAAAATCCCTATCTTGCCTTATCGCTCCTGATCTTTATGGAAAATACCGATATCATCATTATAGGTGCCGGCGCAGCTGGCTTAATGGCTGCGCGCACGTTGGCCAAAGCAGGCAAAAATGTAGTATTACTTGAAGCACGCAACCGCCTCGGCGGTCGCATTCACACACTTGAAAACGGCACCTCGCTGCAACACGCCGAACTGGGCGCCGAGTTTATCCACGGCGATCTGCCAATTACACAAGGACTGCTTAATGAAGCCGGTATTAAGTACAATTCTGCTTCAGCATCGATGTGGAACTATGAAGACGGAAAATTTGCTGCCGAAGGCCATGTTATTGAACACTGGGAGGAGTTTATGGAACGTATTATGCAATTAAAGCATGATACAAATCTGGAGGATTTTATACTACAGGAATTTCCGGGCGAGAAGTATGCCGGTCTGCGCGAATCGGTACGCGGATATGTAGCCGGATATGATAATGCCGATCCTAAAAAGGCCAGCGCATTTTCTATACGTAAAGAATGGCAAAATGAACACGAGGACGCCCAATACCGTATAGAAGGCGGCTATCGCATGTTAATCCAATACCTCGCCGATGAGTTTAAACAGGCCGGAGGGCATATTTTTACAAATGCCGTGGCCAAAGACATCGACTGGGGGCAATATCATGTTACCGTAAGCACGGATATCGGCATCACCTACCAGGCCCGCCAACTCCTGGTTGCCATGCCACTGGGTTTACTGCAGGCAGAACCCGGTTTGAAAGCGACCATTAGTTTTGATCCGCCGGTTGATTATTATACCAACGCGCTAAAATCGCTCGGCTTTGGCGCAGTGATTAAAGTGCTGCTTGAATTTGATGAAGCCTTTTGGTACAACGACGAAATGCGGCAAATGACCGGGGCCGACCTGGAAGACATGGGTTTCCTCTTCACAGCAGAAGCCATACCGGTATGGTGGACACAAATGCCCGTACACCGCCCATTGCTTACCGGCTGGCTTGGCGGCCCTCCCGCAGCCGAGCATTTAAACACCAGCGATGAAGATATGCTGCTGTTGGCCCTGGGTTCCATCTCCAATGTTTTTAAGATAGATCTTGAAAAACTAAAAGAAAAGCTATTAACCTGGAATGTAATGAACTGGACGGCCGACCCGTTTTCGCGCGGATCATACAGCTACGATACTGTGGAAACTGCTGAAGCGCGGAAAATATTAAGCCATCCGATAGGTGATACACTATTTTTTGCAGGGGAATATTTGTATGAGGGAACTGCAATGGGAACTGTTGAAGCAGCGTTGACAAGTGGGTTGAGGGCAGCGGAGATGTTGTTGGAGTATAAGTAATGGCCCTAAGAAAGTATGTCATTGCGAGGAACGAAGCAATCGCACACTATACAGGAGAGTGTAAAATAAACTGTGTCAAGCGTTAAATGTTAACTTAAAACACAGTTTAAGATGAAGAGAGAAGAAGAATCGCTCGAATACGAGCAAATGAAAAAGAAAGCCCTTGAGCAACTCCGCTCGGGCAAATCGCTTTATGGCAAGGATGGAGCCTTTGCACCGTTGCTAAAAAGTTTCCTTGATGCCGCCCTTGAGGCGGAATTGGAAAGCCATTTAGATGAAGCAGAACGCAGTTCAGGCAATCGCAGGAACGGTAAGACCAGTAAGAATATCCGAACCTCTGATGGCACCATATCTATTAGTACCCCTCGTGATCGCAATTCCAGTTTTGAACCCGAACTGATCCGCAAACGGGAAACGATATTAGCAGAAAGTCTTGAATCCAAGATCATCGGCATGTATGGACTGGGCATGAGTTTCCGCGATATATCAAAGCATATCAAAGACATGTATGATACAGATATCAGTCACAGTACCTTATCTGCTATAACAGATAAGATCATTCCTGAAGTAAAAGAATGGCAATCAAGGCCGCTGGATGAACTTTACACCATTGTTTGGCTGGATGCGATGCATTACAAGGTTAAAGAGGAACACCGCATGGTAGCGCATGCTGTTTATAACATTCTTGGTATTGACCGTCACGGTCACAAGGAGTTGTTAGGAATGTATGTATCTCAAAGCGAAGGCGCTAATTTTTGGTTAAGTGTATTGACCGACCTTCAAAACAGAGGTGTAAAAGACATCCTGATTGCTTGCATTGATAACCTCAATGGATTCCCACAGGCCATAAATACAGTATTCCCTCAAACAGAAATCCAGACCTGTATCGTCCACCAGATACGCAACAGCCTGAAGTACGTGGCTTCTAAAGATCAAAAAGTATTTATGAAAGATCTTAAGCCGGTGTACCAGGCAGAAACCCTCGAACTGGCAGAACTTCGTTTAGAGCAATTAGAAGAAAAGTGGGGTAAGAAATATGAAAAGGTATTGGAATCATGGCGTAATAACTGGTCGAAGCTGACCACGTATTTTCAGTATGATACCACTATTCGTAAACTGATCTATACCACCAATACCATCGAAGGGTTTCACCGGCAAATCAGAAAAGTAACCAAAACCAAGGGTGGTTTCACATCCGATATGGCTCTGTTAAAACTGATCTATCTGGCTCATAACAACATTAAACAAAAATGGACGATGCCACTTTCTAATTGGGCGACAACGGCCCAGAAGCTGGCCATTTGGTTTCCTGGGAGAATGATATTAGATTTGATGTAGCAATCAGCCCCTGCCGGCCCATGGGCCGGCAGGGGCTGACACAGTGTATTTTACAGACCCCTATACAGGGCAAACTTGCAAAGCCCCTCGGCTTCCGTGCGATTGCTTCGTACCTCGCAATGACGTGATGTTGAGCATTATTCCACCTTCCAATAATTCCCACTTACAATAATCATATTCAGCATTTTAATACTGTTATCATAATAATCGTAGTCCCTCAATTTAAAAGCCAGCAGATAATCCCAAAGCTTATTTAACCATTGCTGATTACCTTTATCAACCATAGCAGCCACCGTAAACGGCGCTATAAAACTTAAAGCCTCAAAATACCGGCCTTTAATATCATTACCCTCCAGCGTATATCCTGCCGAAATATTATCCGGGTGACTCTCTGTAGTTTCCTTTATCCAATGGTTTATCTTATCCACAAATAGCTTAGCGCGCTTATCGCCATACAATAAATAATCGGCGCCTACCCGCCATGGAACACGGCAGGCATTGTAGTTGTAATAACCATCATATTTCGATTCAAGATAGTTTGGTTTAGCGGGGCGGGCTTTTTTATTGATACCCTGTATAAAATCGGGTACTAAACCGGCATCGGGACTATAATTTTTTTGGAGAGAGTTGAAAAGCGCATAGTTATTATCGATCACCTTTTCCCATTCCCCTGTGTTTACAGATCCCTCAAAAGCTTTGACATTAGCGGGCATAAAATCGGATGAGCGCATATCGTAATAATCTTTGCTATCGCCCTCGCTGCCATCGCTCAGCAATACCGAATAGCTAACCTGGTTTATCTCGTACCGCATAATGGCAGCTAATAGTTTTTTAGCCTCTTGCAGGTAGTTGATTGTCCCCTTACTTCCCCATTGTTTATCGGCCAACAACAGCGAATAGGCTATATCCATATCACCATCTGTAGCAGCGCTTCCGTCAAGGCTTTTGCAGTTTTTGCCTTGCGCCCAAGCCATTAAGTACGACGATCTGCTTGCTGGATGTACTTTGTAGTAATTGTACAATCCGTCGTAAATGGCTTTGGCTTGTTTATCATAACCAGCCATCAGCGCGGTGATAATCATGCCGTATCCCTGCCCTTCGGATACGCATTCTTTGCCCGGTTTCTCGAACCAAACATAAAATTGCTGTTTATCGCAACCGGGTTTAATGTAACGCGCTTTCCACTGGTTGTAAAACAGTTCAACCTGCGTATCCAACTGTTTTTGAGATAGATGATTAGGTTTGATGCTACCCGATGTATAAACAACATGCTGTGGGAACGGCCTCAATACTGTTTGAGCATGGAGGCCATCCACCATCAATAATAAAATCAGCGCGATACTAACCCGCACGCAGTTCCTGGTAGGTTTCAAGATTGTCAAATTCATTGCATAGCATTTCGGTTTTGCAAAAATGATTTTTGAGGCAGGTCAAAAAGTTTTGAATTACCGGGGTATCGCGGCAGGTGGCGGCGTACCAGGTACGTTTTGCTATACTATGGTGCAATGGCTTTGTAACAATATGCTTACCGGGCAGGTATGGCTTCACTATCCAGTCGGCCATAACACTGATTCCGAGGCCTGCATTTACCATCTCGATGGTGGCATCTGTGTAGTGAATCCGGCTCAATGTTTTGGGCTTTACATGCTGCTCCTGGATGAGGGTTTCGATGATGGGGGTCTCCTGGTATGAGGGGTCGTAAAGGGCCAGAATAAGCTCCTGATCCTGGAAGTCGCAGATGTCAATTACGGCCTTTTTTGCAAGGGGATGATCAGCAGGTAAAATGCAGATCAGGCGGTCTTCAAAAATGGGTTCGTACACTATTTGGGTGTTCACCATTTGGGTGCGTACAATGCCCAGGTCAAGGTCGCCGCGCATCAGGTATTCGAGCGGCCGGCGGCTCGCGTCGGAAACTATATTTATGTTAATATCAGGCCATTGGCTCTTAAAATCCTTAATTACACCGGGCAGCCAGTGGTATGCGGTATAGCATTGCATACTGATATTGAGCTTGCCGGTTTTGCCATTTTTATAGTTGTTGATATCCTCTTCGAGGGTACGTATTTCGGCCAATATTTTTTCCGAACTTCGTAAAAAACGATAGCCAACTTCGGTTAACTGTAGTTTCTTTCCCTGGCGATGGAACACCTCGATATCGAGCTCCTTTTCCAGCTCTTTTAACTGGTGGCTAAGGGCCGATTGTGTGAGGTGTAAAGAGGCGGCTGCTTTGGTAAGCGAACCCTCTCTTGATATGGTATCTACTAACCTGAAATGATGTAGCGCGATGTTCATTATTAATTTTGCTAATGATTTACACAAAATTAATTCATTTTTTTCATGATTGCTATACCTATACATTTGCGGTGTATAAAATACACCCTCATGTTAAACACTAATTCAAAAAAATTACTCCTGTTTTTTTTGAGTGTTTTATATGTCTTACACGTACAAGCTCAGCAACAAACCCTTTCCATTAAGGATGCTGAACAAATGGCCCTTGCCAACTATGCGTCCATCAAGTCGAAGGCAAACCAGCTTAACGCCTCTAAGGCATACCTCAAAGAAACAAAAACGGAGTACCTGCCGGACCTCAACTTTTCCGCACAGCAGGACTACGGCACAGTGAACGGCCAAACCGGACCATCTTTTGGTTACCGAGGCCTGTCGGTATCCTCATCGGGCCCAACTTTGGCCAAGCAAAACTGGAACGCCGCCTTCGGTGCCCTGTATCTAACCAACGTTAGCTGGGACTTTTTTGCCTTCGGCAGATCTAAACAGCGTATCGGCGTACAAAAAACCATCGTTTCGCGCGATGAAACTGATCTGGCACAGGAGCAATTTCAGCACCAGGTACGCGTAGCAGCTACTTATCTTAACCTGCTGGCAGCACAACAGCTTGCCAAAGCACAACAGGATAACCTTAATCGCGCCAAACAACTGCAAACCGTAGTGGTGGCACGAGTTAAAAACGGACTGAACCCCGGAGTAGATTCATCGTTGGCTAACGCCGAAGTATCAAACGCTAAAATAGCTTTAACCAACGCGCAGCAAACCGTTCAGGATCAAAGCAACCAGCTTTCTATTTACCTGGGCATCGCACCACAGGAGTTTCAGCTGGATAGCGCTTTTATCACCAAACAGCCAAATAACCTGGAGGCTTTAAGTTCAGTTGCAGAAAGCGATCACCCTACCCTTAAGTTTTACCAAAACAGGATCAACGTAAGCGATCAGCAGGCTAAATACCTCCGTACATTCGCCTTGCCTACGTTTAGCTTGTTTGGTGTTTACCAGGGCCGTGGTTCGGGTTTTAAATCAGATTATGGTACCAACCAGGATAGCTATACCGGCAGCTACGGTGCAGGCGTTGACCCTACCCGTTTCAATTACCTGCTTGGTGTGGGCGTGGTGTGGAACTTTACCAGCGTATTCAGAACCCATTACCAGGTACAATCGCAAAAATTCACCTCGCAACAATATAAAAATGATTACGAGTTGGTTGACAAGCAACTGAAAGCACAGCAATCGCTTGCCGAAACACGTATTGCCAATGCTTTAAAAAACGTGAACGAGGTACCTGTCGAAGTATCTGCAGCCAACAACGCCTACATCCAAAAATATACCCTGTATAAAAACGGCTTATCAAACATAGTTGATTTTACGCAGGCACTTTATACCCTTAACCGGGCCGAAGTTGATAAATACATAGCCCTGAACAACGTATGGCAGGCGCTGCTGTTTAAATCAGCATCAACCGGCGATTTTGGGTTATTCATTAATAATTTTTAACAGTTACACACATATACAATGGGAATGATAAAAGGGGCGCTGCAAAAACCAATTACCATATTGGTTATAGTAGCCGGGCTGTTCTTCTTCGGTATAAATGCGGTACGGACCATCAAGATCGATATATTTCCCGATCTTAACCTGCCGGTTATATATGTATCGCACCCATACGGCGGTTTTACCCCAAACCAAATGGAGGCTTACTTCGGTAAGCAATATGTTAACCTGTTGCTCTTTGTTTCGGGCGTAAAAAGTATCGAAACCAAAAACATACAGGGCTTAACGTTAATAAAAGTTACTTTTTACGAGGGCACCAATATGGCCCAGGCCGCGGCGGAGGTCACGGCGTATACCAACAGGGCCCAGTCGGCGTTCCCGCAGGGATCGCAGCCGCCCTTTATTTTGCGCTTTGATGCTTCAACATTGCCTGTTGGCCAGTTAGTATTAAGCAGCGCCACCCGCAGCAATAACGAGTTGCTGGATTATGCTTTGGTTTACGTTCGTTCGTCATTTACCTCCATTCCGGGCCTTGTTGCTCCGGCACCTTTTGGTGGTAACCAACGTACTATCCTGATCAAAGCCGACCCTAACCTGTTGCGTGCGCACAATTTAACGCCCGACCAGGTAGTGGCCGCCCTGCGCGAAAACAACCAGAACACTCCGGCAGGTAACGTACGTATTGGCGATTACAACTACCTTGCCCCATCAAACACCACCATAAAAAAAGTTCAGGATTTTGGCGATATCCCCCTGTATAAAAACGGCATCCAAACCGTATTTATGAAGGATGTAGCCACTATTGAAGATGGTGCTGATATCACCAACGGTTACGCACTTATTAACGGTAAACGTTCAGTATATCTGCCTATCACCAAATCGGCCACGGCCTCTACCTGGGATGTGGTTCAAAATCTTAAAAAAGCCCTCCCCCGTTTCCAGGCTTTACTGCCCGAAGATGTGAAACTATCCTTCGTGTTCGACCAATCGGTATATGTAATTAACGCCGTAAAAAGTTTGGCCGAAGAGGGCGCTATTGGCGCGGTACTTACCGGCTTAATGGTATTGCTGTTTTTGGGCGATAAACGAGGCGCGCTTATTGTAATCCTTACCATCCCAACCTGTATCATTTCGGCTATATTCTTCCTGTCGCTGACGCATCAAACCATCAATATCATGACGCTGAGCGGTCTCTCGCTGGCCATTGGTATTTTAGTGGATGAATCGACAGTAACTATCGAGAATATTCACCAGCACTTTGATATGGGCAAACCTAAAGCACTGGCTATCTGGGATGCCTGTAAGGAGATCGCTTTCCCTAAATTGCTCATCCTGTTTTGTATCCTGGCGGTATTTGCACCAGCTTTTACCATGAACGGTATCCCTGGCGCGTTGTTCCTGCCATTGGCTTTGGCTATCGGTTTCTCCATGATTGTATCATACTTCCTGGCGCAAACCTTTGTACCCATCATGGCCAACTGGATAATGGTTAACAAACACGAAGACCATAGCCATAAAGATGGTTTCGCTTTAGAAGATGAAGGCGAACCATGGGAGCAAAAAGAGAAAGCCATGAAAGCCGCTCTTGAGCATAAAGGCAAGGATGCAACCAAATTTGATAAATTCAGGGATAGCTTTATGCGCCTGATGGACAGGATGCTGCCTAAGCGCAAATTACTGGTAACAGTTTATTTGTTAGGTGCATTCGGCCTTGCGTTTTTACTGTTTGCTACTATAGGACGTGATGTGTTGCCCAAAGTAAATTCGGGCACATTCCAGGTGCGTTTACGTGCTGCTGATGGTACGCGTTTAGAGCGTACGGAATTGATAGCGGTTAAAGCACAAAATATTTTGGGCGACATTGTGGGTAAAAACCACATTGCCATCACCTCAACATTTGTTGGCTCGCACCCATCGTCGTTTTCTACCAACCCTATTTACCTGTTTATGGCCGGCCCTCAGGAGGCTGTTATGCAGGTAAGTTTAACCGAAGATTATAAAGTTAATCTCGACGAACTGAAAGAAAAATTCAGGCACAGCATGGCTAAGCAGTTGCCGGAGGTTAAATTATCGTTTGAGCCGATAGAGTTAACCGATAAAATTTTGAGCCAGGGCTCGCCAACCCCTATCGAGGTTGCCATCACCGGTAAAAACAAAAAACAAAACGTTGAGTACGCTTTTAAAGTGATTGATAAACTTAAAAGCATCGATTACCTGCGCGATGTGCAGATAGGCCAATCATTCAATTACCCAACTATCGATATCAATATCGACAGGCAGCGTGCAGCGCAGCTGGGTGTTGGTTTGAATGATATTTCGCGCTCGCTGGTAGCCTCAACCTCGTCATCAAGGTTTACCGAAAAAAATAACTGGATTGACGAAAAATCAAACCTCAGTTACCTGGTACAGGTGCAGGTGCCCGAATACCAGATGGCCAGCCTTAATGATGTAAGGGAAATCCCGGTATCGGCCAACCAGGCCCGCCCGGTTTTAGGCGATGTGGCCGATGTTAAAACCGGCACTACCTTTGGCGAAAACGATAACGTGGGTGCGGTGCCTACGCTATCGGTTACGGCCAACATCAACAAAAAAGATTTGGGTACCGCTACCAACGATGTGCAAAAAGCGCTCAATAGCTTAGGCGAAGCGCCACGCGGTTTAAAAGTGGAGCTAAAAGGCCTGAGCCAAACCCTTACTGATACGCTTGATAGCTTACAGGGCGGTTTAGTGGTGGCGGTATTGGTGATATTTTTGATGCTGGCGGCTAACTTCCAGTCGTTCAAAATGTCGATGGTGGTATTGTCAACAGTGCCTGCCGTGTTATTCGGTTCGTTGTTTTTAGTGAAGATAACCGGCGCTACGCTTAACCTGCAATCGTACATGGGGATGATCATGTCGGTAGGTGTATCCATCTCCAACGCGGTATTATTAATCACCAATGCCGAAGAGCTGCGCCGCCATAATGGCGATGCCCTGAAATCGGCCCGCGAAGCTGTTGCCTTACGTTTACGCCCTATTTTGATGACCAGCCTGGCCATGATTGTAGGTATGATCCCGATGGCATCAGGCCTGGGTGAAGGCGGTGATCAAACATCACCTTTAGGCCGTGCGGTTATTGGCGGATTAATTGCCTCAACCTTCGCGGCATTGCTGATATTGCCATTGGTTTTTGCCTGGGCACAAGGTAATGCCACTACCCAATCTGTTTCGTTAGACCCGGAAGATAAAGAAAGTAAATTTTATATCCCTTTGCACCACCATGAACAAGCTTAAAAATAAATCGATATTGCTGCTTGCCGTTTTAGCAATGGCAATAGGCTCAATGAGTGCATGCCACTCGGATGATAAAGAAAAAAAGGAACAACAGGAAGAGCAGGAGCAACAGGAAGCTGTTGAAAACCCAACTGTTGAAGTTGTGCCTGTAACCAAAGGCAGGCTAAGCAGCGCCATCACCATTCCTGGCGAATTACTCCCTTACCAACAGGTTGATCTGTATGCCAAAACCAATAGCTATGTAAAAAAGCTTTTGGTTGATATAGGATCAGAAGTACACACCGGCCAGCTATTGGCGGTACTGGAAGCTCCCGAAGTTAATTCGCAGGTGGCTTCGGCACAATCGCGCATTAAACAGTTTGAGGCTGTTTACTATGCCAGCAAAGCCACTTACGACAGGCTGCTGAGCACCAGCAAAACCCCGGGTACCGTTTCGCAAAACGACCTGGAGCAGGCCGAAGCTAAAAAGAATGCCGATTTAGCCAATGTTGATGCCGCTAAATCGGGTTTAAAAGAAGTGTCGGCTAACTTAGCTTACCTCGAGATCCGCGCGCCTTTTGATGGTGTGGTTACCAGCCGTAATGTTAACCTGGGCGCTTATGTAGGTCCGGGGGGTAAAAGTACCGATCCGCTGTTTACCGTGCAGGATCAAAACCGGATGCGTTTGGTGGTATCGGTACCCGAAATTTATACCGGCGCTTTAAGCAGCAAAAGCGAAGTCAACTTTACGGTAAGGGCTTTACCAAGCGAAAAATTTACGGCACAGGTTAACCGTATAGCCGGAGCATTAGACGAGAAACTGCGCGCCGAACGGCTGGAAATGGACGTATACAACAAAAGCAAAAAACTGTTGCCACACATGTTTGCCGAAGTGAGCGTACCACTTCCGGCCGGCGACAGCACCTATGTTGTACCTAAAACCGCCGTAGCCACATCTACCGAAAAGGTATTTGTAATTAAAGTAGTTAACAATAAAGCCGTTTGGGTTGATGTTAAAAAAGGCCTCACCAGCGGCGACAGCATCGAAATTTTCGGCGGCGATTTGAAGCCGGAAGATAAACTGGTTAAAGCAGCATCTGATGAGATCAGGAATGGATCGAATTTGAAAGTTAAAAATTAGTTGGCTGATTAAGTTCAGTAAGGATTTGTGAAGGGATATGGAAGCCTGAAAGCGAAAGCTTTCGGGCTTTTTTACATTATCATCGCGAAGTCAATACAGTATAACAAGGATGTTCTTATTGATGTGTACCGGGATGACGCCCGCACAAATTTAGCAATACAAATGATCACCAGGTTTATTTATATAGGTTTTACCCTTTGACAGCCCTACTCAAATACCATTTTTAATGGTTTTAAGAAGTAAATCCCGTCCTCGCGGACACTGTATATATTCTCATCTTTTGCAGTGGAGTTAATATTGCTGATAACAATGTGAAACGAATTTGGGCTTACCTGCGCCAGAAATGTCCAGCCCTTCAACCGGGTCTGGTCTTCTATCTTTTTAATGATGTTCAGGATGTTCTCTTTGCGGTATGGCGGTTTCATGTTAATCAACGAATCCCGTAACTTCGTCGCCAGAAAATATTGAAACTTTGGGATCGAATGTTCATTCGGTCCGGTTTTTTTGAACCGGAGTTCGGTGAATGTGTTAATGTTGCAGGCATTGTTTTTTTTTCCGTAATAATAACCTGTGATCATAGTGATACAACAAACGCACAGAATAATGAGATACTTTACCATATTATTTTTTTACGAGTGAATCAAAAACCGGGGGCGTACTCCGCTGTCCGAAGTCTTCGACTTCGGACTAATATGCATGTAGTCTGCGACTACATGACTAAACTGCAAAAGTCTGTAGTTGCAAACTACAAACATAACGTATCCGAGGTCAGAGACTTCGGACAGCAGTAGCAGTATAGCAGTAAATGTGTTATATCTTACTGCAACTTCTTAATCAACCCCGTCCCTATCGCATCCGTACTCTCCGCCGAGTTTGACAATATCACCACAGCCAACTTCTTCTCCGCATTAAAAGCCAAGAAGCTGCTGCTGCCGTAAGTACCGCCGTTATGGAAAATGTATTCCACCCCATCCACCACAATAATATGCCAGCCTAAAGCTATTTTGGTATCCTTGCTATAAGTAACCTCATGCGTTTGCGCAAAAGCCTTTGCAAGCTTATCTGCACCTCCGTTCATATTAGCCTTAGCGTATATCAACAGATCATTTACCGTTGAATGCAGCGCCCCGCAGGCGGCAAGGGCGTTAAAATCCCAGGGTACGGTTTGGTCGCCGTACTGGCTGTATACTTTGGTAAAGTTGGGTTGTTGCAGAGGGCTTAAATGTTGTACGGTATTTTTCATCCCGAGCGGCGTACAAATAACCTCCTGCACCATCTGATCGAAAGTTTTACCGCTTATTTGCGATAAAATCGTTCCTAACAACCCCACTCCGAGGTTTGAGTAAGCATACTGCTCACCGGGTTTGCTATTGAGCTTACATTTTTTGAGATAAGTGTATAAAAGCCGCTTGTTATAGCTTTTATATGGATTAGCCGCGCCAGCCGAATCAAATTGCAGGTTTTCGGGGATACGTGCAAGGCCGGAGGTATGGTTGCTTAGTTGCAACAAGGTAATGCCGTTAAGCGCGGGGTTTGTTTTTACAGAATCGGGCAGGTATTTTGTTATGGGATCGGTTAGTTTTATCTTGCCCTCGTTAGCATACCAGGCCAGCAATGTGGCGGTAAAAGTTTTGGTGATGGATCCTATTTCGAATATGGTATTAGCCGTCGGCAACTGATTATTAGTCCTTGCGGTTTCGCCGTAATTGTAGGTAGAGAGTTGCCCGTTTTTCAATATACCAATGCTTAAACCAACGGTGTTGAGTTTTTGAATATAAGGGCGGGCTATTTCATCAACCTGTTTATCCATATCGCTAAGCATTTTATTGGATGTAAGTGCCTGTGTGGTTTTATCGGCAGTAACTTCTTTATATGGCTGAAACAGGAATAATTCGATCTTATTACCGGCATCAAGGCTCATGAGTAATTGCAGCGTTACCGATTGAAATACCAGTTTGTAAGTGCTTACTTTGTTATTTACAAAGCTGATCACGGTAGAGCCTTTGATCTGGTTTAAGGGGAACACCTGCTGCTCCATCAAACTGCGAAACTGCCCGCTGCCCACCGCATGCCTGAAATTAGCGCCGGTTAAGTTATAGATCGAATCGGCTTGTTTAGCGTTAAAATATGTTTTCACAAGCGCGAAAACCGAGTCGGTTTTAAACTGCTGATGGCTTTGGGCAAAGGCGAAGTTGCCCGCAAACAGCCATGCAATAAGGCAAAGTTTAAACTTCATTAATTTATTGGTTAAAGATCTTTAAAATCCGCAGTGAGGTAGTTACCTGCCAAAGGGTCGGTCAGGTTTAAAAACCTGCGTTCATTGTACTTCCAAACCCTGCGGAAAATGATAACGCCAATAATGGCACCTAAAATATAGTTGTAGCTGATAAAACTAAACATACCACCAAAAACCTCCATCCCATCCCGGATATCTTTACCGGTACAGATCAGCATAATGGTACTTGTTGCAATAGATATAGCTAAACCATATAAAAAGCCGCCGTTAATGATGCAATAATCCCACATGCCCCGTTTACGGGCGGTTTCCCATTGCTTAACAAAGCGGATGTTTTCGATGTCCTCGGCAGTAAGTCCTTTAGCCTTTAAACGGGCTTCCTCAACAAGGCTTTGTTGATAACGATAATAACCCTGAACGATTGACAACGGAAAGTAGATCAACCAAAACAAGTTGTGCTTGTCAAAAACAAACCACAATAAAGCTATCACAAATGATACGATGTACCCTTTGTAACTAACTTTCAGATATGATTTGAATTTGTCGATGCTCATACCTGAAAGCCATTTTTAAATAGTTGGAGTTTGTCCGGCCAGTAAGTAAAGCACGGCCATACGTACAGCAACACCGTTTTCAACCTGATCAAGGATGATGGATTGCTTGCTATCTGCTACATCGCTGGTGATCTCCACACCACGGTTAATAGGGCCGGGGTGCATTACGGTGATCTCTTTATCCAGCGAATCCAATATCGTTTTATTGAGGCCGAACAGCATGGTATATTCCCTTAAGGATGGGAAGTATTTAATGTCCTGGCGTTCCAATTGGATGCGGAGCATATTAGCTACATCGCACCAATTAAGGGCTTTTCTTAAATTATGCTCAACCTTTACACCTAATGAGCCAATGTATTTGGGGATTAATGTAGTAGGGCCACAAACCATTACCTCAGCACCTAATTGTTTCAGGCAAAGGATGTTTGATAATGCTACACGCGAGTGTAGGATATCACCAACGATTACCACCTTTTTACCGGCTACATCGCCGTATTTTTCGCGGATAGAGAAAGCATCGAGCAATGCCTGCGTAGGGTGCTCATGCGCGCCATCACCGGCGTTTACAATCTGGGCTTTTACATGTTTCGACAAAAAGATACCGGCACCTGCATATGGGTGGCGCATTACCACCATATCAACCTTCATAGCCAGGATGTTGTTCACAGTATCAATCAAGGTTTCGCCTTTGCTTACCGATGATGATGAGGCCGCGAAGTTTACCACATCTGCCGAAAGTCTTTTCTCGGCCAGTTCAAACGATAAACGGGTACGGGTGGAGTTCTCGAAAAAGATATTGGCGATAGTTACATCACGCAACGATGGCACTTTTTTAATAGGCCTGTTCAAAACAGATTTAAATGTATCGGCAGTTTCAAATATCAGTTCAATATCTGCGCGGTTTAAATCTTTAATACCTAATAAGTGTCGTGTGCTCAGTCCTGCCATGTTATTTTGATTTCGGATTTCGGATGTTCGATTTCTGAATTAAAATTGTTGTTATTGTAATTCGTCATTGCGAGGAGCGAAGCAATCGCATGCTATACAGGGCGGATTTGCTTCCGTGCGATTGCTTCGTGCCTCGCAATGACGGGGTGTTTATGTCTCTTTTATTTATTCTGCTGCCTCCGAAACAAGAACAATCTTGTCTTCGCCATCAGTATCTCTCCAGCTTACTACTACTTTTTGCGATGCAATAGAGTCAACTTCAATCCCCACATAATCTGCCGATACGGGAATGTGGCGTGAATATCTTCTGTCTACCAGCGCTAAAAGTTCTACTTTTTCCGGGCGACCGAATGCCTGTAACGCATCCATAGCAGCACGGATAGTGCGGCCAGTCCAAAGTACATCATCCATCATGATCACTTTTTTTCCTTCGATGATAAAATCTATTTTGGTTTGATTTGGTAACAACTGCGATTCGCGGCGGCGGAAGTCGTCACGATAAAATGTAATATCAAGATCGCCGTTCAGTATTTTTTTATCCGGGAGGATTTTCCTTAGCTCTTCAGCCACGCGTCTTGATAAATAGATGCCGCGGGGCTGGATGCCAATTAATACGGTATTTGAAAAATCATTATGATTTTCAATTAATTGGCGACATAAACGTTGTATGGTGATTTGAAACTTTTGTCCGTCGAGCAGTGTCAGATTTTGCATCGTATGGGTGGATTTGGGCAAAAGTAATAATTTGTTTTCAAAAGCCCCCTTTAAATCTCCCCCGGAAGGGGAGACTTTTTAAACATGAACTTATTTTGATAATCCCTTTAATACCTTGACTGCTCTTTCGGCATCCTTTTTCGCAACAAAAATATGGTCATGATAATAGGCTGCTACTACGTTGCAACTGATACTCTGTTTAGCCAGCGCGGTGGCAAATGCTGCAGTAAGCCCGGTAGCCTCAAGTGATGAATGAATGGTTAAGGTGATCCAGGCGGCAATGTAACTATACTCAAGGTTTAGCTCATCGGCTGTTTCTTTTTTAAGGATGAGGGTTATGGCTTCTTCTTCTTTAAAAAAGGCTATGATATCATTAAGGTTGATATTGTTTGCTGTTGTAGTTGTGCAGTAAACATAATCACCGGGGTTAAGTACGGGTGTCATGTTTTTGAGCAGGGTGTTGAGGTTGGTTTCTCCGGTGGGCATTTTCAAATATATAAAAACTAACAACGTCATTGCGAGGCACGAAGCAATCGCACGGAAGCAAATCCGCCCTGTACAGTTCGCGATTGCTTCGTTCCTCGCAATGACGGACGGACAAAAAAAAGCCTCCCGATTAAATCGGGAGGCTTGTATAAAAAGTGGTTAAGCTATTAATTAAGCTTCTTCTTCAGAGCCGGTTTTACGTGCTTTGTTTTCAGCACCTTCCATTTGCTCTTTCAATTGTGCTAATACGCTCAGATCACCCAAAGTTGATTTTTCAACCGAATCTTTCACTTTTTTCACCGCGTTGGTAGCAGCTTTTGCTTCTTTTTTGCGGGCTTCAAATTCTTGTACGCGGGCATCAGCACGGGCTTCTTCCCAGATACGTGAGTGTGAAATAACGATACGTTTGTTCTCTTTGTTAAATTCGATAATTTTGAATTCAGCAGCCTCTTCAGCTTTTAATGATTTGCCGTCTTCTTTAACCAGGTGTTTGGTTGGCGCGAAGCCTTCAACACCATAAGGTAAAGCTACGATAGCACCTTTATCAGTTACTTTAATCACAGTACCTTCGTGAATCGAATCGATAGTGAAGATAGTTTCAAAAGTATCCCAAGGATTTTCTTCAAGCTGTTTGTGGCCTAAGCTTAATTTACGGTTCTCAACATCAAGTTCAAGTACAACCACGTTCAGTTTTTCACCAACTTTAGTGAATTCGTTAGGGTGGTTAACTTTTTTAGACCATGAAAGGTCAGAGATGTGGATCAAGCCGTCGATACCGTCTTCCAGTTCAACAAACACACCAAAGTTGGTCATGTTTTTAACTGTAGCAACGTGTTGTGTACCAACTGCATACCTTTCAGCAGCATTTTGCCAAGGATCAGGGGTTAATTGTTTAATACCCAATGACATTTTGCGCTCTTCGCGGTCTAAAGTCAATACCTGAGCTTCGATCTCGTCGCCAACTTTCAGGAATTCCTGAGGGTTACGCAGGTTTTGTGACCATGACATTTCTGATACGTGGATCAAACCTTCAACACCAGGGATGATTTCAAGGAATGCACCATAATCAGCAACGGTAACGATTTTACCTTTAACTTTTGATCCAACCTGAATTTCTTCAGAAAGGCTTTGCCAAGGATGTGGGGTTAATTGTTTCAAGCCCAGAGCAATACGTTTTTTCTCGTCATCAAAGTCAAGCACAACAACGTTGATTTTTTGATCCAATGCAAGAATTTCGCGTGGGTGCTCGATACGGCCCCATGAAATATCTGTAATGTGCAGTAAGCCGTCAACGCCACCAAGGTCGATGAATACACCGAAGTCGGTAATGTTTTTAACGGTACCTTCCAATACCTGACCTTTTTCAAGGCGTGCAACAATTTCAGTTTTTTGGTTTTCCAGATCGTCTTCGATAAGCACTTTGTGCGATACCACAACGTTCTTGAATTCGTGGTTGATTTTAACAACTTTGAATTCCATAGTTTTACCTACGTACACATCGTAATCCCTGATAGGTTTGATATCGATCTGCGAGCCAGGTAAGAAGGCTTCAACGCCCATGATGTCAACAATTAAACCACCTTTAGTACGGCTCTTAACAAAGCCGGTGATGATCTCATCGTTATCAAGTGCTGAATTAATACGCTCCCATGATTTTTGAGTTTTTGCGCGTTTGCGTGAAAGTACTAACTGACCGTTAGCATCTTCCTGTGACTCAACAAAAACGTCAACTTTATCACCGATCTTCAGATCTGGAGTGTCGCGGAATTCTGATACTGATACTAAACCGTCTGATTTGAAACCTACGTTAAGTACAACATCTTTGTTGTTAACGTTAACAACAGTACCGGTGATGATTTCGCCTTTGGTGATAGAGCTGAAAGTTCCATCATACAATTTCTCAAATTTCTCACGGTCGTCATCGCTGTAGTTACCAAATTTTTTATCGTCTGCATCCCAGTCGAAATCTTCGCTTGGTGTTAAGGCGATCTTTGATTTGATCTCTTCGATAGATATTGAATCAGCTTCTGATTCAACAGTTTCTTTTTCGCCAGACGCTTTAACTGCACCCAGTTCAGCTTCTTTCGCTTTTAATTCTTTTTCTGCTTCTTGTTTTTTTGCCATTAATTAATTTATCTCCTTTTCCCAATTTGTTAATTGGGACTGCAAAGGTACGGATATATTTTATTGAAAAAAGAAATTTTTTAATGTTAATTGCTTATATTTTAGGTGTTTTTATAAAAAAAGATGGCTTTTAAGGATACTATCCGGCTATAGGCGTGTAAAACAACTCTTTGCGGTATGGATAACGTATGGTTATTCGCTTTAAACACTTGTTAATTTCACGCCAATCTCGTTAAAAATCAGCATAAAATCGTTCAGCATTTCTTCCCTGTAATTACTCAGTATCTCATCCATTAACACCTCCTGCTCAGGCGTGAAGGGATTTTTCCAGATGCGCATACAAATGCGTTTAAGCGCGTAGGCTATCTGGTGGGTTTCGGCATAAGTATGCAGGTATTGGCTTTTTTTAAAGCCTTCGTAAAATTTGAAGAAAACGGCGGTATCCTCCAGTCCGGCAAATTTCAAAAACGCTTCTATCTTTTCGTCGCGGCAGCCGCTCAGGTGATCATAAAATCCGGCTACGCTTATTTTACCGGTGGTAAGCAGCAGGTTATCGATAATTAATTCGAGCGCTATGTGGCCTAAAAAAAATGGCTTTACCGGCGAACCTTGTAAAGCAGGCAGCAATAGTTTCTTTAATTCGTGAGACCGGGTGGTAAAAAAATCCGACGAGTGAAAATAACGGTCAACATCGAGGTGTTTTTTCCATCCCTCAATGATCGAATTGATCTCGTTATCAGTATGGTGCAGTTTTTCTGGGTGAAGTATGATATTTTTATCGGCATTTTTCAACAGGTCGGGCAGCACCGTTCCCAGCACGTGGTAACAGTTGGTGGTATCCCTGTCGAAATAAAAATGCGATAAAAAATTCATAAGCGTTGCTTTGCAAAATACCCGGTTTTGCTCAAGATACAAAATATAAGTAATTATTTGAAACTGGCTTTACCTATAGTTAACCGTTGAACAACATGCAATAAGAAGGTTCAAAATCAAAAAGCGGAAGGAGGCACCTGCAAATCCTATACATAGAAACGTAGCGCGATTCGCTACCAAATTAAGCCCATCCACCCAATTATTCTATTATATTTGCACCTTTTTGAAATACAACCTGATATGAACTTTGTTGAAGAATTACGCTGGCGCGGCATGCTGCATACCGAAATGCCCGGAACCGAGGATATGTTAAATAAAGGTATGGCTTCGGGATATATCGGTTTTGACCCTACTGCCGATTCATTACACGTTGGCCACCTTACCCAGATCATGACCCTGATCCACTTTCAACGCGCGGGCCACAAGCCCTATGCTTTGGTAGGCGGTGCTACAGGCATGGTGGGCGATCCGTCGGGCAAATCGGCCGAGCGTAATTTATTATCTGAGGATGTGCTGCAGCATAACCTCGAATCGGTAAAAAAACAACTTACCCGTTTCCTTGATTTTAACACCGGTGCCAACAGCGCCGAAATGGTAAATAATTATGATTGGTTTAAAGATTTCACCTTCCTCGATTTTATCCGCGATGTTGGCAAGCACATCACTGTAAATTACATGATGGCCAAAGATTCGGTTAAAAAACGTTTGGAAGGCGATACCGGTATGTCGTTCACCGAGTTTACTTACCAGCTGGTACAGGGGTACGATTTTTACTACCTCTGGAAAAACCATAACTGCTCATTACAAATGGGCGGCAGCGACCAGTGGGGGAATATTGTTACCGGTACTGAACTGATCCGCCGTAAAGATAGCGGTGAGGCTTTTGCCTTAACCACCAACCTGATTAAAAAAGCTGATGGTACCAAATTTGGTAAAACCGAAAGCGGTGCGGTTTGGCTGGATGCTGAGCGCACTTCGCCATACCAGTTTTACCAGTTTTGGTTAAATACTACCGATGTTGACGCTAAATCATACATTCGCATTTTTACCCTGCTTGATCGTGAGGTTATTGAAGCGATGGAAGTTGAGCATGATGCTGCACCGCATACACGTATCTTGCAAAAAGCTTTGGCTAAGGATATTACTATTCGCGTACATGGTGAGGCTGAGTATGAAAAAGCAATTAAATCTTCGGAGTTTTTGTTTGGTAACGTTGGCCTTGAGTTTTTAGGCGAATTAAATGAAACCGAAGTTGTTGGGATATTTTCGGGTGTAGATAACTATAAAATTGCGTTAAGCGATTTAGAGCAAGGCATTAACGTTGCCGACCTGTTAGCTGTCAAAACTTCAATTTTTGCATCAAAAGGTGAAGCTAAAAAAATGATACAAGGTGGTGGCGCTGCTATCAATAAAGTAAAAATTGCAACTGCCGATGACGTATATACAACCGATGCATTAATTAACGGCAAATTTATAATTGTGCAAAAAGGTAGGAGGAACTACTTTTTAGTTATAGCTGAGTAAAAATTCATTGCCGTTGGTTTTAACCAACGGATTAATAAGGAATAAACAAAGGGCTTTAGCCAAAATCCACCTGCCTGGGGTATTTTGGCTAAAGCCCTTTTCTATTGGCAATTTTCACCGTTGGTTAAAACCAACGGCAATGAATAAAATTTATTTATCTGCTGATCAGATTTACGAAGTTTTTAAAACTTCGTAAATCTTGAAACGCAATCTTTATTTAGCAGGCAACTGAACCACCTGCTTATCCAAATTCCATCCTTCCAACAACACAGTCGGCGAACTAATTCCCAACTTAGCTAACGGCGCACTTACCGATACCGTAATACTTTCATGCGGGGCAAGGCTGAAATAATTACCTGTCCAATAACTTGGCATCACTTCTTCACCATTTTTCATCAATTGCGGGCGAACAAAAAATGCCAATTGGTTTGATGCATTAGTGAATTGCAGCGTCCATTTATTCTCGCTTGTGCCTTTTTCAGTTTTGATCATTTTGACCTGTACCTGCGCATGCTTCATATCACTTAATGTTTTAAAATCATCATTAGCTGATAGCCAGTACACATTGTGTGATACCGTTTTACCTTGCGCATTGGTAAGGTTTAATACCACAAAGCTTACACCATTTGTAGCAGCCAAAGCATCTTTTAATTGGATAACTTCTTTTACGCCTGTTTGTGCCAAACCAACATTTGCCACTTTTACCGATTTGATAAGCTTGCTGTTGATATCGTAAATATCAGCCGCAGCCGTAAGGCTACCCGTTGCATGGTGTGTACGATTAATAAGGGCTATCGCCGAATTATCATAATTATATTGAATATGTACCGGCTCGCAGGCATTTTGCATGGCGTAGAAACCGGCGTTAGGCTCCAGGTACCAATCGTAAATCTGCCAGATCACACTTGGCAGGGCAGCATTCAGTTTCCAGAGCATTACGCCGCCTGTTTCGTTCAGCTTATGGCCATCGGCTTCAAAAATACCGCGGTAGCCAACAGCGTTCATCAGCTGCATTTTGTCGGAAAAATTGACGATGCTGCCTGGTGGGCCGTATCTTTTGGCCATTTCCTCGTAGTATTTATCATACCTGCCTGCTCCGGTTGCCGCATCATGGTATCCCCATGAGTTATTGAGCGGGAAAGGCAAAGTGGTATCCCAAACTAAATTAGGGATGATCTTCGGCAGGGTAGTATAAGGCGGCTGCGACGGCAAACCGGTTTCATCTTTAAATACCCAATCCTTAGCATCATTGGCCAGTCTATAATAATCTTTAGGGTCCTTCCACTCGTAGGGGCCACCGCTATACACACCCGACGGCATATCATCCGGCCATGAACCTTTCCAACCTGCAGGCAGCTTGGCAAAGCCCGATGAACTTGGAATAAACGGACGGGTACCATCCAATGTGATAATATCGTTCCGCATCACATCATACAATTCCTTGCGCGCATGGCCTTCGTTTCCGCCTGTCCATACCAATAAGCTTGGATGGTTACGGATGCGATAAATAGTACTTTCTACGTTTTTGATAAATACATTACCTTCCAACGGCCAATCGGGCGAGCCTTTAAACTCACCCTGGGTATCGCCGGTAATCCAAAAATCGGACCATACCATCTGGCCATATTTATCGGCGGCATTCCAAAACTCATCCGGCTCGGTAACTCCTCCACCCCAAATGCGCACCAGGTTTACGTTGGCCGTACGGCACAGGTGCATCTCGTAATCATAACGGACCGAATCGCGGTTCACCATCATATCCGGCACCCAGGCACCGCCTACCAAGTGCACTTCTTTACCATTCACATAAAACTTACGGCGTACAAAGCCATTGGCAGTTGTTTCTGCTTTCGAGGCTACCTTACGGATACCGAATACAAAAGTGGTATCATCACTAATGGTATTACCCTCGCCATATTGCAAACGGATACGATAAAGATTTGCCTTACCATATCCATTAGGCCACCATAATTTAGGTTGACGGATAATTAATTGACTAATCTTATCGGCAGTCAACTCAACCCCTTTTTCGGCATTGGCGGCTATTGATATAGCCTGGTTAAATTGTACCGGCGCGCCCGCAAAGTTTTCAGGTTTTATGCTGATGGTAAGCTTGCCATTGTGTATAGCCGCGGTATTATTGGTTAACGTTAGGTTTAATGATAGTTTGGCTGTACCGGTATCAGGCAGATTAGGCAGATCGGTTACCAATTTTGGCTTCCCGATAGTTACCGCACCAGTAGTACGCAGATAAACCGGTAGCCAAATACCCATATTACGATCACGTACCGGCGGAATCCAGTCCCAGCCCGACGAGCAAAGCATGGTTACGTTTTTGCCGATATCGCCTGTAGGGCCTCCGTTTTCATAAAATGGACCGAGGGCTTTGAGTTGCTCTTTTGCGGGATAACCGGGGTAGTCTAAAGGATAAATTTTTACGGCCAGGGCATTTTTGGCACCTGCCTTAACAGCTCTGCTTACATCTAAATTATGTTCGGCAAACATGCCTGCCATTTGTGTGCTATCTGCAATTTGCCTACCGTTAAGCCATACGGCAGCACGGTAGTTAATTCCTTTAAATATCAGCTGAAACCTTCGGCCTCTATCCCCGGCAGGCACTTTAAAAGTGGTGCGGTACCAGTAAGGTTTTTTCCAGGGGTTAGGATCGTTAGGCAGGTGACTGTACTGCTCCAGATTATATTCTTTATTAAACTGATCGGATGCATCGGGGATTAGCATATTGTTCAGTCCCTGGTAAGGACCAGGATAGATATGGTTGGCTACCAGCCCTGTCAACACCGTTGAAGGTACTTTTACCGGAAACCAATAAACCGGCGAATGATAGTTTGTTGCCGATAGTTCAGCGCCCGAAGCGTTGATCAAAGCTGAAGATTGCAGATCAAAATTAACAAGTTTAACCTGTTTAACAGCACCCGCCTGCGCCTGCGCAAATACAGGTAAAAGGCATGCTGCCAAAACACTTAAAGCCGAATAAATACTTTTTTTCATTTAGTACGTGGATAAATAGGTTTGGTAAAACTACTTAACCTACAGCCAGATACAGATGTACTTATTTATCAATTTATTGTACAAATGAAACGTTTTACTGTTGTCTGAATCAGAATTTACAGGATTTTAGAATTTTCAGAATGATGTTTGAAGAAATGGTGTATAAATTGTTTACGACAGCCTTGCGCTCGTTTGCAACGAGTGCTTAATGTGGGTTTGCGTTTATAACGCAAACCGCGCGATGCAATCGCGAAATCATGTTAAGCACTCGTTGCAAACGAGCGCAAGATG
The DNA here is from genome assembly GCF_003576455.2 of Mucilaginibacter celer. Classification (NCBI taxonomy): domain Bacteria; kingdom Pseudomonadati; phylum Bacteroidota; class Sphingobacteriia; order Sphingobacteriales; family Sphingobacteriaceae; genus Mucilaginibacter; species Mucilaginibacter celer. The sequence continues at coordinate 4,185,870 of NZ_CP032869.1, forward strand.
AAGTTGGTGATAAAAGTTTTATTTTTTAACCGACTTATTCTTCAACACAATAACCGGCTCATATAAATCCCAATCAGGTTTATAATCCTTTTGATTCATTAAACCCTGCGCACCAACCGAAAAATTACCCAAAACAATATCCGTATCCCCATCCCCATCAATATCATCGGCATCCATCGAAATCCATCGGCCTAATTTATTAACGGGAATCTCGTGCACTTTAAATTTGCCGGGGCTTACCTGCTCGTGATAGGTAAACCCTTCGGTAGGATGATATTCATAATCGGGGAAGAAGGCTATCACAGCCAAATCAAGGTCACCGTCTTTATCAAAATCATTAGCTATGGCCTTTGAACAGCCGTTAATGTGGTAAAAATAGGTTTGTTTAAACTTCCAGTTACCCTGGTTGGTAAAAATGTAAACACCATGATAAGGCTTAAACACCGGCGAATAATCATTGTTATCCCCACAGGTGTACAAAACATCCAATTTCCCATCATGATTAAAATCAACTAACTGAAAACTGCTTGAGCCATATACCGGTGGAAAACGCATGATGTTTTTAGTAACAAAGCCGCCTTTTTTATCATTCAGAAAAAGCCAGATCCCTTCATCGGCCTGGGCAAACAGGCAGGCTATATCGGGCCAGCCGTCGCCGTTGTAATCGCCGGTATAAACTATTTCGGGGCCGGGAATAGCACGGATAATTTTTCTTTTAAATTGATGATTGGATTGCTGTTCTACCAGGAACAATCCTCCCCTATCTCTGCCGAAACCACAGGTTACGTAATCCATTAAACCGTCCTTATTAAAATCAGCAGCCGCGCTTTTAACCGGTCGCGGCAGGCTGTGTTCTAACAGTGTGGTATCTTTTTTATTTAGGTTGATATGCAGTAATGAGCCTTTCAACTCATCATTTGGCGGCAAGATACCTATACAGGTGATCACCGCACTGTTAGGTTCGGTAGCTGTTTGATAAAAGGAAGCATCGGTTATGGGCGAGTGAAATGTTTTGATTAGGGTTGAGCTCAGGTTACTATTCCAGCGGTAAAGTTTATTGCCGGCGTCACCTGTGTAAAAATGTTTATCTATCGGGTTAAAGGCCACCATGGTGGTCATGGCTTCACCGTGTTTCCTGTCAACCTGTTTTGGCTGTTCAACACCAAATATAGCCGAATCAATTACAGCATTGGGTTTAGGGATCTTCAGTTTTTTGGGAGAGGCGTACCGGTAATAAACCAGGATCTTTGTCCAATCGGCTAATGATAAGGCAGCATTCGGCCCGGCTATGTATTGATCCATAAAGGGCCGCATGCCTAATTTAGCGCCCATGGCCGGTAGGATGTATTTATTCCAGGTGGCGCTATCCAGTAACGACGCATCAGGAGCTTCGTGACAACGGCCGCAATAAATTACGGCTGTCTTTTTCGCTCCGGCTAAAAGCTCTTCATCGGTCGGTTCGTTATCTCCGCATCCGGTCAGAATAGACCCGATAGTAAAAACCAATCCGCTTATCAGTAACCATAAATCGCGCTGCCTTACCCTTCCTTCCCTCATTTATATTCGCGGTTAAGCTTACTTCTTAGTATGATTTTCGAGTACGATAAGCGGCAGATGTTTATCCCAATTGGGTTTAAATCCATCCTGAAACATAAAACCATCAGCATAATTACCTAAAACCAAATCGGGCTTGCCGTCATTGTTCAGGTCGGTCATTTCCATACACATCCAGTGTCCGTATTGACTAATGGGCAAGGCATGCGGTTTAAAGCTGAAAGGTTTATCCTGCTCAAAATAAATAAACTCTTCGGCCGGGTTATTTTTCATATCGGCAAAAAAGGCTATAGTAGCTATGTCCAGATCGCCATCGCCGTCAAAATCTGCTGCTATGGCTTTGGTGCAGCCATTTATCGGGTAAAACCAGCGCTGCTTAAAGTTCCAGTCGCCTGTGTTTGTAAAAATGTATAAACCATGGTAAGGTTTCAGGATCCTCGAATCACGGTAATTATAGCCGGCAGTTAGGATAAGGTCGGGTTTGCCATCATGATCGATATCGCTTAACTGAAAACTACTGCAGCCATACACCGGCGGAAAATGAAGCAGGTTGCGGGTTGTAAAACCACCTTTCTGATCATTCAGCAATAACCATAAGCCTTCATCGCCGCTGCCCGTCAATAGCATAATATCCGGCCATCCGTCATTATTAAAATCGCCGGTTTGGGTTTGTACTGATCCGGGTTTATCGTAAATAGTTTGCTGATCGTAAGTATGATCCTTATTTTGCTTTAGCAGGTATACGCCGCCTTTAAATTTCCCTTGTCCGCAAACTATTACATCGGCCAGGCCATCTTTGTTAAAGTCGGCGGTTGTAGTATTTACAGGGCGGGGTAAATCAGATGCGATATAGGTTTGATCCTGGTTAACGTGTGCGGCATCAAGGTTTACTTTAACTACTTTACCATTCGGAAAATCTATAGGGGCCATACGGCCTATGCATGCAAAAAAGCCTACATTATGCCCGGCGCTATCAGTACCAAAGCTAACGCCCACCGCAGCCGACGGTAATTTAGCCAGCGAATCCATTTTAAGGTTGCTGTCCCAGCTATTCAGCTTCTCGTCAACAGCATCGGCGCTGTACATGCGGTGTGTAGCCGGATTGGTAGCCACCATGGTTGTAAACGCTGTATAGCTAACGGGTGCGGGCTTTTTTAAGGTAAAGCCGGCCCAATCATCAATAAGCGGAATAGGTTTTTTTGCGGGCAATAAAGTATCCGGCGCAGCTTTTTTGTAATATTCAATAATGGCATTCCACTCATTAATTGTTGCACCTGCGGTATCCAGCGGGTTATCCTTAAAATAGCCATTGCCACCATACGTTGAGATGTGCAGCAGCGGAGCCATATTGGCCAGGGTATGATTTACCCAAACATCTTTTGGCAAGGCATCTGCCGGTACAAGTGCATGGCAGCGGGTACATTTTAATTGCACCAGGTTTTTACCGTCAACCATCACATCACCGGTAAATTTATAAGGTTGATAAACCGGTTTTGATTTACAACCGTTAAACAGCGTTAAACCAGCCGTTATTGCAGAAAATAAAAAAAGGTATGATATGGTTAAAACTCCTTTTTTAAATCTCATATAAATAGTTCAATGTGTTAGTTTTTAAGTTTTATTTTTTTCCAGATGTACTCACCAACAGCCCTGCCTTGAACCGCACCCTGGTCTACACTGTTTTTAAAGTGGATACCTCCATAAAACCTACTTATAGACGTTTCATCAGATGCTTTTAAAAAGGAATCAAAGTGGCGCTGCATACCGATGTAACGCAAATCACTGGTATCCTGGTAGGCAAAGTTATCACCAAACAAATGAGTTAACATTACCGCAGATGCCGCGCTGATATCGCTGTGACCACTGGGGTATTCTGGGAAGGGCGGCGTTTGTAACATCGGCAACCAATCATGATCAATTTTATCATTGATAATGGTTACCGGCCTAATGTAATTTGTTTCATATTTTACCTGCCAGCCGCAAATAAAGGCATCAAACAGAGCAATGGATGTAAGGGCGTAGGCTTGCGCTGTTTTTAACGCATCAGCATGTGTCTGTTTACAGGCAATGGCCGTAATGCCAATCCAGTGCCCGCCAGGGGTAATTTTTTTATTGGCAAACATCATGTGTCCTTTGTGCTCAATTACAAAAGGGTTGTCATCCCAAAACCTGGCAATGGCTCTTTGTTCGGGTGTGATGTTTTTGCTCAGGTTGTAAACCTCAAGGGTTTGCCTGAAATACTCACTGTTTTTATCCTCGCTAAAGGCGGGAGGCGGAGGAAGCGGAAACATGGTTGAGGTATCTACCGCAAAAGTATGCATCGTTCCCCAGCAAAACTCAACGCCATCCAGGTAATCAGGAGGGGTTGGGTGCCAGTTTCCGGGATTATCATTACCTAAAAATCTCGGCTTACCGCGCGTTTGCGGATAATTATCAACCGATGCCCTTTTTAATACATACTTGCCAATCTTCTCGCCAAAAGCCATCGAGCGGGCATAGGTCGAATCGTCAAGATTGCTTTTGTACATGGCGTACATCTTAGCTTCGTATTTTTTTAACGAATCGATAGAGAAAGTAACCTTATGCGCCACGGTAAAAAATGCAGAGGTAGCCGCCAGGGTATAGTTATATTTCAATCCTTTTTCGGGTACCGGCGGTTTACCGAATGCTTTGAGCTGCGCAGTTATCGAGTTGTATTCGGGATGCTCATAACGTAGCGCCTCGTAAGCAGCCAATGTGGTATAGCCGTAAATACGACTGGCAACCGGCGGTGTAAACACGTCATAAATAATAACCTGCGTAAGCTGATCAACATTATTGTGTATCACATCGGCATCCTTAAGCAGGGGGATCTTTTTTGATTTTTCACCACAGCTCAATAAAACAGCAAACCCCGCAAGGGCTATAAATATCTTAAAGCATCTCATTTGTAATAGTTTAATTAATTGGAACGGCTCGTTGATGACCATAGCTATCGGTTACGGTTACCGATGCCATATTACTTTCAATATTAAAAAATCTGCCCGATTGCGACAAGAACGAATTACCATTATAAAATTCCAGTTTAGCGGTTTTTCCGTTTTTATATTTTATGGTAGCAAATACATCAAAAGGCTGTAAACTAACCGTTTTTATTGGTCGTTTAAGCTCAAATAGTTTCATTGCCGCCTTGTTTTGAGTAGCTGCCAGCAGGTAATTACCCTTAGCCCCCCTTAACTTAACCAAAGCCTTGCCATCGCCGGGGATATAAATGCCGCTTTGCATAATGGTTTGTGGTTTAAAGCCGCCTTTGCCATCGCCTTTAAGCAACAAACCGTTAAAGGCATCATATCGGCCGGTCGAAACCTCGGTGCCGTAGTCGTTACCGTTAAGTGCCACATCCAGGTTGCCGTCGCCGTCAAAATCGTCAACGGTTATGCCGCACAGTTCAGACATCTGGGCTTCAACCGGCAGCGGCAAAGCTGTAAACTTGCCACCACCATCATTACGCAAATAAACCGATTGCAGGTAGTTTACCTTTAGCCTGATTGCTCCCTCACGCATTTTAGGCGTTATCACCGAATCCATGGTTGCCACTGCAAACGAGCGGTAATTTTGGAATTTAATACGCATACTAATCATCTGTTTAACAACATCATCCCTGCCATACGCCGGAAACTCCTGCATCTTACCTTCCTGATCTTTTAAAAACACTGATGGGAATGCATCATAGCTGCCGTTGTTATCAAAATCTTTAGCAGTAATGTATATCGGGTACTGATCTGATGCTTTATAAAAAGTATTAAGCCCGGTGTTGCCTACTATGTAGTCGGTGTCGCCATCGTGATCAAAATCGCCGGCGGCAATGGTGTTCCACCAGCCCAGTTTATTTTCAACTCCGGTAGCGGCGGTTATATTTTTAAATGTGCCATGATTATTTTTAAGGAAAGTGATAGGCATCCACTCGCCGGTAAGGATCAGATCGGGCCAGCCGTCGTTATCAAAATCAGTAAAAGTGGCGTCGCAAACCAGGCCGATGTTATTCAGCTCTTTTGCTGCCGATGCGGAAACGTCGGTAAACTTAATTACCCCGTTTTTACTGTCGTTACGCAAAATGAAACTTGATACAGGCTTAGGATAATTCCATGGATCAACCCGGCCGGATATAAACAGGTCCATTTTACCATCGCGGTTAATATCTGCTGCTTTCACGCACAATTTGCTGGTAAGGTTTTTAGGTAAAGCATCCGGCTGTAGTTTAAAATTGCCCTTACCATCGTTTACGTATAACCTGTCCTGGTAATTGGCTGATCCCGGTTCGCTTTCATTGCCGCCACTGGCTACATATAAATCGAGGTCGCCATCGCCATCGGCATCAAAAAGCAGCATGCCTTCATCCTTAACCTGTACCGGCGACATCATATGGGCCATATCGTTGGCATTTGAAGCCTGTATTATTTTAGGCTGAGATACCAGGTCGCGCTGAATAAATTTACCGTTGGCCTGCTGTAACAGCAACTGCGCCGGATATTTGGTTGTACCGCCAACCACCATATCGTCAAAACCGTTACCGTCAACATCGCCAACTGCAACCGCCGGGGTGTATTCCGATAGTTTGTGCGGAATCATTTTCTGAACGTTAAAGTCGATATAGTCCTGTTCCTGGTGTTTATAGGTAATACCTGCCGATTGTGTTACATCTTTAAACAGCGTGGTATTATCTATGGCCGGGTGATTATTGTTATAATCAAGTTTTGCATCGGCAATTTTAACCTGCAGGGTTTGATTGGTTTTAACATTAGCAAGTACCTGCTTTTTACCATTGTTCCATTTAATCACCACCGAATCGACTTTGCTGATATTGCCCAGGCCAAAATGCGCTATGCCCTGAATGGTTGACAGGTAGCCCCGGTATGGCGTATTTTCATAATACTGATGTTTGCCATGATCGTAATAAATATCGGCAAAAGCGCCAAGACCGTTTATATTTTTCGGGCCGCCGTGAAATTGTATATGTAAATAATTATTACCGTTGATATCTGTTTTACGGGCTGTATTTTTATAAATGAAAGCCTCATCGTTAATATTATTGATCACCATATCCATAGCGCCGTCATTATCCAGATCAGCATAGGCGCAGCCATTTGAAAACGACGGAACACCCAGTCCCCAGCTTTTGGTTACATCTTCAAACTGCAAACCATTGGTGTTTTTAAAAGCGTAGTTCGGGATCTTAACAATCGGGATCTGCTCCAGCACCTGTTGGGTTGATGCAACAGAAAAAGCCATTTGCCTGAAGGTAATAAAATCATGATCGGTTACATCGCGCGGATAACCATTGGTTATGATGATATCGCGATAGCCATCGTTATCAAAATCGGTTATCATCGGGCCCCAGCTCCAGTCGGTTTGGCCAACACCGCTTAAAAAGGCCACATCGCTGAATGACGGATCACCTATCGAGTCGTTCCCGCCAAGGCGCGGTCCGTTATTAATTTGTAAAGTGTTGCGGGTATATTGATACTGGTATTTATAGCGGTCAAAATTCTGGAAGATCTGGTAGTTATTTGGCGGCATGAACATCTTTTTGCGATAATTATCTTCCGGGTTCATGTCTACCTCAAAAACATCGGCAAGACCATCATTGTTCACATCCTCAATATCCTGCCCCATCGAGCTGAAAGCGGTGTGTTTAAAATACTCCTGCACCTTATCGGTAAAGGTGCCGTTGCCGTTGTTAATGTATAAAATGTTATCGGTTAAAAAGTCGTTAGTTACATAAATGTCTTTCCAGCCATCGCGGTTAATATCCACAATGGTGGCGGCGTGGCCATATCCTTCGGTACCTATGCCTGCCTGTTTGGATACATTGGTATAAACCGGGTGGTTTAGTTTTGCATCCCAATCGCAACGGTAAAGCTGCCCGGTACTACGGTGGCTGCCATTGGTAATTATCGGTCTGAAAGTGCTCTGGTTATCGCCTGCTACCGCTTCATTAACGGTGAGGTACATATCCAGGTCGCCATCGTTATCATAATCAAAAAACGAGGCCATGGTTGAGTGGAGTTTTACATTGAGGCCGTACTCCTTAGCCATTTCTTTAAAGCGGGGTACCCCGTCTTTCCCAATCCCCTGGTTTACGTACAGCAAATTGGTACGCTTAACCGAATCATCAAGTAAAGTATAGCATACATAAAGGTCCATCAGGCCGTCGTTATTAATATCAACAACAGCCACGCCCCTGCCCCATCCGCCGCTACCGCGTACGCCTGCCGCATCGGTTACGTCATCAAACTTCATATCGCCTTTATTAAGGTAAAGTTTGTTTGATGTGGTATTGGCAACAAAGTATATATCCTGCAACCCATCGTTATTAAAATCGCCTATGCCCACGCCGCCACCGTTATAAAGATTAAGCTTGGTAAGCGGATTAATGCTATCGTTTTCAACAATGGTATTTTTAAAAGTAATGCCCGAATGCGACGACGGAACCTGTTCAAACAGTGTATTTTTTTTACAGGAAGTAACAGCACATACCAACAGCAATACAAAGGGGATAATATACTTCATTATGGATATCAGGCTATAAAAAAAGGTGGAGATAAATATCTCCACCTAAAGTTAGAATATTTAAAATCAAGCGTTAATTAATAACCAGGATTTTGTTTAAGTTTTGAAGCACCGGTTGAACCTGAAAGGTCAATTTCGCTTTGAGGAATTGCGTAGTACTCGTTTTTACCTTTGGTAAAGTGAGCGCCGTTAAGCTGTGAGTTAACATTCACGTCGTAAGCAAAGAATGCATTGATCTCATCAGCCATGCTGCCTGTACCCTGATCCCAACGTTGTAAGTCGAAGAAACGCTGACCTTCCATAGCTAATTCCAATTTACGCTCGAAATGGATAGCCATACGGGCGTAGTTTTTATCGGCAAATGCACCGGCTGGGTAAGGTTTAACTAAATAATTATCAGCTGCGTCGGTTTTAACAGTATACTCAGATTTTGACGGATCATAAGCCGAACCTTTGTAAACCCACCAGCTTTGATTGGCAGCGCGGTTACGCACCATGTTTACATAAGTTAAAGCTTTGTCAACACTACCTACTTCAACTTCTGCTTCAGCAGCCATTAACAGTACATCGCTCCAACGCATTAAGTTGATGTTGTTCGAGGTAACCTCGTTAGCTGCCCAGTAGTTTTCGGTACTTGAGTTGGTGCCTTTTTCGGCAGATGAATAAACGTTTTTACGTGGGTTGAAAACACCATCTGTAGGGTCACGGATCCAGCTTGCAGGAGGATTACCCCAGTCAAGGTAAGGGATGTTAGGACGGCCCATGGTGATATCGATACGTGGATCTAAAGTACCTGTGTAAGGATCTGTTTTACCACTCACTTTTTTACCTGTATTGAAGGTAGTGAATAATGGCAAACCAGTAACAGCGTCTGTTTTAAATGAGTTACCTAACGATTGTGATGGGTTAAACCAACCGCAGCATGCACCAGGGCCGCTGTTGTAAGGGAAGTTCAGCTCATCGCCGGTATTACCGTTGTTACCACCAGAGTTATCATTAACCGAAGATTGAGCAGCAAATACAGATTCAACGCTGTTTTTCTGGCCAGCCTGTGGGCTAAAGTTTTTCTGCATATTATCATTAAGCGCAAAATGATCGCCGCTTGGTTTGGTACCGTTAGGTATCAGGTTATCATACAAAGCTTTAGCTTCGGCAAATTTGTGCTGAAACATTTTTGCTTTTGCCAGATAAGCCATAGCAATCCATTTGTTGGCACGGCCTTTTTGCGTTTGCAACGCAGGGATATTATCAATACCTGCCTGCAAATCAGCTTCAATGTTTGGCCAGATGTCTTTGTCATTTGGCTGGTTTGCATCGGCTTGTGTTTCGTCTACGTAAGGTACCATGTTGTACAGCTTCTTCAACTCGAAGTAGTAGTATCCCCTTAAAAACCTCGCTTCGCCAGTAATCCTTTTAACATCATCAGCCGAGATATCTTTAGCTAAAGGTAAGGTACGCAAAACGTCGTTAGCACGGCTTACTCCGTTGAACAATAGCTTGTATTTATCTCTGATGTATGGATTTGATGTTGAATAAGTAAAATTACCTACCGGCAAAGCATCGTTACCACCATCTGACGGCTCAGAACCTTTATAAGCATCACCGGCAGCAACACTACCAAATAACCAGTTTGAACCGGCCGCGTTGATACCGCCACCGTTACCGCCCACACCGTCAAGTAATGAGTATGTACCAATCAATAAACTCTCAACACCTGTTTTGTTGGCCACAATATTCGGACTTAAGCTTTGAAGTATTGGCCGGTTAAGCATATCCTTACGACATGCGTACACCAGGCACACCAATAGTAATACTATTGGCATGATCAGTTTCATTTGAATTTTTTTCATAACTTTTATATTAAAAATTTCTCAATGTTTAGAAAGATGCATTAACACCAATGTTGTATATCTTCTGTCCGGCAGGGTAGTTACCAAAGTCGATACCGAAGCTGGTATTATCACTCAGGTTTGAAGGCTGAAGTTCAGGATCCAGACCAGAGTATTTGGTAATTGTAAATAAGTTGTTAGCTAACACGTAAAACCTTATCCTTTTAATACCTAAAGCTTTGATTTTAGCATTTGGTACGGTATAACCCAACATCAATGATTTTAACCTTACATAGTTACCACTTTCAACGTACCATGAGTTTGGCTCGCCTGTGTTATCAGCGTTAGCTGTACGGGTTAATACCGGGATAGTAGCTTTGCTGTTATCAGCACCTGGTTTCCAAACTTTAGGGCCTAAGATGTCTGCACTTACGTTACCTGTAAATACCTGAGGGAAATAAGTCCAGTATTTAATATAGTTAAAGATTTTGCCACCGAACGAACCGTATAGGAAGGCGTTCAAATCAAAGTTTTTGTAAGTAACATTCAAAGTAAAACCGCCTGTAAATTTAGGGTTCGGGTTACCAATGAAAGTTTTGTCATCAGCACTGATCTTTCCGTCACCATTAACATCGGCATATTTAAATAAACCCGGACGTGCATTACCATCGGTCGGAGAAGCAGCTATATCAGCAGCATCCCGGTACAAGCCGATAACTTTATAACCATAAAACTCACCAACCGGCTGGCCAGGTTGCAACCTCACAAAGTTTTGCAGACGGGTTGAACCTGAGCTGTTACGATCCTGGTATTTGGCACCGTTTAAATTTGTTACGTTGTTTGAATAGTGGCTCACGTTTAAGCTCACGTCATATTTCCAGTCGCTACCGGCGTTACCGTGGTAACCTGTAATAATCTCGAAACCTTTGTTTTTGATGTTACCACCATTAACGTACGGCAAGTTTTGAACAGCGCTTGGTGCCGTTGCAATACCCGGAGCTGTTGAACCAAATAATAAACCTGTTACAGATTTTTCGAAATACTCGAATGTGAAATCAAATTTGTTGTTGAACAAGGTAGCATCAAAACCAATATTTTTGATCTTATCAGTTTCCCATGTAGTAGCCAAGTTACCTATTTGAACACGGTATAAACCTGTTACGGTTGAATTACCTGTACCGGTAATATCATAGTTGGCGTTACCGTTTGATTGTGCATATAAGTCGTAAGCATTGCTTAAACGGGTCTCAACACCTGCAAGCGAACCAAGACTACCGTAGCTACCACGGATTTTCATATCATTAAGCCAGCTCACATCTTTCAGGAAAGCCTCTTTCGAAATTCTCCAACCGGCGGTTACTGACGGGAAAGTACCCCATTGGTGACCAGGAGCGAAATATGACGAACCATCACGACGGATAGTAGCGCCTAAAATATACTTTTCATCAAACTGGTAATCTAATTTAGCAAAGTATGATAGCAGACCTGCATCAAACAACTGATCAACGCCGTTACTTGGTGGGTTGGCACCGTTAGCTACCGTTACATAGTTAGGATCGAAAGAGATGTTGTAGTTACCACCGCCTGCACGGATACCGCGACGGTAGGTAGTAATTGCTTCCGAGCCACCTAAAAACGCTATTTTATGTTTACCAAATGTTTGGTTGTAGTTTAAAGTGTTGGTCCAGGTATACTGACTGTTATAACCAGCAACTTCGGTAAAACCATTGGTTGAAGTATTACCTTCCGAGTTTTCGTAAGCCGGTTTATTAAAGAAGTAATAGTAATAGTTATCTACAGTACCACCAAACTGCGTACGGATAGTGAAATGTTTCAGGAAGTCAACTTCGGCAAAAACGTTACCGGTAATATCCCAGTTATTGTTGCGGTTGTCTTTTGAACGTTCCTGAACTGCAACAGGGTTACTTGAGTTACCTAAGCTACCCGAGCGGGTACCGGCAAAATTACCTTTAATATCATAAACAGGAATAACCGGTGGTTCGCGATAGATATATGATATCGCGTTACCTTCGTTTTGGTTATTGCTTACGTTAGGGTTACGCTTGTAAAAAATATAAGCATTTTCACCTACGCGGATGTGCGGACCTACGGCAAAGTTGGTGTTGATCCTGGCTGCATACCTTTTAAAGTAGGTATCAATTAAAGTACCTTGTTGATTAAGGTAACTGATTGACATTAAATAGGTAGATTTTTCGCTACCACCGCTTGCTGTAATATTATGGCTTTGTATTGGAGCTGGCTTGAACACTTCGTGAAACCAGTCGGTACCTTGTTTATTGGCGCGGGTAATCTGGTTATCCGTTACAAAGGGGTTTAACAGGTAAGTTGAGGGATTGGTTTTAGGATCACCTTCTTTAGCACCTGCAGGAGTGATATAATCAGGGATAGTCCAGGTACCGGTTTTTCCGGGGTCATACTGAACGTTGCCATCAGCCAATGGACTTGTACCGTCAGCTTTGGGGCTGTTTTTGTACGATTCGTAAATAGCCTGCACATAAGTTTTACTGTCGGCAAGTTTAAAACCATCTTTTAAAGGCCTTTGTGTACCATAGTAAGCATCGTAGCTAATAGTTGCGGCACCACTTTTACCTTTTTTAGTAGTTACCAATACAACACCGTTTGAACCACGAACACCGAATATAGATGCCTGGCCGTCTTTCAAAACCTGGATACTTTCGATATCGTTAGGGTTTACGTCATTTAGCGAACCCTGAACACCATCGATCACAACCAGCGGAGCAGTACTGAAAATAGAGCCCACACCACGTACGTTTACAGTGGTATTAGCACCGGGGTTACCCGAGTTTACCACTGTAACACCTGCAGCAGTACCTTGCAGTAAGCTTGCTGTATTTGATGCCGGAACTGTTTTCATGTTGGCCACGTTAACCACCGATACCGAACCGGTGATATCTTTTTTACGCTGAGCGGTGTAACCTGTTACCACAACCTCGTTCAGCGTGCTGCTGCCCGATTGCAGTGTAATACGAAGGTTAACATCAGTACCTACTTTAACCTCGGTACTTTGATAACCAATGTACGATACCACGAGGGTATTGCCAGGGCTAAGGGTTAAGGTGAATTCACCGTTAACGTCAGTTACAGTACCTGTACTTGTACCTTTGACGCGTACGGATGCGCCAACCACCGGAAGCTTATCGTCTGAGCCGATAACCTTTCCTTTGTACTTTGTTTGGGCTGTAACTACCAATGAAGACACCAGGCAGCATAGCAGCAAACCCAGGAATCTTCCTTTTAGGAGTAAACTTTTAAACATGAGATTGAGATTTAGTTGATTAATATATTTGATTTAAGCTTTTTGGTCGATAATTGGCGGGCTATGTTTTGAGATAATAAGATACGCACCTGCATGAAACCTGGTTACACAGAGCAGTTGTGAGATGGGCTCCGTTAAACAGATTTTTGTGAGATAAAATGCAGGAAGTTGAAAAATGTAAAGGTTTTATCATATAATCTTCTCGCGCGTAATTTTTAAACTTTTACCGTGTTACCACTATTTTGGGGCTTCCGTTATCAGAAAACCTCCCTGGTTAAAATGTTATAATAATATTAGATTCTGTACGCTTTCTGCTTTTGCAGAAATTTATATTGGCTATGGAACTAATGTAAATAGTGTGTACTGTATACACAAGTGGGAAAAACAGATTTGCAAATTAATTATTTATAACCCATTTTATCCGTAAAAATTACAAATTGCAAACACTTTGTTAAAACATTATTAACAAGATACCTATTTTTTTAAAAATATCGCATTGCTAAATTGTTGCTATTATCAAATACCCGCCTCTAAAAAGTTATTAAAACAATAAATATCCATGTAACGGGCCTTTTACACTTCAATTTTAATCTCATTTTAATCCCGTACGAAGCATTGTCAATAATTCATCAAAGTGTTAAAATATCATCATACCTGCCATATACTGTCAAGGCAACATTTATTATTAATGATCAATAATAAATGTTAAAAATACATTTCCTCACCCTGTATTTTTTCAACAATAAATGTTTAATTAACATTTATGGCAATCGATTTCACAACGCTAAACATCACGTATTGGCCATTTTTGTTAAAATAAAAAAGCACCGGTAAAACTACTTACCGGTGCCTCTGCAATATTTTTATGGTAAAAAAATACCTTTACAATTTTTAACAAAGTGCTAAAAATGTATTATACCATTTTGAGCCTCATTTAGCCCACCAAATCGATGCTTTGTGGGTATTTGACGAGTTTGTGCCTATCTGAACAACAAATTCACCTGCCTCCCAATCATACTTCAACTGGCTGTTGTAAAATTTAAGCAGTTCGGTAGTAATTGTAAAGCTCACCTGCTTTGATTCGCCGGGCTGAAGATTTACTTTCTGATAGTTTTTTAATTCTTTTACTGATCGGCTGATGCTTGCCACAGGATCGCTGATGTATAGCTGTACCACCTCTTCGCCCGCATATTTACCGGTATTGGTTAAGGTAACCGTAGCGGTTAATGTTTCGTTACCTTTAAGCTTGGTTTTGCTCAAATTAACATCACTGTAATTAAAGGTGGTGTAGCTTAAGCCATAACCAAATGGATAAAGCGGATCATTAGAGATATCAAGATAATTAGATTTGAACTTGGTAGGACCGCTGCTATAAGGCCTGCCGGTATTTTTGTGGTTATAATAAATAGGTATCTGGCCTACGCTGCGCGGGAAAGTAGCGGTTAATTTACCGGCCGGGTTATAATCGCCAAATAAAACATCGGCAATGGCGTTACCTGCCTCTGATCCCGGAGCCCACACATCAAGGATAGCGCTGGCATGTTTATCCTCCCAGGTTAAGGTAAGCGGGCGGCCGTTAAATAATACAATCACCATTGGTTTGCCTAATTTTGAAAGCTCTTTCAGCATATTTTTCTGGCTTTCGGGAATATCAATATCCGAACGGCTTGATGATTCGCCCGACATGCTTTGCGATTCGCCAACAACGGCCACAATCACATCCGATTTTTTGGCAACATCAACTGCTTCCTGCAAAAGCTGGTCGGCTGGTTTAGGATCAACAGAAACCATTCCCGGGCCAAAATTTAAACGTTTAATAAATTCTGCATCTTCGGTAATGTTAGCACCTTTTGCATAGTTAACGGCAACATTGTTACCCACTACGTTTTTGATACCTTCCATCACACTAACTGATTTTTGCCATTCGCCGGCAATAACCCAGGTACCCAGCATATCGCGGTGATTATCGGCCAGGGGGCCAACCAACGCTATGCTACCCGATTTTTTTAAAGGCAGGGTTTCATTATCGTTCTTCAATAATACAAACGAATGTTTGGTGATCTCCCTTGCGGCAGCACGATTTGCCGGCGATAACTCTTCTTTAGCTTCCTTATCGGCATCCATCGATTTATATGGATTTTCGAACAGGCCTAATTTATATTTAGCCTCTAAAACACGCTGGCAGGCCAGATCAATTTCCTGCTGGGTGATTTTTTTCTGTGCAAGCGAGTTTTTCAGTGTTTTCAGGAAGCCCTCTCCCACCATATCCATATCCAAACCTGCTTTTAATGCTAAAGCAGATACAGTTTGCAGATCGCCAAGACCGTGGGCTGTCATTTCGTTTACGGCAGTATAATCAGACACTACGAAACCTTTAAAACCCCATTGCCTCCTTAGCAAATCGGTTAATAACCATTGGTTACCGGTTGCCGGTACTCCATCTACTGTGTTAAATGAACTCATGAAACTACCTGCACCGGCGTCAACAGCAGCTTTGTATGGCGGCAGGTAATCCTGGTACATTTTAATACGGCTCATATCTACCGTGTTATATTCACGACCTGCCTCGGCACCGCCATACAGCGCAAAGTGTTTTACGCAAGCCATAACCGCATCGGCATTTTTCATGCTGGCACCCTGGTAACCCTGCACCATAGCTTTGGCCACCTGCGAGCCGTACCATGGGTCCTCGCCCGAACCTTCGGAAATGCGGCCCCAGCGCGGATCGCGGGCTATATCAACCATAGGCGAAAATACCCAGTTAAGGCCCTCGCCGGTTGCTTCTTTTGCTGCAATTTGTGCCGATTGTTTAATCAGGTTCATATCCCAGGTTGCCGACATACCCAAAGGGATGGGGAAAATGGTGCGGTGACCGTGGATCACATCCAAACCAAAAATTAGCGGAATGTGCAACCTTGAGTTTTTTACTGCTATATCCTGGATTTGTCGGGTTTGCGCCGTACCCCAAACACCAAACACACCACCTATCGATCCTTTTTTAATATTTTCTTCAACACCTTTATTTACTACCGAACCTGTTGTTGCCGCACCGATTGTTACCAGGTTAAGCTGACCGATTTTTTCATCAACCGTCATTTTGCTCATCAGGCTTTTTACATAGGTGTTCATTTTTGCGTCTTCAGTTTTGTTTTGGGCCGACACCTTATTATAAGGCAACAGCGCCACGCAAAGCGGCATTACGGCAACGGCCAGCCGGCTCGAAAAATACTTTTTCATTTTTTGAATTTATTGGGTAGTAAATAATTGGTTAACAAATATGACTAATAATCAGGGCATTTCAGCACCTGCATAAATATTTTTGGTAAATTTTAAATGTCGAAATTACAGCATTTATCATAGTGTATTAAGTACACAATTGTAAATATTATAATTAAAAAATCAAACTTTATTTGTACAATAGCGCAAATGTTAAGTAAACAGCAACTTATTGAATACAGCGAGGATGCCCGTAAAAACTACGTGAACCATATTTCTATTGATTGTGTTGTATTTGGTTTTCATGAAGGGCAAATGAAAGTGCTGTTATTAAAAACTCACAACGAAGAGAAATGGTACCTGCCCGGAGGTTTTGTATTGAAACAGGAACCGATAGACGATGCTGCCGACAGGATTTTGAAGGAGCGCACCGGTTTGGACAAGATTTTTTTACAGCAATTCAAGGTATTTGGCGATCCTGACCGCTCAAAAGTGCATAATGACATGTACCAGGGCTTGATTCCCCAGGAACAAAACTGGTTTTCGGGCCGGTTTATATCCATCGGATACTATGCCCTGGTTGATTTTTTTGGTGTAAGCCCGCAACAGGATCAGTTTTCAGAACTATGTACCTGGCGCGACCTTGATGACATGCCCGAAATGGAGCTTGATCATGAAAATATTTACAAAACTGCATTGGATACACTGCGGCTGCAACTTAACTATCAGCCCATAGGTTACAACTTGATGCCTAAGGAGTTTACCATGCCCGAGTTGCAAAAGCTATATGAAACCATTTTGGGTAAAAAGCTGGACAGGCGTAATTTTCAACGCCGCATATTAGGTTTCGGCATATTGAACAGATCTGAACAACCACGCAAAGGCGGCGCGCATAAGGCTCCTTATTTATATTCGTTTGATTTGGAGAATTATCAGCACGCTTTAACCGAAGGATTTAAGGGGGGATGGTAAAAATCTGCTTATCGCTCCCGCTTTAAACGGCCGGGGGCGTATACTCCAGTTTCACCTGCACATTCAAATCCTCGTGCATGCTGGCAAATTGTTTGGGGTTACGGGTAAAATCGGCATCGGTATCCATATAAATATTGGTGATGCGCACCAATTCGGGATGTTTATCAGTACCTATATTATAGGTAAGGCCTTCGCTGCTCTCTAATTGTTGCTTTAGTACAAGATATTGCTTACCTGTTATTATGATCATTTTTTCGGCAGTCATCGTATTAAGTTTATTGTTGTTGAAGTACCCCATCCGTTGCTTTTACCGCAAACTGTATAATCGCAAAATTATAGCATATACGCTTTAGGATAGGGTTTGTTATATTTACTTCAAATATAACTCATATACATCCGCATAAATGATCAGGATAAAAAATTTACTGCCGGTATTTTTATTATTTGGCAGCACCACAATTTTCGCGCAGCAAACATTGCCTATTGCTGTTAATCTGCAAAAAACCTACACCAAAGGCACACGCACCCCAGCCGGAGCCCCCGGTAAAAACTACTGGCAAAACACTGCCGACTATGCCATTAAAGTAAAATTCGATCCCAAAACACACCTGGTAAGCGGTACCGTTGGTATCGATTATATTAACAATAGTCCCGATAGTTTAAAAAGAGTGCAGTTTAAACTTTATCCCAACCTGTACAAAAAGGCTGTTCCGCATCAGTCAAACATCTCACCTGCCGATTTAACCGATGGCGTACACATCAGTAGCCTAAGCATAAATAATCAGCCGCAGGATAGCACCCATCGCCGCGTTAACGGCACCAATATGACGCTGCGCGTTAAACCCATCGCCCCGAAACAAAAAGTGCATTTTGATATTGCTTACTCATATACCTTAAATCAAGGTTCGCATATCCGCACCGGGCAAATTGATACCGGTGCATTCTTCGTAGCATATTTCTTTCCGCGGGTGGCCGTTTATGATGATATTGACGGATGGAATGATTATCCATACACAGGTTCGCAGGAATTTTATAACGATTTTTGCCATTTCAGCGCCGAGATCACGGTTCCCGGCGATTATAAAGTATGGGCAACCGGCGATTTGAAAAACCCTGATGATGTTTACAACTCCCGCATTATTAAACGAATAGCCGACGCTTGTGTAAGCGATAAAGTGACGGACGTAATTACTGAGGAAGATGTTAAAGCCGGCGATATCACCAAAAAAGCGCCAACCCATACCTGGAAGTTTGAAGCCGACAGCGTTACCGATTTTGTTTTTGCCACAAGCAATCATTATTTATGGAAAGCATCCAGCCTGGTTGTCGATCCTAAAACCGGCAGACGTACACGTGTTGACGCTGTGTTTAACCCCAGCCACAAGGATTACTACGCCGTGGTTGATTACGCCCGCAAAACCGTAGAGGTGATGAGCTACAAATTTCCGAAATGGCCATTTCCATACCAGCACGAAACCGTTTTTGACGGATTAGACCAGATGGAATACCCCATGATGGTGAACGATAATCCGCTGGAGGATAAAACAGATGCCATCACCTTAACCGATCATGAAATATTCCATACCATGTTTCCGTTTTATATGGGTATTAACGAAACCAAGTACGGCTGGATGGACGAAGGCTGGGCCACCATTGGCGAATGGCTGGTAAGCCCCGAGATAGATCACTCGATTGTTGACCCTTACGGAGTAGCCGCTGTTGAACAAACTGCAGGACAGGAAGTTGATGTGCCGGTTATGACGCTTACCCCCGCCCTTATTGGCGCGGCCGGTTTTACCGATAGCTACCCGAAGCCTGCAATGGCGTATTTATATGTTAAAGATATGCTGGGCGATGAACTGTTTAACAAGGCCCTGCACTACTACATTGCCCAATGGCATGGTAAACACCCTATGCCTTATGATTTTTTTAACTGCATGAACACTGGTGCGGGTGTTAATATGAACTGGTTTTGGAAGGCCTGGTTTTTTGATAACGGGGTAACAGATTTGGGTATTGGAAAAGTAAATAACACAGGCGATAAATACAGCGTAGTGATTAACAAAGTTGGCAGTAAACCCATACCGGTTAATTTAACCGTTTATTATGCGGATGGAAGCACCCAACTTGTACATAAAAGCATTGCCGTATGGCGAACAGGCAACACCAGTACCAGGGTTGATTTTGCAGCTAAAAAAGCTGTTAAAAAACTGGTGTTAGGTACAACTTATGATCCGGATAGTAACAAGAAAGACAATGTGTGGATGAAAGCCAACTAATTAGCTCTCCTCCTCGCAGTTCGCGTCTTCACGTCTGGCTGCTATAAAGGCTTGCGGTCGTGAAGACAGGAGCCGCAGGGAAAAATATTCACCTCCACCTCACCGGGCGTGTCTTCACGCCCGGTTGCTAAAAGGATTGTAGTCGTGGACCTGCGAGAGAATAAAAAGGGAGCTTTTCGATCCCTTTTTATTTAGGCATCTACAATACACAGACCTGACCTATCAATTATTTAAAAAAACAGGTATATGTACTTACATACTTACAATCAAATTTTATAAATTTGAATTACGCATCCACCAGTTAACCTAAAAATTTTTATTTATGGATTTTTTAAAGGCGATATATGATCATATAACCGGCTTTTTTGGCTTAGGAAACTTATACAACATCATCAAATCCGGCGATTATAGCAAATTTTTATCCTGGGATGGTGTTACAGCCGTTTTGGGGCCAATGCTGCCTGTATTGTTAGTTGTTGAAATTATCCGCGGTGCCTTTTATAAAAAATTTAAGGTTATCCACTACAAAATCTCGTTCTGGACTTATGTGCTAAATGCTTTTATCGGCACAGTGTTATCAATCGCTATGGTAACATTGTGCATAGGCTTCTTCTCGCGGTTTGCTTTATTCAACACCACCTTTACCTGGTACTGGTTTATTTACGGATATATTGTTTGGGAGTTTGCCCATTTCTGGTACCACTACCTTGCACACAAAGTACGCATCCTGTGGTGCCTCCACTCCACCCATCACGCTCCCGAAAGCATGAATCTTTCGGTTACCTTTGCACATTTCTTTTTAGAAGCTCCTTATGCCGATTTGATCCGCACCAGCATTTGCATTTTATTAGGCGTAAATCCGCCCATGCTGTTTGTAATTATGTTTGTGGATGGTTTTTGGGGATCAATGATCCACATAGGCGAAAATTTGATTGAAGACGGGCGCTTAGGTTTTTTAAATAAGATAGTACTTACCCCTTCGCACCACCGGGTGCACCATGCGCGTAACCCGCTGTATATGGATACCAATTTTTGCAATTTGCTGCCCATTTGGGATAAAGTGTTCGGAACTTTTCAGAATGAGGACAGGAAGATCCCGATAGAATATGGCATCAGTCGCCCAATGATTAAAAACAGTTTTTTGGATGCTTATTTTGGAGAGATCATCGCCCTGGCTAAAGATGTTCATAAAGCACCGGGCATTAAAAATAAATTCCTGTACATCGTGATGCCTCCCGGCTGGAGCCATACCGGCGATCATAAAATGACTACGGTGGTGAAGAAGGCTTATTTTGAATCGTTGGTTAAGAATGATGGAGAGGAAAAGGACACTGTGGGGCAAGGAGAAAAGGCGGAGGTTATATAAAATCGCAAGAATTAAAGCACTGGTCGAAGTTTAGCGATAGCGTAACTTCGTCCTAAAGTGGCGGAAGCATTCTGCTTCCGGGTTGCTGCATCAAATACCTTCCAAGCCTGAAAAGATTAAGTGAAATTTGTAAAAGTTAAGCTGAAAGCTTAACACAGTTTAGGTCGAAGTTACGCTATCGCTAAACTTCAACCAGATATCGGGTTTAGGCGACAAGCAGTCGCCCCTATATTGCCACTCGACAGCACCGGGTTCCTTCACAGGCAATCCCATCCCAACCGTCTAATTCTCCAACACCGCCCTCCGGCAATACTTATTCCGGTAATCCTGCGGTGTTAAACCGGTTATCCGCTTAAAGATCTTCCTGAAAGTTTTCAGGTCATTGTAACCCACCTTATACATCAATTCGCTAACGTTGAAATTGGTCTTCTCCAACCCTTTTTTTACCGATTCAATTTTCACCTTTTGCAGGTACTCCATCGGGGTGTTTTGGGTAGCGCTTTTAAACCTGCGAATAAAATTGCGCTTGCTCATATTGGTTTGCCCGGCAATTTCTTCAACCGAAATAGGTAGGTGGTAATTATTTTCGATAAACAACTGCGAGCGCCTGATCTCCTGGTCTTCGTGCTGATGCTGCCCCTCAAACACCTGGAAATGCGCCTGGCTGGTACGGTCGATATCCAGCGAGAACATTTTACTGGCCCAGATACCTACATCTCTGCCGCAATATTTTTCAATCAAATAAAGCACCAGGTTCATGCTCGAAAAAGCACCGCCGCTGGTGTAGGTGCCATCTTTATCGGTGGTTACCATATCGGCCAGGATAGTTACTTTGGGGTATCGGCGCTTCATATCGTCAACAGCTACCCAATGCGTTGTGCAGGGTTTACCATCCAACACACCGGCTTCGGCCAAAAAATAGCTGCCGAAGCAAAGGCTCGCTACTTCGGCCCCCTTATCGTACATGCTTGCAATAAAATCAATCAGTTTTTTGTTTTTCCGCATTACCAAATCGGGTGGACCGTAAAAGGCGGGAGCTATCACCAGGTCGATATCGGTTATTTCATCAATAGTTTTAAAACCGGTAAACTGTGCAGGGAAATACAGCAGGTTGTTATTAATCTTTTCGCCAACAAGCATTACGCGAAAAGCCTCGGTTTTGCCACTTTCAACCAAAAAACGATTGGTATGCCTCACCATATCCAGTACGCCCGATATGGTTGAAAGATTAATATCCTCGTGAATAAGCAGTGCTATTTCCTTCATTTGCTATGATCCGGTTTCTATACAAATATATAAAAGCGCCCGTCATACCAATGCCTTACCAGCCACAAAAAACGTTTGACCGCCGTAAAAACCTATCGCTTAACCAGTTTAATATTAAGCGTTTAAACATTAACCCAAAATTTCGGCTATCTCTTCAAAGCCTTTTTCGCGGGCCAGATCGGCAGGAAGTTTGCCACCTTCCATACGGGTATAAACCTCGGCACCGTTTTCAAGTAACAGGATAATCAGATCAAGGTTGCCATTCTGCGCTGCCGAATGCAGCGGGGTTGCTCCGGCTTGCTGTACCACGTTAACCTTAGCGCCGTTTTCAATCAGCATCCGGGCAATATCAGTATAATTGCCGGCAGCGGCCGAGTGAATCGGGAACACATTAAAACCGTTATTTGATTGCAGGTTAACATTTGCCCCCTTCAATACAAGATACCGGGCTACATCAAAACGGCCGAAGTAACAGGCCAAACCAAGAGCGGTAAAACCATCTTCGGCATAATCATCAATCGTATCCGGATGAGTGGTTATCCAATGAGCAACATCATCAAATTTACCCGCCGCAGCGGCTTCAAACAGGCTCAAATCACTAACATAATTAAGCAGCAAGGCCGTTACTGCCGACTGTTTATAATAACAAGACAGCATAAGCGGCGACACGTTGAGGCTTGTTTTTTGCTTAGCTAATGCCGGGTCGCGGCCCAACAGGGTGTTGATAGCATCTAAATCGGCGGCGGCAATATATTCTTCCAGTCTTTCTATACTCATTACATCTTAAGTATGCGTTTTTATTTAACGCGGCTGTTTTTCTTTTATATTAAAAATGTTTTTCGGCTGTGGGTAGATGATGTTTTCCAATTATACTAAAAATTTAAAATTATTGTTTAAAACTTATTTAATCTGTTAACTTTATAATGAAGAGGCCTGTAATTTTTTGACAGGTTTCGGGTCTTATATTAAAATTTACCTGTTGCAGCCGCAAGGTTTACACAGGCGAAATTTTATGTAAGTTTGCAATAACGATTGTTACATCAGGATGCCGGCAAAAGGAAATCAGTTTAAATCAAATAGTTTTAAGGGAGAAAATCAGCCACGCCAAAGTGCAAAAGCTGAAAATGAACGTGTTGCGAGTAAGAGATCATTCAAACTGCCACGCTTTGAGCTCGACATGGAAAACAGCCGTGCCATTAAAATAGCGGGCCTGTTTTCGCTGTTGCTCTCGGTATTTTTTCTTATAGCGTTTACATCCTACCTGTTTACCTGGCAGGAAGATCAGAGCTATATCTCCAAAACCAACGGCGGCTGGCATAACCTTTCAACAGGTACCACCATTCACGAAATTTCGGATATCAATGATCCCGGTATAAAAGCTCAAAACTGGCTGGGCAAACTTGGGGCACTGCTTTCAAACCAGTTTATATATGAGTGGTTTGGCGTAGGTTCGTTCCTGTTTATTTTTATATTTTTTGTGATAGGTTACCGCATGCTGTTTAAGGCCCGGTTATTCTCTATCCGCAAAACACTGGCTTATTCCATTTTCAGTATCGTATTTATCTCGGTAACCATAGCTTATGTTCACTCCTTCCTGATTGAGTATCCGCATTACCTGGAGGGAGGTTTTGGCTTTTGGAGCAACCGCCTGCTTGCCGCCCAAATTGGCCCGGCGGGTACCGGTGGTTTACTGGTATTTTTGGCGCTAACCGTATTGGTTATTGCCTATAACATCGATTTTAAGATCCCCAAACGCAAAAACCGCCCGGTTGCAGCCATGGAGATTGATGAAGTT
The DNA here is from genome assembly GCF_003576455.2 of Mucilaginibacter celer. NCBI lineage: Bacteria > Pseudomonadati > Bacteroidota > Sphingobacteriia > Sphingobacteriales > Sphingobacteriaceae > Mucilaginibacter > Mucilaginibacter celer. The sequence goes on from NZ_CP032869.1 coordinate 4,209,994, forward strand.
GCGCCAGAACCTGTTGACCTGATTGATGAAGAATATTCTGAACCTTTAGAATGGCCACTCGGAAATAACAAAATCCGCGAAACGCACATAAACACCATCGAGCCGGAGCCAACTGTGCAGGAACGGTTGCAACAGGAACCTGTCAGGCCCGATCCGTTAAGGCGGCCACCGATGGAACAAACCCCGGTATTTACCGAGCCGGTTGTTTTACGCCCCGAAAACACCATTAAGCACGAACCTGAAGAAGAGGACGAGATCCCCCTCACTATCGATACCAACCGGCCACTGCCCGAACTGAGCGTAGAGCAGAGCGACAACGCTAAACAGGATGACCTGCTGAGCAAATTCGGTGTTTACGATCATAAAATGGACCTGCTGGGGTATAAACTGCCGGGTTTAGATCTGTTAGAAAACCACGGCTCAAACAAAATTTCGGTTAGGCCCGAGGAACTGGAAGCCAACAAAAACAAAATTGTTGAAACGCTGAACCATTACAACATCGAGATTGATAAGATCAAGGCGACAATTGGCCCAACGGTTACTTTGTATGAGATTATCCCGGCACCGGGCGTACGTATCAGCAAAATCAAAAACCTCGAAGATGATATTGCCTTAAGTTTAGCTGCTTTGGGCATCCGTATTATTGCGCCTATGCCAGGCAAGGGCACCATCGGTATTGAAGTGCCTAATCAAAACCCCGAAATGGTTTCGATGCGATCTATCCTTGAAACCGAAAAATATCAGAACACTACGATGGACTTGCCTATTGCCATGGGCAAAACCATATCAAACGAAGTATTTATTGCCGATTTAGCTAAAATGCCTCACTTACTGGTGGCTGGTGCTACAGGTCAGGGTAAATCGGTTGGTATTAACGCCATCCTGGTATCCCTGCTCTACAAAAAACACCCTGCCGAGCTGAAGTTTGTACTGGTTGACCCTAAAAAAGTAGAGTTAACCCTGTTCCGCAAAATTGAAAGGCACTTTTTGGCTAAACTACCCGATGATGGCGACGCTATTATTACCGATACAAAAAAGGTAGTAAATACCCTCAATTCGTTATGTATTGAGATGGATCAGCGCTACGATTTGCTGAAAGACGCCCAGGTACGTAACCTGAAAGAGTACAACGCCAAATTTGTTAACCGCAAAATAAGCGATCCGGAAAAACACCGTTACCTGCCATTCATCGTGCTGGTGATAGACGAGTTTGCCGATTTAATGATGACAGCCGGTAAAGAGGTTGAAATGCCTATTGCCCGTATAGCGCAGCTGGCCCGTGCGGTGGGTATCCATTTGGTTATTGCAACACAACGTCCGTCTGTTAATATCATTACAGGTACCATCAAGGCCAACTTCCCATCAAGGCTGGCATTCAGGGTGCTTTCTAAAATAGATTCGCGCACTATTCTGGATGCGGGCGGTGCTGATCAGTTGATCGGTCGCGGGGATATGTTGTTCTCAACCGGCAGCGATCTCATCCGTTTGCAGTGCGCCTTTGTGGATACGCCCGAGGTGGAAGCAATATCCGATTTTATAGGCAACCAGAAAGGCTACCCATCGGCTATGTACCTGCCCGAATATGTGGGTGAAGGCGAAGCCAGCAGCACCAAAGAATATGATCCTGATGATCGCGACCCGATGTTTGAGGAGGCAGCCCGTTTGATTGTGATCCACCAACAAGGCTCAACATCGCTTATTCAGCGTAAAATGAAGCTTGGTTATAACCGTGCAGGCCGCATTATAGATCAGTTGGAAGCAGCCGGAATTGTTGGGCCCTTTGAAGGCAGCAAGGCCCGTGATGTGCTTTACCCGGACGAGTACAGCCTGGAGCGTTACCTCGAAACACTTCAAAAACCTGTTAAAGATTAAACCAACCTGTAAATTATTACTCTAAACTATAACTATCGATAGGGATAGTTGTTGTTGAATAAAAACCGAATGAAAAAGATCATTTTATATACCGTTTTAGCAATAAGTACAAGTACTGCTGCCTTTGCGCAAAAAGACAGCCAGGCAAGAGCTATATTGGGCCAGGTGAGCCAAAAATATAAATCGTACGATGTTATCAAAACCGATTTTACCTTCAGCCTTAACAACCAGCAGGCCGGCATTAAAGAAACACAAACCGGCACGTTAATATCAAAGGCAAAAAGCGGAAAATATCGCGTAAGCCTGTACAACTCGGCAGCCAAACCCGAAATTGATAAAGAGATTATGAGCGATGGCAAAACCCAGTGGACCTACCTTAAAAAAGATAAAGAGGTACAGGTTGGCGATGTAGATAAAAGCGGCGATGGCCTTGGTAACCCGGCCCAGATTTTCACCATATACGAAAAAGGTTTTAAATACCTATACACCGGCGAGCAAAAGATTGCCGGCAAGGTTTATCAAAATATTGAGCTTACTCCTGAGGATGAAAAGAAATCAATATTCAAGGTAAAACTAACTATCGATAAGGTAAAAAAACAAATTTACAGTGCCCTGCTGTTTGATAAAAACGGCAACAGGTATACTTACACTGTGCGCAGTTTTACACCTAACGTGCCTGCACCAGATGCTACTTTTGCCTGGGATGCCAAAGGCCATCCAGGTGTTGAGGTGGTGGATTTGAGGTAAGTTTTATTTAGATGTGAGATTGGAGACGTGAGATTTGAGATATTGCGAGCCGGGATTTTTCCCGGCTTTTTTTATTGCTTCTTATTACTGTCGCTACCGCGGGTTTAGCGATAGCGTAACCCGTGGGAAAAACAAGTTAAGTCTCTGACTTAACCCCAAAACTGGTCGAAGTTTAGCGACAGCGTAACTTCGTCCTAAACTGGGTTAAGCTTTCAGCTTAACTTTACAGGCATAACAGTTATTTGCATCCGGAAGCAGAATGCTTCCTACAGTTTAGGTCGAAGTTACGCTATCGCTAAACTTCAACCAGGAATTTTTTTACAATTTTATCATTTTTAACTCCGCTATCTTTCTCATAACAGCCTCCACCCTTTCCTCAACTGTAGTATCGCCCTCAATAGCTAACACAGGTGTTTTCAAATTGCTTATCCAGTCGCGGTGTGCATGCAGGCTGCGGCTGTTGGTAATCAGTTCATCATATCCCCGTGCCCAGTCAATAAATTCATGATAAAGCCGGTTTCGGTACTTATCACTATGAATGATATCGCCGTAGCGCTCATATTCCCTATCTCGTAAACGCTGCAACCTAAGCTCTTGCGGGATATACAGGAATACCGACAGATCAAATTGCCAGTTATTATTCCAGTTGATAACGGAACCTCCAAGCAGCCAGTTATCCAAACCAGACATGGCTTCGTTAATTAACCGGTTACGAACCAGCGGATCGCGCCGTACCGTAAATGGCGGGTTTGATTTCTCCCAGAAATAATAATCGCTGTCGAAATAAGGGTAGCCGAGTTTTTCGGAAAGCACCTTGCCCAAAGTAGTAACGCCTGCGCCGGAGGCGCCAAAAATGTTGATATGCATCACATAGTTATCTTGAGGCGGCAAATAAACAAAAATAAATTACTCAATACGTTGAGTAAAATTACTCAGTGTATTGAGTAATTTTAATAATAACAGTCTACATCGGTTATTCACTATCCCCCACCTTCAACCTCCGCTCCATTACCTCCCGCCAGGTAGTTAAAATAAAGCCCTTCTGTTTCAGGTAAGCTCTAAACCGCGGATCGGTCATGGCCAGCAGATCGCCTTTTCGTTTCTGGCCTTCGTTGCAGATGTTTTTAAATTGGGGCGATGGGTTGGTACAGTGCATCAGCACCATGGTTAAACCGGGCGAAAAACGTTCGAAATTTTCGATATAATGATCGGTGTACCATTTTTGCAGTTCTTTATCGCCTGCTTTTTCAATGTTGGGCATCACCCAATCATAGCTCGAATTATCCAGGTCGTCAAGTACCGGCAGGCCTCCTTTCCAGGCCATTGCGCCCATTTCTTTGGCTTTGGCCAATTCGGGCGGATCGGCTATGGTCATGCCATCGGTATACTTGCCATCCTTTTTTAGCTGGGCAATGGTGGCGTTCTTTGCTTCGGCCTTGTAAAACAGATCTTCACCGCCGGGAATCATCACAGGGATTTTTTTCTCGATACCGAGGTTAATATATTTTTCGAGGTACGAAGGCTTGGCAAACAGTGTACCCATGTGCGAATCGAGGTGTGTGGGCGTAAAACCCATAGTCAGGGCACGATCAAGCTGGGCGCGGATCTCTTTATCCACCTCATCGGCGGTTGCCCTGAAATATACCGCGGCAACTGTCGGCCAAAAAGCTCCTTCTTTATCTACCAATCCGGGTACAGTTGTTTTACCTGCCAGAGGGCTCCAGCGATAGCCTTCCCACTCGGATGTAAGGGTTAGGTGTAGCCCGGCGTCTATACCGGGATGCTTATCCATATAGTGCTTAAAATCGGCCATCCAGGGGCAGGGCATCATTACACTGGTTGATGTAGCTACTCCGTTACCAATGGCCATTTCGGCGCCCTCATTACTCTCGTGCGACATACCCGCATCATCAACATGAATAATAATTACACGTGCTCCTTTTGGCCAGCCAAGCTTTTCGGCATAGGTTTTAGTTTGCTGGGCATTAAGGGCTACGCTTAAAATTACACCTGCGGCGGTAAGGATTAAGTTCTTCATAAATAAAACTTTAGGATATAAAAGGTTATTAAAAATAGCTATTTAATTACCAAATGTGACACGCATATGCCAAATTCGGCCTATAAATAGCTGTGTTTTTACTACTTTTGGTATTCATGTTACCCGCAACCAACCATACGCTCGAAAAACTGGAAATGCTGCTAAAAACTGCAGGATACAAGGTGCGTTATGAAAAAGGTAACTTTAAAACCGGCGCCTGCCTGCTACAGAGCAGTAAAATGATTGTGGTGAACCGTTTCTCCAACCTCGAAAGCAAAATACTGGCTTTGGTTGAACTGCTGCGCGACCTTGAGGTTGATTACAAGCTACTGGATGATAAACAGATTGCATTTTTACAGGAAATTAAACAAACCAAACTGCAGCTGTGACCATAACATTTTTAGGAACCGGAACATCGCAGGGCGTACCTGTTATTGCCTGCAATTGCGAGGTATGTTTATCGGCCGATAAGCGCGATAAAAGGCTTCGCAGTTCGGTTTTGGTTGAGGCCGAAGATAAAACCATTATTATAGATTCGGGGCCCGATTTCAGGTACCAGATGTTGCGTGCCCATGTGCAGCACCTGGATGCCATAGTTTTTACCCACGAACATAAAGATCATATTGCCGGCATGGACGATATCCGCGCGTTTAACTACAAGCAAAACGTGCCCATGGATATTTATGCCGATGAGCGGGTGCAAAAAGCCCTGGCCCGGGAGTTTCCTTACGTTTTCGATGGAACGGGATACCCTGGCATCCCTCAGGTAAACCTGCATACCGTAGCTTCCGAGCCGTTCAATATCGGCAGCATCAGGTTAATCCCTATCGAGGTTTTTCATTATCGCCTGCCAATAAAAGGCTACCGGATAAAAGATTTTACTTATGTAACCGATGCCAAAACTATTTTACCAGCAGAAATGGAAAAAATAAAAGGCAGCCGGATCCTGGTAATCAACGCCCTGCAAAAAGAAACCCACATTTCGCATTTCACCCTTGATGAAGCCGTTGCTTTTGCCAATGAAATAGGTGCCGAAACCACGTATTTTACGCACATAAGCCATAGGCTGGGCAAACATGCTGATATCACTAAAGAACTGCCGCCCGGCATTGAGCTGGCTTATGACGGCCTTAAGCTGGAAATTTAACGCTACAACCCTATTGTTTAAATCCGTATCTTAAACTGATATAAAATAGCCCCTGATTTTATGGAATATCTTGTGTATGTAAGCACCGCCAAAAAAATGATGACCGACGAGGAACTCCTGGAACTGCTTACCCAGGCCCGCGAAAAAAATGCCATACACGGCATTACCGGGCTGTTACTCTATGGCGAAGGCACATTTATGCAGGCCCTTGAAGGCGAAAAAGATGATCTTGAAAAAATTTTCGCCGCTATTGAGCTCGATATCAGGCACCGTAATATCATTAAGCTGATAACCGGAAAAATTACAGAACGGGTTTTCCCTAACTGGACAATGGCCTTTTCATCGGTAGATGCCGAAACATTGGCTACGATAGAAGGCTACCTCAACCCCACCAGCAAAAATTTTGTTGGGGATAGTAAGCACCCTACCATTATCATGCTGAAAACGTTTGTTGATACCAATAAGCTTTCGGTATCTTTTTAAAGCATTTAGTTATTTAACCCGCGGCCGGTTTTGTGCTGCAACTCTTCTATCCGTTTGGATGCTTCGGCTTTGGTTAGAGCTTCATCAAATTCTTCACCTGCTTCATCGGATAAAGTTTTGAGATAAGAGTGTTGAGCACCGGTCATAGGTTCATCGCCGGTTGTCCATTCGTCCGGATCTTTTATTGTATTTGAGCCTTTAAGTTGATTTTGCCTGATGATCTCTTCATCATCCGATTCATCAAAAAAGCCATTATCGGGTATATCATTGGAGTTGATAGTCATAACTGTTAGTTTATATTAACAACTGCTATACCGCGATTATTGTTTTTATAGTTCTATAAAGCTCACCCTATCAATAGTAGCCCGGTATTGATTCAAATGCCCTTTGTCGTTAACATCAACTATACCGCGGATGGTAACCGGTCGGTTATTAATTTGTGTAAACTGCCCGTTATTATAGGTAAACAAACCGATATGTGTACCGGGGATATACAGCGGACAATCCTGGCTAAAATCAACCCACAAAGCCTTGGCATTTGAATGATCCGAAAAAAAACCACCGTTAAATAGTGCCGATTGCTCGAAGCCTTCCTTGTATTTGCCTGAAACCTCGATGTATTGATGCTGGTATTTCGCGACATGATTGACCAGCTCGGTAAACGAAACTTTTTTGTAGACGGTGCCGGTGTTGCAATCACTTTGAAATGCCTGTTTGTGTTTGCTGCAGGATGCAAGCATTACTAATACCGGTAAAATCCGGATCAGTATCCTGGCATATTTTACAATACAGGTTCCAGCCATCTAACTAAATTAATTTGAGAAACTTAAGTTAGTTAAAATAGCTGGGGATTAGTAATATAACAGATATTTTATTTAAACCAGGCGTCATTGCGAGGTACGAAGCAATCGCGAACTATACAGGGCGGATTTGCCTCCGTGCGATTGCTTCGTACCTCGCAATGAGGTGGTGAAGAGAAGCCAAACAAACTTAAAACCCAACGCCTTTACTTATTCAACTCCCTCAACTCATTCCTGATAAAAATACCTGCCGGGGTTAAGTTACCCTCCGTCCATCCGCCATATACCGGCGCATCGCGTTGCAATAGCGCTGTGGTTTCGTGTTTATCGGTAATGTTCCAGTTTGCCCAGCTTAGCTTGTTATCTTCAACCCATTTAAGCCAGGTTTGGGTTTTCTGTAAATTAAACTCGCCGTTGCCGTTGGCTTCGCCTACGCCCCATTCCGTGATGATAAGCGGCAGGCCCATGGCTATCGCTTTATCTGCTTTGGCGCGCAGGCCCTCCTGGTGATTAGGGTCGCTGGCATAAAAGTGGAAGGAGTAGGCTATATTATCGAAGCCGGTTATTGGATCGGCAGCGGCAATGTCAACGTCCTGGTCCCAATGCGGGCTGCCCACCACTATGATGTTATTCTGATCATATTTTCGGATAACGGGGATAATTTGCAGGGCATAATCCTTCACCGTTTTCCAATCTACCTTTTCGGGTTCATTCCAGATCTCGTAGATTACGTTGGGCTTGCCTGTGTATTTTTTTGCCATTTGCTTAAAAAAATCCTTTGCCGCAGCTACGTGTTCGTTCGAGTGATGATCGTGCCAATCTATCAGTACATAAATCCCGGTGCGGATGGCTTCATCAACAACTTGGGTTACCAGTTCGGTTTGCTCATCGGGTTGCTGCAGGTAACCTCCGTCGGGCTGTACGCCCATGGCTGCACGGATAATGGAAGCTTTAAAATCATCCGCAAGCCAGCTTACAACGCCCGGGTTGTAATATTTACGTCCCTGCCAAAGCGACCATGAAAAACTCAGTCCGCGTAATTGTGGTGCCTGCCCCCGGCTGTTTACAATTTTGCCGCCGGTAACCTGAAGCTTACCATTAACCGCAACGGGCGTTTGTGCCTGTAATGACAAGCTTATCAACAATATAGCAAACAGAGCTACCGAGTGTTTCATATCTCCTTTTTAATTAGTACGAAAGCAATTTATACCGCCTTTGCTGTTATTGTATCACTATGTAAAAATCTGATTAGATAATGATAAAAACAGTTAAAGTTTACATGTACTTGTTATTGCCCTAATCCTGTTTTTATACCTTCGCCGATTATTGCTAATAACATGAAAAGATACATTTATTTCATCATATCCCTGCTGATGGCAGCCCCGGCTTTTGCGCAGGACACTACGCAAAAAATAGTTCCGGGCCGCGAAAACAGTATCGCGCAGCAAAAAAAGCCATATGTAATTTTAATTTCGGCCGATGGTTTCCGGTATGATTATGCTAAAAAATACAATGCCCAACACTTACTTGCCCTAAGCGGCGAAGGTGTACAGGCCGAATCTATGATCCCCTCCTATCCTTCGGTAACTTTCCCTAACCATTATGCTTTGGTAAGCGGTTTATACCCATCGCACTCGGGCCTGGTAAATAACGTTTTTTACGACAGGGAACGGGGCGATAGCTACTCGATGGGCGATAAACAAAAAGTTAAGGATAGCAGCTGGTATTTCGGCACGCCGCTTTGGGTATTGGCCGAACAGCAAAAAATGCTTTCGGCAAGTTTTTACTGGGTGGCGTCGGAAGCGGCCATACAGGGCATCAACCCAAGCTATTATTACATTTACAACGAAAAGATTGCAATACATGATCGCATCAGTGCGGTAGTTAACTGGCTTAAACTGCCCGAAGAAAAACGCCCGCATTTTATTACTTTTTACTTTCCGCAGGTTGATCATGCCGGGCATGTGTTTAGCCCCGATGCGCCCGAAACAGAGCATGAGGTGCATTTTGTTGATTCGGCAGTTAATGAACTGAATAAAGCTGTTAAAACAACCGGGCTTAATGTTAATTTTATTTTTGTTGCCGACCATGGCATGACCAAAGTTTATCGCGACCACCCGATAGGCATCCCGGCAGCTATCGATACCAATAAATTTAAAATATCGGGCGATGGTATTTTAGTTGAACTTTATGCTAAAGATAAAACGGCCATTCAACCGGCTTACGAGCAGTTGAAAGCCGAAGCCAAAGATTATGATGTATACCTGAAAACCAATATGCCCGCCAATCTGCACTACAGTGCTGCCGACGACTGGCATAACCGCATTGGCGATATCCTGCTCATCCCCCACTACCCCAAAGTGTTTAACCTATGGAACAGAAAAACGCTTAACATGGGTTGGCATGGCTACGACCCTTACAAGGTTAAAGACATGCACGCCACATTTTTAGCCTGGGGACCGGCATTTAAACCACATACCGAGGTCCCTCCGTTTAAAAATGTTGATGTTTTTAATTTAGTAAACCGCATATTAGGGCTAAAATACAGCGGCAAAACCGATGGTACAGACGAACTGGCCGATAAGGTGCTGCGCAAAAAATAAACATACGCATGAAAAAAATATTCGGCTTACTGTTAACCGCGTTATTTCCCCTACTACTGCATGCACAAAACCCGGTTGTAGTGAAACAACAGGCCACAATTATGGCCCAAAGCATGACCAAAGGCGATTATAAAACTCTTATTAACTACACGTATCCAAAGGCCGTACAACTGGTCGGCGGTAAAGAAAAAATGATAAGCCTGATAACTACCGGTATGGAGCAAATGAAGGCGGCCAAAATTAATTTTGAAAGTGTTACTGTAGGCGATCCCGGTAAATTTTACAAGGCCGGCAAAGAGATTCATTGCCTTTTGCCCGAAACCCTTATTATGAGCAGCCCTAAAGGTAGGATAGCCATGCATAGTCACCTGCTGGCCGTTAGCGCAGATGGCGGCAAAAACTGGTCGTTTTTAGATCTGAATAATTCGGGCGCCGATAAGGTGAGCCAACTTATTCCCAACTTTAATCCCCAATTAAAAATACCAGCTACAACCACAGAGCCGTTACAATAGCATAGTTATCTGATTGGTTGGTCTATCCCTGTCGATAAACTGCGGGCGCATGAGTTGTACCCCTAAGGCAGCATTCAGCTTTTCGGCAACATAATCGGCCAGCTCGGGCGAGTAACGCTCATCGTGCTGGTGCATAAAAAACCATACTGATTGCAGGCCCTGTTCTTTCCAGCTTGCAATGCGTTCAACCCATTCATCCACACGGGCATAATCTGTAGGGTGCAGGCTGTTGCCTACAAAACGGATGAAAGCGTGCGGTGTTGGCAAAGCCATGTGCACCACGTCGCGCCTGCCACTGGCATCGGTTATAATGGAGCCTATATTTAAATCGCGGAAAAGATTAAACACTTTATCCCGGTTCTCGGCAATAGCAAACCATTCTTTATGGCGTAGCTCTACAAATACCGGGATATCTTTTGGTAGCTGTTCAAGATAGGCCTTTAGTTCCGGAAAACTTTTAGGGGTGTAGTTATCACTCAGTTGTAAAAACAATGGGCCAAGCTTATCACCAAAAGCCAAAACGCCTTCGTAATATGTTGTAGTAATATCTTCCGCGTTTTTTAACCTGCGGATATGGCTGATGCTTTGCGAAAACTTAGGGCAAAACTTAAATGCCGGATTGCTATCGGCTTTGGCTTTCCATTTGGCAATGGTATCGGGCCCGTAAACATTGTAAAAAGTGGCGTTAAGCTCAATGCAATCAAAGTGCTTAACATATTCATCCAAAAAATTAGCGTCTTTGGTTTTAGGCGGATAAATTTTGCCTACCCATTCTTTCCTTCCCCATTTGGCGCAGCCTACGTGTACCTGTAAAGCACCTTTACCTTTTGCAGCGGCAAGGGTATCGGTTGTAATTTGCGGATCGGGCGGCAGGGTAAAATCAACACCTGCTAATTCTTCATCGGTAACACGGCCAAATTCCATAATGGTTTATTTTGGCCGAAAGATAGGAAATTGTAATGTCTGAATCAGAATTTACAGAATTTAAGGATTAACAGAATGCTTTTGATCTAATGCCTTATATTCTGAAAATTCTCAAATTCTGAAAATTCTGATTCAGACAACCAACCTACAAAAACATCCCGCCCGAAGCCTCGATACGCTGCGCAGTAATCCAGCGTGCATCTTCGGTACACAGGAAGGCAATTACGCCACCAATATCATCAGGCATGCCGATGCGACCTAAAGCAGTAGACTTTGAGAGTATTTCATCTAAACCGGGATGTCCTTCAAGTGCCGCTTTGGTAAAATCGGTACGGATAATACCAGGGGCCACAACGTTTGCAGCAATGCCACGGCCGCCCAACTCTTTCGCCAGGTATTTGGTAAATACTTCAATAGCGCCTTTCATTGACGCGTAAGCCGCATAACCCGGAGTTGAAAAACGGGCCAAACCGCTGGATAGATTGATGATCCGTCCGCCATCAGCAATTACCGGCAGGCTTTTTTGGGTTAAAAAGTAAACGCCTTTAAAATGAACGTTAAACAGGTTGTCAAAATCCTCTTCGGTGGTTTGGGCAAATGGCGACGCAGCATCGATACCTGCGTTATTCACCAGGAAATCGAAAGTATCGGCGTCAAATTTTTCTTTTAGCGTTGTTTTTAAGCTATCGATAAAAGCATTAAATGTTGATACGATACCTGTATCCAGTTGCAAAGCAGCCGCTTTTTGGCCTGCCGATTCTATTTCGGCAACTACGGCTTCTGCTTCTTCTTTTTTACTGCGGTAGGTGACGATTATGTCGAAACCTTTTTTGGCGATATGCAGGGCGGCGTTTTTGCCAAGACCGCGGCTGCCGCCGGTTACTAATGCAATTTTATTTGTTTTCATTATGATTTGTGTTTTAATGTTTTAACAATGCAAAGTTGCGATAGTTGCTGCGGAAATTTATGGTGACTACTTCAGATTAAATGGTGATGATTTCAGTTTTTTTAAGACGCGAGGATGATTAAGCGCACAAAGCGATGGTTAATTTAAGTAGGCACGCAAAGACGCAGGGGCGCAAAGATCTATTTGGGAGATTTGGATATTGCAGATGTTTAAACACGCAAAGAGGCGGAGACGCAAAGATTTTTTGTAGAAATTAAATGTGAATGACGCTGAAACGAAAAATCCCTTTTTCAAATTAAGCAGTTTACAGAGTGCACCAGAGGTGCAAAAGCTTTGTAGCAACCGGGTAAGATTTTTTTTGTGTGCCAGAGGCACACAACTCTTCGCCAAAACTCCATCTTGTCTGCTTAATTTCAATTCAAAAGTCTCAATTTAAGAAGCCAGACCCATAAATTATCTCCCTCAAAATCAATCAAAAACAAATAAAATTTAAAATAAACTACTAAAACTATAGGAATTATATAACTTACTCTTATATTTGCATTGTCAATAACGACAGAACGTTCTTTGTATTGACTTATCAAGAAAGACTGAGGGAAAGGCCCATAGACGTCTTAGCAACCTGTGCATCAGCAAAATGCGTAAGGTGCTAATTCCTGCTCCTGTGCAAAACGAGGAGAGAGATAATTAATATCTGCCCCACAACCGATCTGATTAAGTGATCTTACAGTTTTCAAGTCGCGTGACCGAGAGGATAGGTGGGGGTCCGCATTACCCTATACGGCAGTTCGAATCTGCCCGCGACATCATTTTTTTTAACTGCTTTTTCCTTTTCCCGTTACCCGCTTCGGCCATTCCGTGCGTCAAGCCAGGTCTCAGCGTACAATATTCGTTTCTTCATATCGGCCGCTTAAAAACTATAATCCGCTTGGAACATTGAAAAACTTATTTATTATATTTAGCCGAGCTTAACCTGCATATAAGCCAATAAAAACCGGTTTAAACTATCAGCATCATTTATGAAGATCTTCAATATTGTTTGGGTTGTACTTTTTATCATTTTTGCAGGCCTTCAATACAACGATCCCGATCCCTATCTTTGGATTCCGATTTACCTGTATTGCGCATGGTTTTGTTACCTCGCTATCAAAAAAGAGTTTTACCCTATCGGCTACGCTGTTGGCATTGTTGTTTTTACAGGTTATGCTATTTATAAAATTTTCGACAGTAACGGATTGATCGACTGGCTTGAGTTTCATCACGCCGAAAGCCTGGTGCAAACCATGAAGGCCGAGAAACCCTGGGTTGAAGAAGCGCGGGAGTTTTTTGGTTTGCTGATCTGTGTTGCGGTACTGGCCACCAACTGGATATATGGGGTAAAGCAAGGCAAAAAAGTGGCTCCGGCAAAATCTGCAAAAAAACGCTGATTTATAGTTACAAATAAGTTATCCCCAAAAAACTGTCTTCCCGGTAATAAAACGGTTCGAAATAGTTTTCGGCCAGTTCGCAGTTTACCTCCATGTTGTTAAACATTACATCGCCAAAAATATTGGCTACGGCCGAGTCGGCAGCATCGAAGCCGGTAGCTATTTTAACAAAGCCGTTAAGCGGCACTAATCCGGTGGCATCAAACAATACCCATTTGCCATTTAAATAGGCCTCAAAGCAGGCATGAAAATCGGCGGGGTAAAGCTGGTATGCATAACCGGTAAAGTAACGTGCCGGTATAGTAAGCGCCCGGCACAGGGCAATACCCAGGTGTGCAAAATCGCGGCAAACGCCCGCCTGCTCCGTAACGGTATTAAATGCAGATGTTTGTGAATTGGTTGAACCGCTTAGATATTGAACGTTTTTATTAATCCAGTTAGTTAACGTAAGCACCTGCTGAAACGGATTTGAAATATGACCAAACATATTATGTGCCATGCGGTACAACTTATCCGATTCGCAATACCTGCTCGGATTAAGATACGGCAGCACAGCACTATCAAGTGCTGATACCTGTGTTTCGGTTATATAGCTAAAATCATTAATCTCATAACAATTATCAACCGTGGCCTGGTAAAAGGCGCTAAGGTTAGGGGTATATTCGGTAACGCCAAACTTAACCAGGCGCTTTTCGCCCTGTAAAGATTGAAAGGAGCTGTAATTTACATATGGCTCCAGCCAAAATTCTTCATTAATTATGGTTTGCTTAAATGTGTTGAGGGCATGAACGTTAAGTACCAATGTGCCCGCAGCCTGCACTATGTAATCCAACCGGCTAAACACATTAAATTTCATATGGCATGTTTTTATCGTTTTAATTGAAGCTGTATTTATGTGCATTTAGCTGTTAGGCGGCGGCTATAACATTGTTGTTTAATAATACTAAATTTTATTAAATTACAGTTCATTTATTGATAAATCGGCAATAAAACTATGATTTGTTAATAACATTTATTTATATTGCCTAACCTTTTCATCCTGTATAGCAATGAGTTGTAAGCCAATCCTGCTTCTATTATTCCTTGTTACTGCAAATATTGCTTTGGCTCAGCAACATAAGCCTGTACCGGTAATTTTTGATACCGATATAGCAGGCGATTATGACGATGTAGGTGCTATGGCCCTGCTCCATGCCTTTGCCGATAAAGGCGAGGCCCACATTCTGGCCACCATTTCCAGCAACGCCTTCCAAACTACAGCCCCAACCATCAGCGTAATCAATACTTATTTTGGCAGGCCTGATATCCCGGTAGGCATCGTTAAAAAACCTAAACCTAATAAGGATTGCCAGCAGCAATGGGCGCAGGCAATCATCGCCAAATATCCCCACAAAATTAAATCGAACAGCGAAGCTTTAGAAGCGGTATCCCTTTACCGCAAAATACTGGCTGCCCAGCCCGATACCAGTGTTACCATAATCTCGGTAGGCTTTTTCACCAACCTGGCTGATTTGCTGGGTTCATCTGCAGATAAATACAGCAAACTGAACGGCCTGCAGTTGGTAAAAAAGAAGGTAAAACGGCTTGTTTCGATGGCGGCGGGCATTGGCCCGGATGGCAAAACTTTTAGCGAGTATAATGTAAATGTTGATGCATCATCATCGCAAAAAGTGTTTAATAACTGGCCGACAGAGTTTGTTTTAAGTGGCTTTGAAATTGGCGAAAAAATTTTGACGGGCATAACACTTATCAATAACCAATCGATACAGAACAGCCCTGTAAAAGATGCTTTTAAAATTGCTTTAACTAAAGATAAAAATACGGTGGGCCGTAATAGCTGGGACGAAACCGCGGTGCTAACTGCCATACGCGGACCAAAGCCCTATTTTACCTACCGTAAACTTAATATGCAGATAAAAAACAATGGTACCGATGTGGTAATACCTGGCCAAAGGTTTTTATACCTCCGGTTTGCCAGACAACCGCAAGAAATTGCCAAAGCCATTGAGGAGTTAATGATGCATCAGCCGGTAAAAAAATAAAAGACCGGCAGGTTGTAAAAATACCTACTCATTGGTATATGTTTTTTTGTAAAATGATAGCACCTTAGTTTTAAATTATGAACAAGTTTATTAAAATTCAGGAATCCATTTTTGTTGAGAGGTGCATCGTTTGCGGCAGCCGCCCTATTATTGAGCAGGTGCCCGGCGGTAAATTTATAGTACGGTGCAAGGCAAATGCCGATCATTACCCTTCAAAACCCGGCATGGTTGACATTGATGCCTGGAACAGGCATAACCATAAACCAGGAACTGACAACGATAATATCAGGCACCTGAAACAGGGTTAACGCTTACTTAAACAAAACCGTAACGGTGTAACCTATCACTTCTTTAATATACATACCCCACCCGGCCATAGCACCTGCACTGGGCAACAAATCTTCGGGCGAAAAGGTGAAGTATCGGTTTGAAAAGTTACAGGCATAAGGAATAACATCAATACCCTGTTTTTTAAATATCATTAACGAGCGGCGCATGTGAAAAGCAGAGGTTACCAGCAAATATGGGCCCTTTAGCTTTTGCTGCTGTAGCAACTGTTTGGTAAAAGCGGCATTTTCTATGGTGTTGCGCGATTTATTTTCTATCAGCAAACAACTATCCGGTACCTGTAAATCTTTATACTGCTGCCTGCTCCAATCGGCCTCCCGGTAAGCCGAAGGCATTAGTAAGCCATTACCACTGGTAATTAGAATTTTGTTAGCCTTCCCCATCCGCTTTAAGCGCAGCCCCTGGATAAACCTGTCGGCCGCCATATTGAAAAAGCCGCTCCCCTTACCATCATCAGCACTAAAACCTCCCAGTACTATGGCGCAACTGTATTTTGCACCGGGTTTTATATCGGCCGAGCGGATGTCCCAGTTCCAGCTAAAGATATTAATGAGCAGCGAATTAGAAAATATATACAATATCACTATTCCCCAAATCAAAAATTTTCTTTTCCTTTTTGCGTTCTTTCCAAACAAGGCTATCAGTAAAAAAGCAAACACCCACAAAAGCAGGTTCATTAAAAAGGATAGTACTTTAGAGAATATAAAAAACATAACTGGGCAATAGTTGCCCCAAATATAGAAGCTTTTAATAACGATAGTAACAAACTGGCATTATCATTGTCATATATTCAAATAACAAAAAACAACTAAAACCATGGGCTTTATAAAAACCATTGCCATAGGCGCAGCTGTTGCTTACGGCATCAATTACGTAACCAAAAAAGGACCCGACGGAAAATCGATCATCGATAACCTGGTGGATAACGCTCCCGACTGGGCCGATCGTGCAAAAAAATATGGCGAACTTACTTTAGAGCAAATTGCCGTTCGCGCACAAAATTTCAGGGATAATACGAGGGGTTAAAACCCCTCTAAAATCTTTGCTTGTTAATAAAAACAACCTGATCACCTCATCACATCAGGGCCATCCCAAAATCCTACAGATCAAGGTTCAGGGTTTTCATAAGCCACTGTTCCCGGTATTGCTTGGGCGTTATGCCCTCAAAGCGTTTAAAAAACTTGGTAAAGTTTGATGGATCGAAGGTTAGGCGACCGGCTATTTGGGCTACGCTTATCCTGTTTTCCTGCAGTAACGCTTTAGCTATCTCCATAATTTTCTCTTCAAAAAAGAAACAGGGATGCTTGCCGGTGGTGAGTTTAATGGTATTGCTCAGGTGAGTTGGATGGATGTGCATCGCATCAGCAAAATCGCGAATCTCGTACATATCCGGCACACGGTTATTCATCACGTCATCAAGATGTTTGTCGATGGCTTTTAAATAATCGGCAGTAATCTCGTGCTGGCGGGCCAGGATCTTTTTCGGAATGGTGAGCGTTGCTTCCATATCACAAAATTAACTAAACAAATCGGGCTTATATAATGGCGCTACCCGCTTTTTGGAAGCCTGCTCATAGGCATAAGCTAATTTAATGATCTCTCCTTCGTGGTAAGCAGTGCTGAAAAATGATAAACCAACCGGAAGCCCGTGCGCCGAACCCATGGGCACCGTGATGTGCGGATAACCCGCCATTGCCGCCGGCCCCGAAAAGCCGAAACCGTTGTCATAATCGCCGTTTACCAAATCGATACATACAGCAGGCCCGTTGGTAGTACCAATAATCGCATCGAGTTTATATTTGGTTAGCATATCATCAATAACTTTTCGCGTGCCCAAATTGGTTTGTTTAACAGCATCGACGTATTCTTTACTATTCAAATCGCCTTTGGCCTGGGCCAGTTCCATGGTTTCCTGTTTAAAAAAGGGCATGGCCTTGGCTTCGTTTTGCTTGTTAAAGGCAATTACATCGGCCAGGGTTTTAATTTTACTGTTGGCATTGGCAAAGTATTGGTTAAGGCCATCTTTAAACTCATACAGCAACACATTAAATTCATTTTTGCCGATATCTTTCATTTCATGATATAACTGCACTTCTACAACTTCGGCACCTTGTTTCTTTAGGGTTTCGATAGCCTCTTTTAATAAAGCCACAACAGCGGGGTTACCATCCAGGGCATTTTTCTCAACCCCAAGCCGTTTGCCTTTTAATCCGTTTGTATCTAAAAATTTGGTATAATCGGCTTCAACCTTGCCTTTACTTGTTAATGTGGCCAAGTCGGCGGTGTCAATACCGGTAAGCAGTCCAAGTAATATGGCTGCATCTTTAACCGTACGGGCCATTGGGCCCGCGGTATCCTGAGTTTTTGAGATAGGAATAATACCCGACCGGCTCCATAAACCAACGGTAGGTTTAATGCCGACCAATCCGTTTACCGATGACGGAGAAACTATCGAACCATCCGTTTCGGTACCAATACCTATTGCACATAAATTAGCGGCAACAGCTGTACCCGTGCCCGCGCTCGAACCACTTGGGTTTCTATCTAAAATATAAGGATTTTTGGTTTGCCCTCCCCTGCTGCTCCAGGCACTGGTTGAATGTGTTGAACGGAAGTTTGCCCACTCGCTTAAATTGGTTTTGCCCAATATTACGGCACCTGCTTCGCGTAGTTTATGTACAATAAAAGCATCCTGTTTGGCAAAGTTATCGGCCAGAGCCAATGATCCGGCTGTGGTATGCATATTATCGCCGGTATTGATATTATCTTTTATAAGTACCGGGATGCCATGCAGCGGACCGCGAACTTTTTCTTTTTCGCGCTCCTTATCCATGGCATCGGCCATGTTCAAAGCGTCTTTATTCAGCTCGATGACTGAATTAAGCATGATCCCCTTTTTATCAATCTGGTCGATGCGTTTCAAATACAGTTCGGTAATAAGCCGTGAGGTAAACTGTTTCGACTGCATTTTTTGTTGCAGATCGGTTATCGTAGCCTCGCTTAACTCAAATATATCATCCCTCGCATTGGCTGTTGCCGTTGTATCAGCAGCCTGATTTTCGGCCGATGGCTCGTTGCATGATGCTGCTACCAGTGTTGATATAGTTAACCCGGCTAACGAACCTGTTTTCAGGAAATTTCTTCTGTGCATAAACGTTTAAATAAAAGGCATTACAAGTAACAAAATATTTAACTGTTTTGAAAGGCGCAGGGGTTTTGGGTTGTTAAATGTTACAAAGCAGCGAATTGAAAAATAAAAAACGGGTCACGCTTGTTTCAGCACCCCACTCGCTAAGTTTAAGCAAGGCAAGTGGGCACTGCATGTTGGATCCCAAATAAATTCGGGATGGCAATGTTTTGTTTCACTTTGATATCATCCCGGATATCACATTAATACTCAAAGCCACAATAGCTGTATTAAAAGCGAAAGAGATCAACCCATGCATCCAGGCCAGGCGACGGATGGAGCGTGAAGAGATTTCGACATCAGATACCTGGAAGGTCATGCCGATAACGAAGGAGAAATATACAAAATCGAGGTAATCGGGTTCTTCCATATCTCCCGGAAAATCAAGCCCACCCAAGGGTTTGGTTTTGCTGTCGTTATCCGGATCGGTAGTGTAATACATGTGGGCATACCTTAACGTAAAAATGGTATGTACCAGCCACCATGATACGATTACCGAAGCCATGGCCAGCAAAACCCGGGCAGTTACCACAGCATCCGACTGGTTTTTGGTTGATAACAGCAAAAACACTATAGCCAATAAGCTCATTAATGATGATACTATCACAAACAAAAATATCAGTGTGCGGCTCGAATCCTCGATACTTGCTATTCTGCGGATCTCGGCAGGATTCGCGGTAAGGATAATTATCCAATCCATGATGATAACGGATAAGCCAAATGCCAGCCAGGTTGTAAGTGCAACTGTTGGAGCCGAAAAATGCGCCCAACTAAAAAACAGCGTTACTGCTGCCGCCCCTAACGAAATAAGCAGGCGGTAATGGGCATCGAGACTGAAAAATACTTTTTTGTTTGTTTTTGTTTTGGAAGGCATATCAATTCATCTACACCCTAAATATCATTATGTTTGGTGTAGATTGAATGAAGATACAAAACTTTAATCTTCTTCGTCGATAATCCAGGCTACACGCCCAACCTGGCCATCTTCCAGCTGCACTTTTATTCCGCGTGAGTGGTATGCGGCACTGGTGAGCAGGCGCTTTACAAAGCCACGGGTTAGGGTACCTGTGCGCTGATCTTTTTTTAGGATGATGTCAACCTCAAGGCCAGGGTAAATATCGCTTCTGTTTTGTCCGTTCATGGCCGTTGATTTATTTGATTACGTTGATTACGCTGATTGCTTTTTGTGATTAGAATGTTTTTTTTGATTTCACTGATTATCTACCCCCCGTCATTGCGAGGCACGAAGCAATCCCCGATGAGCAGAGCGGCTATGCAAAATTCGCCCTGTATAGTTTGGGATTGCTTCGTGCCTCGCAATGACGTTATCAAGTATATATTGTTTTCTTATTCAACCAAACCTTTTACAGCCTGCTCTACTTTTCCAAAATCAAAATTACCTATCAGCTTATCAAACGCTTCGGTAATCTGCTCGTTACCGAGGTTACCGATACTTCCTTCGTGAGTATGGTTCACCGTTTTATCAGGATTAAAGTTTCCTGCTTCAATAGCTAACCCTACCTGCTTATAAGCATCGCGGAATGGCGTACCGCTTAGGGTTAAACGGTTCACTTCCTCAACGCTGAATAAATAAGCGTATTTAGCATCATCCAAAATATCGGTTTTTACAGTGATGTTTTGCAGCATGAAGGTTGCCATTTGCAGGCAGTGTTTCAAATCGGCAAAGGCAGGGAACAGCAGTTCTTTTAAAAGTTGAAGCTCGCGGTGATAGCCAGATGGCAGGTTGGTGGTCATCATGGCTACATCAGTTGGCAGGGCTTGTAAGCGGTTGCATTTGCCCCGCATAATTTCCCAAACGTCGGGGTTTTTTTTATGCGGCATGATGCTGCTGCCTGTTGTTAGCGCATCAGGGTAGCTTACAAACGAGAAGTTCTGGCTCAGGTACAGGGTTTGATCCATAGCCATTTTCGCCAGGGTAGCTGCTACTGTGGAGATAGCCTGCGCTATAATACGCTCCGTTTTACCACGGCCCATCTGGGCGTAAACCACGTTATAATTTAGGTTATCGAAACCTAAAAGCTGCGTAGTTAAAGTACGGTTAAGCGGAAACGATGAGCCATAACCTGCTGCCGAACCCAAGGGGTTTTTATTGGTGATGCGGTAAGCAGCTAAAACCAGCTCCAGGTCATCAACCAAACTTTCGGCATAGGCACCAAACCATAGGCCGAATGATGAGGGCATGGCTACCTGCAAATGGGTATAACCTGGCAGTAATACATCTTTATGTTTATCACTTAGTTCAATCAACAAGCGAAAAAGCGTTTCGGTACTTTCAACCAATTCCTGTAACTGGCTGCGGAAAAACAGTTTCAAGTCAACCAAAACCTGGTCGTTACGGGAACGGCCGCTATGGATTTTTTTGCCGGCATCGCCAATGCGTTGGGTAAGCAGCAGTTCAACCTGCGAGTGAACATCTTCTACATGATCATCTATTTTGAAACCACCTTTGGCAATATCGGCATAAATATTTTTCAGTTCGCGCTGAACAAGTTCGAGGTCGGCATCGTCCATCAGGCCTACGCTTTGCAGCATACGGGTGTGTGCTAATGATCCTAAAACATCAAAAGCGGCCATTTGCTCATCAAATTCACGGTCGCGGCCAACAGTAAAATTCTCAACCAGTTGGTTAACATTGGTAGTTTTTTGCCATAACTTGCTCATGGTGCAAATGTATAAATTATCTGAACTGTCTTATTTTGTCTGAACCGTAATTAAACGAATTAATTGAATTTATTGAATTTGCTTGGCATTCTGCCTATTCCTTCATTCTATAAATTCGAGTTCAGACAAAATAAGACAGTTCAGGATGCCAATCCCAACCCATCCTGTTAACATTGTTAATTGTGACAACATATCATAGGCTTTGGCCAATATTGTATAAACCGCTATCTTAACCAGCATGAAACACCTTTTATGTAAGCTTTCGCTTTGCATTATCCTTTTGTTTTGTTTTTCTACCCGTATCTATGCTCAACCCCCTACTGCTTTTGGGCTTAAGTGCGAATATTTGGTTAAGCCAATAGGTATCGATGCTATACACCCGCGCCTTACCTGGTTAATGAATGATAAAGCACAGGGCGCAGCCCAAACCGCTTACCAGCTTTTTGTGGGGACTGATTCTACAGCGATAGTTAGTGGTAAAGGCAATATGTTAGCTACAACCAAAATTGCTTCATCAAACAATCTGGCTATTTATAATGGCCAAACATTAAAACCTTTTACCAAATATTACTGGAAAGTTCAGCTTTGGGGCCAGGCTGGTAAAAAAATCGCGCCATCGGCCGTAAGCAGCTTTGAAACGGGCATGATGGGGATGCAAAACTGGAAAGGATCATGGATCAGCGATAACAAGGGTATTGCGGTTAACCCTGCGCCTTATTTCCGCAATACTTTTAAAGTTGATAAAACTATCCGCTCGGCAAGGGCTTATATCGCTGTTGCCGGTTTATATGAGCTTTATTTAAACGGCAAAAAAATTGGCAACCACCGCCTCGACCCAATGTATACCCGGTTCGACAGGCGGACGCTTTATGTTTCGTATGATGTTACTTCGCAGCTGCAAAACGGCAAAAACGCTGTGGGTGTGTTATTAGGTAACGGCTGGTACAACCACCAGAGTACCGCGGTTTGGTATTTTCACCAGGCCCCATGGCGTGGCAGGCCAGCTTTTTGTATGGATCTGCGGATCACTTATACCGATGGCTCGGTTGAAACCGTAAAATCGGGCACTGACTGGAAAACCTCACTAAGCCCGGTTGTTTTCAACAGTATTTATACTGCCGAACATTACGATGGTCGACTGGAGCAAACGGGCTGGAACACCGCCAATTTTGATGACAGCAAATGGAAGCCTGTAATCAACCGCTCGGCCCCTTCCATGAACATCGTATCGCAGGCCATGCAGCCTATCCGTGCGGTTGATACCATCAGCACAAAAAGTGTCACTAAACTTGACAGCGACGTTTGGGTGTTTGATATGGGACGAAATATCTCGGGTGTAAGCCAGATCACCGTTAAAGGCGATTCGGGCACGGTGATCCGCCTGAAACATGCCGAGCGATTAAATAAAAACGGCCATGTTGATCAGTCAAACATCGATCTGCACTATCGCCCTACCGATGACAAAGATCCGTTCCAAACCGATATTTTTATTTTGGGCGGCCATGGCGAAGAAACTTTTTCGCCTCGCTTTAATTACAAGGGCTTTCAATACATCGAGGTAAGCAGCAGCAAGCCGATCACCATTGGCAAAGAGAATATCAAGGCGTTTTTTATGCATAGCGATGTTGAACCCATCGGTACCGTAAAAGCATCTAACCCGGTTATTAACCAGATCTGGTCGGCTACTAACAATAGCTATCTGAGCAACCTGTTCGGCTACCCTACCGATTGCCCTCAGCGCGAAAAGAACGGCTGGACAGGCGACGCCCATATTGCCAGCGAAACCGGTTTGTACAACTTCGACGGTATTACTGTTTATGAAAAATGGCTGGCCGATCACCGCGACGAGCAGCAACCTAACGGTGTACTTCCATCCATAATCCCAACCGGTGGCTGGGGCTACGAATGGGGTAACGGACCAGATTGGACCAGCACCATCGCCATTATCCCCTACAATATTTATTTATTTTATGGCGATAGCAAGCTGCTGGCCGATAGCTACAACGCTATCGAAAAATACGTAAATCATATTGATGAGCTTTATCCAACAGGCCTAACAACCTGGGGCCTGGGCGATTGGGTACCGGTAAAATCGGTATCGCCGGTTGAACTAACCTCATCAGTTTATTACTATGCCGATGCCAATATTTTGGCTAAGGCAGCTAAAATATTAGGCAGACCGGCTGATTATGCAAAATACTCGGCGTTAGCTAATAAAATCAAAAAAGCCATCAATGCTAAATATTTAGATACAACAACCGGTATCTACGGCAAAGGCCTGCAAACCGAATTGAGTGTACCGCTTTATTGGGGCGTTACTCCCGATAATATGAAAGCCAAGGTAGCCGATAATCTTGCTAAACGCGTAGCTGCCGATAATTTCCATTTGGATGTGGGAATATTGGGTGCTAAAGCTATCTTAAGCGCATTGAGTGATAATGGGCATTCGGATGTTGCTTACCGGATAGCTTCGCAGGAAACCTACCCATCGTGGGGCTGGTGGATGGTGAACGGTGCCACCACCTTGTACGAAAACTGGGCTATTGATGCCAAATCGGATATCTCCCTTAACCACATTATGTTTGGTGAGATTGGTGCCTGGTTTTACAAAGGTATAGCAGGTATCCATCCTGATCCGGAACATCCGGGTTTTAAAAACGTGCTGTTACAACCGCACTTTGCTCCGGGTTTAAATGAATTTACCGCAACTCACAAAGGGCCGTTTGGCAAAATCGTTTCTTCATGGCAACGCAATGGCGATATGGTAACCTATAAGGTAAAAGTGCCGGCAAACTCAACGGCAGCTATCAGTTTTCCTGCAGGTAAAGTTTCGCTTAATGGCAAACCTGTTAACAATCCTTCATTGTACAAAGTAAGTGCAGGCAGTTATGTGTTCGAGGTGAAATAATATCCCCGCAATTGCCATAGCATTTTCATATTTGGCAATCTGCATACATCAAATGACCTTTTATTGACAGGCCGGGGCAACCCGGCCTGTTTTTGTTATATAAATTTGCCTCACCCTTATTTACACATGTTACCACCATGTACAGAATATTTACTATCGCAATTTTATTATTCGCAGCCAGGTTTGCCGCTGCCAATACTCCTGATGAACCCTGGGCTTTAAGCAGCAACAAGGATGGCATAAAAGTTTATACCCGCCACATTGCCGATTCAAAAATTAAAGCCATAAAGGTTGAATGCACCCTTAACGCTACGCCTGCCCAACTGGTGGCCGTACTAATGGATATTAAAACCTGCGGCGAATGGGTTTATCATACCAAATCAGCCACTGTTATTAAAACTGTCTCTCCTTCGGATATTTATTATTACTCGGAAGTTAACATACCCTGGCCCGTGCATAACCGCGATTTTATAGCGCACCTTAAGGTTACCCAGGATGCTAAAACCAAGGTTGTTACCATTGATGCCCCTGTTGTATCAGACATGATGCCCGTAAAGGACGGCATTGTGCGGGTTGAACATTCAACCGGGCGATGGGTAATTACACCTGTTGACAGCAGCCACGTAAGCATAGTTTATACCCTGCACCTTGATCCGGGAGGTTCGGTACCGGCCTGGCTCATTAACATGTTTGCAGCGCAGGGGCCTACTGAAAGTTTTATTGGTTTAAAGAAGCAGTTATTGAAACCTGCTTATAAGGATGTGAAGTTATCTTATATACAAGATTAACTGCATCGTGCTTCGGAAACGGAACATAGCATCTAGTTACCCTCAATAATCTCTTTAAAAGAATTGAGAGACACGACATTAATTTTAGGAAAATCAATTATTTAAAACATCGAAATGTTTATCATTTGTTGTGATATAATCTGCATTCCCCACTATAGCTAGGTCTACAAATTTATTATCATCCGGGTCTTTTGTTATCAAATTCCACTTAAAATAGGCTTCGATATAAATAACATTCTGCGCGACACTCAATAAATCTAACACAATCTCGGCAGTCTGGGTAGAATAATATGAGGAAAGCAGTTCATTGTACTCCGTAAGTACTTCATTGCTTATGAGCCATTCAAAGTTGAGATTTCTAAATGCTTTGTATAGCCAATAATGAGGACTTTGTGAAGGGATAGAAGCAAGAAGACAATTTGTATCGATAACTACCCGCATTAGCTATCTGCGTTAAGCATTTTATCAAAATCCTGTTGAGTATATCCCTTTTCTGCCACTACTTTATTTAATTCTTCTTCTAGTTTGTCGGCGTAATAATCTGTTAATACCTTTTTCAACTCCAATGTCTCTTTTTCAGACATTGGACGATTGAACAATCGTAACAAACTAATCTGTATAGGATTAAGTTCTGTATGAGATTTCCATACGAGAGTTGCCATTTTACCAATCTTTATAAGCAAATTTACTTAATTTATCAGATAACGTCAAAACCGTCCCCACGCTTCCCCTCCATTCCTGCAAATAAACGTCAACATTTTGCAAATAAAATTGAAAACTGTTAAGCTGCTTAGCTGTACTTTCGATGTTTAGTGTATAACCGTAAAACCGGGTACAGGATACCAAAGGATGGTTGTGCTGATTATAAACGCTATTATTGCTTTAACCAATAAAGTAAACGTGTAAACGATGAGAGTTGCCTTGTTTGTTCCTTGTTATGTAGATCAGTTTTATCCGCAGGCGGCTATTGCCACCCTCGAGTTGTTGGAAAAACTGGGCTGCGAGGTTCACTATCCTAAAAATCAAACCTGCTGCGGGCAACCTATGGCCAATTCGGGCTATGAGCATTTAACCGGCGGTTGTAACAGTTTATTTGTAGATAATTTTTCGGAGTACGATTATATTGTTTGCCCCTCGGGCAGTTGTACCCTGCATATTAAAGAGCATTTGCATGCCGATGGTAAGGAAGAGCAGGCTGCCGGGATCCGCAAAAAGGTTTATGAGCTAACGGAGTTTCTGGTTGATATTTTAAGAGTGAAGCAGCTTGGCGCAAGTTTTCCATACAAAGTGGGTTTACATCAAAGCTGTCATGGCCTGCGCGGTTTACGCATTGCCCAGATGAGCGAGCTGGTTGCCGAACCTTTTAGCAAACCGGCCCAACTGTTGGATATGGTAAGCGGACTTGAATTGGTAAGCCTGGGTCGCCAGGACGATTGCTGTGGTTTCGGCGGTACGTTTTGCGTGGTTGAAGAAGCAGTATCGGCCAAAATGGGTAAAGACCGCGTGGCCGATCATACATCGCACGGGGCACAATACATCACCTCGGCCGATCTTTCATGCCTTATGCACCTCGAGGGTATCCTCCGCCGCCAAAACAGCGATGTTAAAGTTATTCACGTAGCCGAAATTTTAAATAACAGCCTGTAATGAGTACCGCTACCGATAAACATCACCCGCAATTAGCCGCCGACTTTAACCGCGACGAACCACGTGTAAACTGGCACGACGAAACCCTGTGGTGGGTACGCGCCAAACGCGATATTGCAGCAAACAACCTGCCCGAATGGGAACTGCTGCGCGAAACCGCATCGCAAATAAAATTCAATGTGCTCTCCAACCTGAGCACTTATTTAGAACAGTTTGAGGCCAACGCAACCAAAAACGGCATTATAGTGCATTGGGCTCAGGATGCCGCCGAACATAACCAGATCATCTATAACCTGCTCGAACAACGCGGCATCAGCAAAATGGTGAAAAGCAAATCGATGCTTACCGAAGAGTGCCACCTGAACGAATACCTGAAAGAGCAGGGCATTGATGTAATTGACTCAGATTTGGGCGAACGCATTGTACAACTGGCCAACGAACCGCCAAGCCACATTGTACTGCCCTGCATCCACAAAAAGAAAGAAGAGATAGGTGATATATTCCACCAGCATTTAGGCTCGGCTAAAGGTGAATCGGATCCGAAGATCTTGACCGAAACTGCCCGCCAGCATTTGCGCGAGGTATTTTTAACCCGCCGCGCGGCACTTACCGGTGTTAACTTTGCCGTAGCCGAAACCGGCGAGTTTGTAATTTGCACCAACGAGGGCAATGCCGATATGGGTGCGCACCTGGCCGAAATTCACATCGCATCGATGGGGATAGAGAAAATCATCCCGGAGCGGAAGCATTTGGGCGTATTTTTGCGTTTGCTTACACGTAGCGCCACCGGGCAGCCTATTACCACCTATTCCAGCCACTTCAGTAAACCGCAAAACGGCGGCGAAATTCATATTGTTATTGTTGATAACGGGCGCAGCGTACAGTTGGGACGTGAAGAGTTTCGTAATTCGCTGAAATGTATCCGTTGCGGGGCCTGTATGAATACCTGCCCGGTTTACCGCAAAAGCGGCGGGCACAGCTACCATACCGCTGTAGCCGGACCTATAGGTTCCATCCTGGCTCCTAACCTCGATATGAAAAAATATGCTGATCTGCCTTTTGCATCAACGCTTTGCGGATCGTGCAGTAATGTTTGCCCGGTTAAGATTGATATTCATGATCAGTTGTATAAATGGCGGCAGGTTATTGTTAAGGCAGGTTATACACCAACAGCCAAAAGCATGGCTATGAAGGCAATGGCTATTACACTGGCCTCACCAACCTTATACCGTATGGGCGGCAAAACCGGCAGACTGGTATTTAAATACGCCCCCTTTGCTGTTAGTAATAAATTTAATCCGTGGTACAACCAGCGCGAGATGCCCCGGGCGCCGAAAGAGAGCTTTGGCGAATGGTATGCCAAAAGGAAAGGAGCAAAAAACTAATGAGCAGGGATAAAATATTAGCCGCTGTAAAATTTAATCAGCCTGCTGCCATGCCACTTCCGGATATGGATGTGCTGAATAATTTAACCGATGTAAGAACCGATCTGGTAATCAAATATAAAACGGTTGCCACAGCGGGCGGCACTTTTGTGCATGAAGTAAGTGGTTTTGATGAAATAAAGACAATCCTTAAAAACGATTTTAAACCCGGAGTAAAGATCATCTCGGCCCTTGATGAGTTGAGCGATTACATTTACACAGATACCGTAAAGTTTGAAGACGGCCATAACTTTGCCGATGTGGAGCTCACCATACTCCGCACCAAACTTGGAGTTGCCGAAAACGGCGCGCTCTGGCTTACCGAAAAGCAAATGGGCAGTCGGGTTTTGCCTTTTATTGCCCAGCACCTGGCGGTAGTGATTGGTAAAGATAATTTTGTGCCCACCATGGCGCAGGCCTACCAGGCAATTGGCGATGCCGATTATGGTTATGGATCGTTCATCTCCGGGCCGTCAAAAACGGCGGATATTGAGCAATCGCTGGTTATTGGCGCGCATGGACCGAGAAGTTTGTCGGTGTTTATATTATCTTAAGCATTAAGTATAAAGCTGCAAATGCTGTATGTTAGCTCTAAATCCTATTCCCTAAACGAGAGTAACGAAAGCCTTTTGCTATTCACGCTGGCGCGAGGCCAACAACAAGTATCTCGCTATTAACTAACACGGTCGCCCTCTTGGCCGGGCCGGGGCCAGGTACTTTTGTCTTGACACAAAAGTACCCAAAAAGTCAAGTCACCAGGAAGGCTTCTTTGCCGCACTGGCATACCCGCTATCCCTACGCTTGCCTTTACCCTGCAAACCGGGCAGAACCACGGGCTGCTAAATTTTGCCCCATTGCATTCGCTCCATCCCCACCCTTCTGCAAAAAGTAGCTATGCCCCTTCCCAACGCTCAAGGCCACCATTGTTCTGCCCGCTTTCACCCGAAGTTTTCCTGCTGACGGCTGGCGAAAAGATTCAGGACTATAAGAAACAAGATGCAAGAAATTAGATACAAAAACCTTTGCGCCTTAGCCTCTTTGCGCACTTAAAAATCTCTAACTATGCAATCTTAAAAATCTTTGCGGCTTAACGCCTTTGCGTGCTTAAAAATCTCAAACTATTCACTCCCCAAAAACCTTTGCGCCTTAGCCTCTTTGCGCGCTTAAAAATCTCAAACTATTCAATCTTAAAAATCTTTGCGGCTTTGCGCCTTTGCGTGCTTAAAAATCTCAAACTATGCAATCTTAAAAACCTTTGCGCCCAGCGCCTTTGCGTGCCCAACCCCTAAAAACCATCAATCCAACTCAACCTGAAAATCAACATTTTACAACAATGACAAAGCGATGATAAAAAATAATACCGATCGGTATATTTTTGTATTGTCAAAATTAAACGACGCACAAAATGAAAACCTCACAAAACACCATATTAATTACCGGCGGCAGTGCCGGTATTGGTTTCGAAATTGCCAAACAGTTATCAGCAAAAAACAACCACGTCATTATTATCGGCCGTAACCAGGAACGTTTGGATAAAGCAGCCGCCCAACTACAAAATGTAACAGCTATTAAAGCAGACGTATCAAACGTGGCAGAAATCGACGCTTTGGTTAGCAGGCTTCAAAATGATTTCCCGCAACTAAATGTAGTGATCAACAACGCCGGCGCGGTACAATTAAACAATTTAATAAGCGGCGATATTTTTGAAAAAGCCCAGGCCGAAATGTTCACCAACTATCTTTCGATAGTAAGGCTTAATGAAAAACTGCTACCATCGCTTCAGCAACAGCCTGAAGCCGCAATTGTAAACGTATCATCAATCGTAGCCTTTGCGCCAAGTATCAGCTTAGCTACTTATGCAGCTACCAAAGCCGCTTTGCATACCTACACCCGCGCCTTACGTTTGGCCTTACGCAATACCACCGTTAAAGTATTTGAACTGATGCCGCCGCTGGTTAACACCGAATTTTCGGCCGAGATTGGTGGTGCCGAAAGAGGGATTCCGGCCTCACAGGTTGCCGATGAGTTTATCGCATCCTTGGAAAGTGATAACTACGAGATCAGGGTAGCCGGTACCGAGCAGTTTTACCGCTTATACCTCTCAGATCCTGAAGCTGCTTTAAAAGCCATCAACTCAATCGAATAAACATCCAAAAACCTCATAAAACAAAACAAACAATGAAAACTTCGCAAAATACAGTACTTATTACCGGCGGCAGTGCCGGGATAGGTTTCGAAATAGCCAAACAACTATCAGCCAAAAACAACCATGTTATCATTATCGGCCGCAACCAGGAACGTTTGGATAAAGCTGCCGCTCAGTTACAAAATGTAACAGCCATTAAAGCGGATATTTCAAACGGCGATGACGTTGACGCTTTAACCGCCCGCATTATCAAAGATTTCCCGCAATTGAACGTGGTGATTGATAATGCAGGTGCCGCTTCCATCAACGATTTGCTTACCACAAAAAACGTTTTTGAAAAAGCGCAGGAAGAAATGTTTACCAACTACATTTCGGTTATCCGCCTGAACGAAAAACTACTGCCGGTTTTACAGCAACAGCCCGAAGCAGCTATCGTTAACGTATCGTCAATCGTGGCGTTTCTTCCAGGCAAACAAACAGCCACCTACTCGGCTACCAAGGCAGCTTTACACTCATACACCATTTCGTTACGTGCCGCTTTAGAGGGTAGTAATGTTAAAGTATTTGAGCTGATGCCGCCATTGGTTAACACCGAATTTTCGGCCGAGATTGGTGGGCATAACGGCATCCCCGCTTCGCAGGTTGCTGATGAATTTGTTGCCGGTTTTGAAACCGATAATTTTGAGATCCGCGTGGCCGGTACCGAGCCATTTTACCGCCTGTTTTTATCAAACCCGGCCGAAGCATTAAAAGCCCTGCACCAGAGATAATCTCTGGTTTTATTTTTTTTCCTAAAAAATACCAATCGGTATTTTTTAGGAAAATTATCAATACCACAATGAGCACTCAACTAAAAAAAAGTATCCTCGTCATCACCGTTATAGCCGCTGCTATTATGGAATTGATTGACACCTCCATAGTAAACGTAGCCCTCAATTACATGAGCGGCAACCTTGGCGCAACGCTCGAAGACACATCGTGGGTAATTACAGCCTACGCCATAGCCAATATTATTGTAATACCCATGACCAGCTTTTTAACCGCCAAACTGGGCCGCCGTAATTATTATATAGGCTCCATTATTGCCTTTACCCTCTTTTCGGCCTTGTGCGGCTTCGCTACAAATATCTGGACATTGGTTGCTTTCCGCTTTTTGCAGGGGATAGGTGGCGGTGCACTGTTATCCGTATCGCAGGCAATAGTGTTTGAAGTTTATGGTAAAGAACGCGTAGGCATTGCCAGTGCCCTGTTTGGCGTGGGCGTGTTTTTAGGCCCAACCATTGGTCCTACATTGGGCGGCTTTATAACCGAAAACTATAGCTGGCCATGGATTTTTTACATCAATATTCCTATCGGCATCGCGGTTACCATATCAAGCCTGCTGTTAGTGTCCGAACCGGAAATTGCAGCCAAAGTAAAAAGTGTGGACTGGTGGGGCATCCTGCTGCTGATAATCGGGATCGGCTCACTTCAAACCGTGTTGGAACGCGGCGAAACCGACGATTGGTTTGCGGCCAAATATATTATTGTATTAACCATTGTTGCCATAATTGCCTTAAGCACGTTTATCTGGTGGGAATTAACCACGCCCAATCCGGTTATTGATTTGCGGGTACTGAAAAGCAAATCGCTGGCGGTGGCAGCCGTATTAACTTTTGTAACCGGTTTCGGCTTGTTTACATCGGTGTTTCTTACACCGGTGCTGGCGCAAAGGGTATTGTATTTCCCGCCAACTATAACAGGGCTTATTCTATTGCCGGGTGCTGCATTGGCTATTGTTGGCCTGCTGTTTTCAGCAACTTTGTTAAAAAGAGGTGTATCGCCGTTAGTTATCATCACTTCGGGCTTTGTTATTTTTATCTCGTTTGCCTGGCAAATGTCGCGGGTAAACCTCGAAGCAGCTCCCGGCGATTTAGTGGGCCCGCTTATTTACCGCGCCATGGGTATAGCCTTGCTTACCGTGCCGCTTACTGCTTTGGCAGTATCGGGTCTGGCACCTAAAGATATCCCGCAGGGCACGGCCCTTAACAATATGATGCGGCAATTGGGCGGCTCGTTCGGCATTGCGGTGATCAACACTTATGTGGCCCAGCGTTTTGGTTTGCACCGCAGCGATTTACTAAGCAACATAACCACATTTAATGACCAGGCTACGGCAAGACTAACTAAACTCACCAATTACTTTGCGGGCCGTGGTTTCTCCAGCTTCGATGCTCATAAAAAAGCTATTGCAGTAGTTGACGGCACCATCAACAGGCAATCTTATTTGTTAAGTTATTTAGATGCCTACCTGTTCACCGGTTTGGTGTTTTTAGCAGCTATGCCATTGTTGTTGCTGGTTATTAACCGTAAAAAACAAGCCGGACCGGTTGTTATTATCGGCGATCATTAAAAATTAAATACCAGTTGGTACATTTGCATTATGGAAAAGGAATTGTCAAAAGCCGAGCGTACGCGCCAGTTCATTATTGAGCGCACCTCATCTGTTTTCAATAAAAAAGGGTATGCCGGCACTTCCATGTCTGATTTGACCGAGGCTACCGGCCTTTCCAAGGGCAGCATTTACGGTAACTTTAAAAACAAGGAAGAGGTTGCTGCCGAAGTGTTTGAATATAACTCGGGCAAGGTGCGTAAGCAGATCCTTGAACGTATTGCCCGGGCTACTTCCTATCACGATAAATTGATGGTATATGCCCAGGTGTATCACAGCTTTACCCGCGGCGATTTTATCCCCGGCGGCTGTCCTATACTTAATACCGCCGTTGATGCTGATGATACCAATCCTATGCTTAAAGACAAAGCCGCCAAAGCTGTAATCCGTTGGAAAAATAGCATCGAAAACCTGATAAAAGCGGGCATTGAAGCAGGCGAACTAAAGCCCGGCATCAAAACTACCGAAACCGCTTTGAGCATAATAGCGCTTATTGAGGGCGGCATTATGATCTCGAAAGTTACCGATTCGCCGGCCAACCTGGATATTGTGCTCGGCTCGGTGCAGCAACTGGTTGATACTTTGAAGTTGTAAATTAGTGCATTATCATTAGAGCTACAAGCTGTTATTTGTTTATGACAATAATTGGATATACCTTTGAAAACAAAAGAAACGTTCCCAGCGTTATCTGCTTTACCAATTATTATTTATGTCGAAAAAGATTTTAATCCTTGATGATAGCGAGGATATTCTGGAAGTGATGAAAGAGGCTCTTGAAATGGAGCACTATGAAGTTGAGGTACTGAACTATACTGATGACATCTGCAAGGCGGCGCTATCAGCCAAAGCCGATCTTGTGATATTGGATTACATATTATTTGGTATAAACGGTGGCGAATTATGCCACATCTTAAAAACAACGCCATCCACGGCACATATCCCGGTGGTAATGGTATCGGCCTACCCGCGTGTGCTGGAATCATTAGGTAACTATGGTTCAGACGCATTTATTGCCAAGCCTTTTAACCTGAGCGATATTATTGATGCGGTTAATCATTGTTTTTTAGGTGCCGGGGATGATGTGGCGCATATGGCGTAAAGAGGAAAATTAAAAAGAAAAGTCATGCTGAAACAAATTCCGGCATGACTACTTTGTTGTAACATCTATCTGAACAAATCAAAACTATACTGCGCCATACTCCAAAATTCATCCAAAGCAATAATGCGGGGTTTGAAAAAGGAAATAAGCGCGGGCCAGTCCTGTTGGTTAAATACGCTTACGCCGGGCAGCGTTTTAATAATGCGGCTTACGGTTTTATAGTTTTCATCAACGGTGTGCAGTTGCCATTCCCACTCTTCATCAAGCTGGCTGTTAAGGATGTTTTTCAGCTCCATAAACTGATCAAACATTAATTGCTGGATGTCCGTATCTGGATGGCTCATCTCGATAGCTATAAAGGCTGATTTATTATCGGCCTGCATCCTGAAGTAAAGATGTTTAATCCCCGTTTTATAATTAACCCAGTTAATCTTCAATCCATCTGCCGAAAGCCGGGGTTTCAGATATTGACCTAATGCCGTCCAGAATGCCTGTTTTAACTGGGTTGCCTGTTCTTTCGAGTACAAATTTGCCTTGTTTTGTAAAAAAACAAATGTAAGGCTTTTTACATAAATGCGCCTTGAATCAAACGACAGGCACAGGGAAATCGCTTTTAAAAATCAGAGTTGCTATTTCTACGTGAAAAAGCCTCACCCCAGCCCTCTCCAAAGGAGAGGGAGCATCTTATTTTAAAGTCCTCTCCTTTGGAGAGGATTTAGGTGAGGCCACATATAGTATATTTTTTTAAAAAGCGATTTCCCTAACGACAGGCACCGCTATCTGTCATAATAAACAATATCTTTACCACTCATCACACAAAAATTTATGGCAAGCTACCAGGTAAATTGTATCGATAAACCCAAAACATCAGGCGCTGTTGAACAAATAACGCATATCGGTTATTACGAATCGTTAGACAGGCCGCGGGTGGTGATCTCTGTTGCCGAAGCCATCAAACGTATCGAAGCCAACAGCCAGGCATTTTATGTAAGTACCGAAAGGGGTAAAACCTATCTTACCGTAGTAAAACCCGAAGATGGTGGTAAAAAACACCTGAGTTCATTAAAGGATAAATCCGGTACAGATAATCTTTTAACACTTGAAGATGTTTAAATGAAGATGTTTAAATTATAATAAGACGTACTGTATCACGTTTAAGAAACATAACGTAATACCTTATTATGAAAAAACTACTACCTATTATTTGTGTTGCCGCCGTATTATTTTCGTGCAAAAAAGATAAGCTTCCCTATAACGACCTGCAGGGGAAATGGCGGGAGGCCAGATATGAAAAAATTGTTGTAACAACAGATGGAAAAACAATCATATCCGGCGATACTTCCACATATGTGGTACTTAACTTTCAATCGAAGTATTCGGGCGTGTCAGACGGAGGCGACGGTCCATTTGGCTATTCGTTAAAAACCTTAAAATTTCACTATTCGGCAATTGATAACCGAAGTTGGAATATTGGCCTTCCGCATCCTGATACCCTTACTTTAACAGAAATTAATAATGATCTGGAACCGGGAATGAGGTCACGAACTGATATTACTTATTTTAGCAGGATTAAATAATTGGGCGATTTTTTTGAAGCTGAGCCCGTCACCAAAGTAATTTTGAGCCCCTCACCAAACCTACACCTTTATTTTAAACCGATCTTTGTTTTGTTGTAAAAGCAAAAGCTTTTCAGCTTAAAGTTTAAAATAATGGATAAGAAAGTAATATTAATAACCGGCGCATCGGCCGGGATAGGCAAAGCCTTTGCGGAGGAATTACTAAAGGACGGACACACGGTTTACGGGGCAGCCCGCCGGGTTGATAAGATGGATACTATTGCCAAACAGGGAGTTAAAGTATTGGCGATGGATGTAACTGATGAAGCTGCGATGGCACAGGGTATTGATACCATCATCAAAGCCGAAGGCCGCATTGATGTGTTAATCAATAATGCCGGTTTTGGCTTAATGGGAGCTATTGAGGATACGCCACTCAGTGATGCCCGCTATCAACTGGAAGTAAATTTGTTTGGCGTGGCAAGGCTTACGCAACTGGTTTTGCCGCATATGCGCAAACAGCGTTCGGGTACTATCATCAATATATCCAGTATCGGCGGCAAATTTGCAATGCCGCTTGGAGGCTGGTATCATGCAAGCAAATTTGCATTAGAAGCCATGAGCGATGCGCTGCGAAACGAAGTAAAACAATTCGGGATAAATGTGGTGGTGATTGAGCCGGGAGGTATCCAATCAGAATGGGGCGGCATAGCGGTTGATAACCTGCTGAAAGTGTCGGGCAAGGGACCTTATGCGCCTATGGCTAATAAATTTGTAAAGGCGTTTACCCAAAGTATTGACGCAAAACTTCCGGGACCGACAGAGATTGTTAAACTGGTACGGAAAGCCATCGCCGCAAAAAAACCTAAAACCCGTTACCATGCCGGTCACATGGCAGGTTTAGCGCTTTTTATGCGTTGGCTGCTTCCGGATAATGCTTTTGATAAGATGATGAGCAGCCAGTTGAAGTGAAGTTAAGTTATCTTTGCAAACCCAATGGAAGATAAAAACCACATCATGTTCAGCAACCTGCTGTACTCCTGCGTTGCCGATAAACAGCGGGGCAATGAGCAATTTGTTCATGAGCATGTTTTTGGATATATCATAGCAGGCGAAGTGCACTCCTTTAGCTGTAATGGTGCACAAATATTTAAGGAAGGTATGATTGGCCTGATCCGCCGTAACCAGCTTGTAAAATCGGTAAAAGTACCGGGCGCGGGCGGCGATTTCAAATCTATCAATATATTTTTAGAACAGGATTTTTTACGGCGGTATGCGGCCGAAAACAAGCTATCTTCAATGCCCCGTTACGCGGGCGAGCCCATGATAGAGCTTACCGGCGATCCTTTCATTAAAGGTTATTTTGATTCCCTGCTGCCTTATTTTGATAATTCGGCACAGTTAAACCCAGCCCTGGCCGAACTGAAAACCCGTGAAGCTGTCGAACTGCTACTCCGGGCCAATCCCGAATTGAAAAACCTGCTGTTTGATTTCAGCGAGCCTCACAAAATTGACCTGGAGGCTTTCATGAATCAGCATTACATGTACAATGTATCAACCGCACAGTTTGCCCGCCTCACCGGCCGCAGCCTGGCCGGTTTTAAACGGGATTTTGAAAAGGTTTTCAACATTCCACCCGGTAGGTGGCTGCAGCAAAAACGCCTTAACGAAGCTTATTACCAGATAAGCGAAAAAGGCCGTAAAGCATCAGATGTTTATCTTGATGTGGGATTTGAAAACCTTTCGCATTTTTCATACTCATTTAAGAAAGCATTCGGCGTGGCACCGTCGACTATTTGATGTTTGACTCAATTAATAGTTATTGCTTTTTATCAACCACGTACGAGCTTATCTTTTTTACCTTACCATCGGTCAGCTCATAAAAATCGGCATAGTACATTTCAAATACCTTGCCCTCTTTACCCTGGCATTTTACCAGGCCATCAACGGCTGCGGTGTTTCCCTCTGCCACCACATGATCTTTTGTTGATGATATCATTTTTACTTCTTCCATACCGCCAAAAAACCGTTCAACTTCGGCCTTGCCATTCATAACAGTAATATTGGTGCCGGTCATCGTCCACACCACGTCATCAGCAAAAAAGCTCAGTATTTTTTCTACGTCGTTGTTATCAAAGGCTTCTACAACCTGTAATACAATTTCCTTGGTTCCCATAGTTTTTGTTTTTGTTTGATATAAAGTTAGTACGATTTGGGCGTGGCAGCAGGGGGCAAAAGTGACATTATCAGGGGCCATTACCGACTAAATATTTATTTCCAGCCTGTTCAGTTTAACCAGTAAAACAATACATCGTTCACAATCAACAAAATCGATGCAAATTGCGTTTAACAATTATATAATACGGATCCGCAGATTATTATTTACATTGCTGCATATAAACTAACCTATCACATGATCAATAAACAACCGGCAAACCAAAGCGCCGCGGCGCTGGTAAAAACAACTATTATTATACATCTGGCTTTAACAGCGGGGCAAATTCTGTTCGCGGTGGTCACTTTTTTAATTCCTAAAAAGCCGGCTACCGGTCATAGTAACGATATGCTGATATTTATTGTACCCACCCTTGCCGTAAGCTGTTTTGCGGCAGGTCACTTATTATTTAAAAAGTTGTTAAGCAATATTAATAGCCAGAGCCCGCTAAAGGCCAAACTCATCAGCTATCAATCGGCAACCATTATCAGGCTTGCGCTGCTGGAGGGACCGTCATTATTTGCCATTGTAAGTTTCCTGATAACGGGTAACATGGTATTTATTGGTATAGCGGGATTAATTATATTGTACTTCATTTATCTTCGGCCTACCAGGCAAAAAATTGAAGATGATTTGAATTTGGGTTATGATGAAAAGGCAGAACTGAATTAAAGATTCTGCCAGGCACCCGGTCCGGTTTGGGAAAATTAGCGACATTAGCGTATACTTCATCCAGACCATGTATCCCGAACTTATCCATCACATCAAACGATACGTTAAGCTAACCGAAGCCGAAGAGGTCACGATATGCAGGCATTTCGAGCTGAAAAAATTTAAAAAGAAGGAGTTGCTGCTTGAGCCGGGAAAACTTTGCGCAGGCAACTATTTTGTACTTAAAGGCCTGGTACGGCAATACTTTGTTAATAATAAACTGAACGAACAGATTATCCAGTTTGGGCTGGAAACCTGGTGGATAGCTGATCAGGACAGCCTGTTAAACCATATCCCCGCTACCACGTACATCCAAACAATCGAAGCATCTGAGCTACTTCTGCTTACCGAAAAAAATAGAATTGCCTTATTTGAAGCTGTGCCGCAAATGGAAGCATACTTTAGGGTAATGATGCAAAAGGCCTTTATTGCCGCCCAGCGCCGGATAGGCTATATTTTTAATATGAACGATGAGGAGCGCTACCGTAATTTTACCGAACTGTTCCCGGCATTTGTTCAGCGGGTGCCCCAGTATATGCTGGCCTCCTACCTGGGCTTCACTCCGCAGTTTTTAAGCAGGTTGCGGGCTAAAAAAATCTGATTTTCTTAAACTCAGTTCATTTTTTGAGGGCGTGTTTATCCCCAAATTTGTATCAACAAAAAAGATAAAAACATGAGCCGTTTAAAAATGAACGCTGCCGAACCGGCAGCATACAGAGCGATGATCGCCTTAGAAAAATACATTGAAAGCACTAAATTAACCACCCGTCATAAAGACCTGATCAAAATCCGTGCTTCACAAATTAATGGTTGTGCCTATTGTGTAGATATGCATACCACCGATGCCCGCAAAGCCGGCGAAACCGAACGCCGCATTTACAACATCAGCGTTTGGCGCGAAGCCCCGTTTTTTGACGAGCAGGAACGCGCCATACTGGCCTTAACTGAAGAAGTAACCCTGATTACCGGCAGGGTATCTGATACCACTTATGCACAGGCAGCCAAAGTGTTTGACGAATTATACCTGGCCCAGGTAATTATGGCCATCATTACCATCAACGCATGGAACCGCATTGGGGTAGCTACCGAATTACAACCTCCGCTTAATTAAGCCTTTGGTTTTTCTGTTGTTTTGATTTATAAAGCCGCCTATACAATATGGGCGGCTTTATTTTTTTAAAAATAAATTAATGCCCGGTTTTGATTACGGAATAGTTATTGATAGTTAATACAACATCATCATAACCTAAAATAATATACTATGGCAACAGAAGCAGGTGCACCCATTGGCAGCGCTAATGATATCGTGCTTTCGTTTATAAAAGCGCTAAACGACGAAGATTTTGCAGAGGCCCGCAAATGCGCATCCGACGATTTGAAATTTATAGGCGTACTTGGCGAGCGCGATGGCGCTGAGGCCTACTTTACCGATATGGAACGCATGAAACTTAAATATGACATTAAGCGCGTATTTAGTGATGGCGACGATGTTTGTATATTTTATGATATCGATATAGGCGGTAAAACCATATTCAGCAGTGGATGGTACCATGTTGCAGAAGGGAAGATCAATTCCATCAGGGTGATATTTGATCCGCGGCCGTTATTGTAAAGAGGATTCTTTTATAAGAACTGAATTAAACGAATTATTGGAATTTTTAGAACTCACTTAAGTATTCTGTTATTCTTAAATTCGTTTAATTCAGGTTCAGAAAAAAATCTAATCTCTATTCTCTAACCACTAATCTCAACCCACTATCTATCCGCCCAGTTATCCGTACGGAAAGGCGATGCCGGTAAACCGGCACCATTGTACAAGGTACTTACCGGGTTATTGGCCCATGCGTAACGTACAACAAATGGCTTAGGTACCTCCGGGCTGCTCACAATTACTTTATCGCCTTTAATAACCGCTGTTGCCCAATGAAATTTCATATCCTCGCCGGCTATGGCAAAGCCCTGCAGCGTATCGCCGCCCTGTGCTTTGAGGCCGCCATCTGTGTGGTTGAAACTTAGCTCAATTTTATCGCCGTCAATTTTTTGCGATTTATACATCGGGCCCGAGTACTGCTGTTTTTTGTGGTAAGTTTTATCTAAAGCCACTAATGCCAGTCTGCGGCCAACGTCTTGTTTGTTTTTAGGGTGGATGTTATCTGCATCGCCCAAATCAATTGCGAGGGCCATACCGGTATTGGGTAGTTTTAATGCCTGGGTTTGCGCTTCGCGCAGTTCAGCCCAGTATGATCGCACAGGTTCTGCTTCGCGCTTTTGCCAGTTGGCCAACTGTACAAAATAAAACGGAAAATCACCTTCACCCCAAATGTTGCGCCAGCCTTTAATCATGCCCTCAAACAATGCGTTATACTGGCGGGGCCTGCCTGCATTGGCCTCGCCCTGGTACCATATTGCACCGCGAATGGCCATTGGTGTAAGCGGGTTGATCATGGCATTGTATAACACAGCCAGTTGATTAGGGTTATTGGCAACAGGCATAGGCGGCAGGCTTTTCATATTAAAACCAACCTTATAGTCCCAGTTACCGGCCAATGCAATTTTATCTCCCGATGGCGATACCAGCTGCATCTCGTCCATACCGTAAAGGCCGCCACCGCCGCCGCTGTCAAATACGCGTACCGTGATCACCGCTTCGCCCGCTTTTACCTTTGCAGCCGGGATAACGTAATTGCGCGATTGGGTATAGCCATCAGTAGCGCCTATTTTTTCGCCGTTAAAATAAGTGATCTCGTTATCATCTATTTTACCCAGGCTAATTTTCACATCCTGCCCGGCCCATGCAGCCGGAATAGTTACCTTTTTGCGAAACCATACAACCCCGTCAAAATCGCCAAGTGCACTTTTTTCAAAAAACAGGGGCAAAGTCATGGTTTTCCAACCGGTTGTATCGGGGTTGAAGGCATTGTTATTAGTAGATCCCCAATCGGCAGCGGTAGCTTGTTTGTTCCAGGCATCCACCTTTTCGGTAAAGGATTGCTGCGTTTCGGTTTTGGCACGCTGCTGTTGTTCTCTTATTTGCGTGCTGAAATCGGGGTTAATGCTGAGGGAGTTTTCATCGCTCCAGGCCTCAATCATGGTGCCGCCCCAATTAGAGCTGATTAACCCTATGGGTACGCCCGTTTGCCTGGTAACCTCCCGTGCAAAAAAATAGGCTACCGACGAGAATTCGCCAATGCTTTGCGGCGAGCATACCATCCAACCGTTATTAGCTATTTTTATATTGGTTTGAGGAATAAAATTTGTAGCCTGCGAAACCTGCAGCAAACGGATCTGCGGGTAGTTGGCATTTGCAATCTCCTCTTTATAATTATTTACCTGCCCCCAGCCGGCCACAGGCATTTCCATGTTTGATTGGCCCGAGCAAACCCAAACATCACCTATCAACACATTGTTTAAAACAACCGGATCGGCACCATCTGTTATGGTAAGCGTGTAGGGCCCACCATACGATGGGGTTTTCATTTTCAGTTTCCAGTTACCAGAAGCATCGGCCTGAGCGGTGTAAGTTTTATTGTTCCATGATGTAGTAACGCTTACTGTTTTGCCGGCATCCGCAGTGCCCCATGCACCTGCCATGGTTTTTTGCTGCAAGATCATATTATCGCTAAAAAGAGCCGGCAGCATCACTTTGGCAAAAGCACCGGTATTGAGCAACAAGCCGCAGATTATTGCGTACGAAAGTTTTTTTAAGTTCATTAATATGGTTTGGTTAAGTTTTAGATTCAGGTATTTCGGTTGCCTAAGTTAAGCGCTACATCTCAGAATATAAAAAATGTTTTGCCGACATTTAAAAATAACAACCCGACGCTGTGTCGGCTTACCCTTTTGCGAATATAATAGTAAACTTGTATGCACATTTCAGTTAAATTACAAAGCAATTAAAATTAAATGCGGCAAAATATTGGTATGGGTTTGTTTTAAACATAAGGTATGAAACATAACTATGTAATGTTTAGTTCATTTTTAAAACATTGCCTGCTTCATGTAAATACATAAGCAACAATTACGTTATATTTACCCCTGCCAACGCTCAACAAAATGAAACTATCCATCGATCATAAAAGCCCGATCCCCTTACATATCCAGGCCGAACAATTGCTGCGCGAGCTGATAAAAGATCCCGCTTACCAGGGTGGCAAACTGCTGCCTAACGAGGTTGAACTGGCCAAAAAACTGGCTATTTCGCGCACTACCCTGCGGCAGGCTATCAATAAACTGGTTTACGATGAACTGCTGATCCGCAAAAAAGGGTTCGGCACCAAGGTTGCCACGTCCAAAATCAGTTCGAAGGCTATGAACTGGCTTAGCTTTTCGCAGGAAATGAAGGCAAGGGGAATCACGGTTAAAAATTATGAGCTTCATGTAAGCTGGGTTTTACCCGACGAGAATGTTGCCAGCTTTTTTGAAATAGGAACCGACAAAAAGATCCTGAAAATGGAAAGACTGCGCGGCAACAGCGAAGATCCTTTTGTTTACTTTATTTCGTATTTTCACCCAAGGATAGGCCTTACCGGCGAAGAAGATTTTAAACGCCCGCTTTACGAAATGCTTGAAGAAGAGCATTCAACCATAGCCAACCTCTCCAAAGAAGAAATAAGCGCAGTAAGGGCTGATAAATTTGTAGCCGGCAAGCTCGAAATTGAAAGCGGCAGCCCGGTGCTTTTTCGCAAAAGGTTTGTTTATGATCATGGCGAACGCCCTATGGAATACAACGTAGGCTACTACAAAGCCGAAAGTTTTGTTTACGCTGTGGAAAGCAGGCGGATTGAAAACAGCTGATGTATGTTAATGCCTATTCTGAATCGAAATTACTAAAGCCCCTTTGAGATGCGGCAATTGTCAAAATAAAAAACTCACCGGAGATCGTCCGGTGAGTTTTTTTTATTGATGCTACCCGATGCTACAGCTCTTATTAAGCGTAAACAACCGTTAATGTTATTGGCACATTCAAAGCTTTGGATACAATGCAGTGCGCCTTTGCCCCTTCGGCAATTTCGGTAAATGTTGCTTCATCAACACCTTCAATTACGCTGGCCCGCAAATCTAAATGTATGCCCGTGATGCTTAATGCCTGCATATCCAGATCTACTGTGGCTGTAGTAAAAATATCGCCGGCGGTGATGTTGTGATGGGCCAGGGTTGCGCTAAGGGCCATCGAAAAGCAACCTGCATGCGCGGCTGCGATCAATTCTTCAGGATTGGTACCGATGCCATCGGCAAAGCGGGTTTTAAATGAATATTGGGTATCGTTAAGCACATTGCTTTGTGTGCTGATTTCTCCTTTGCCTTCTTGCAAGGTACCGTTCCAATGTGCTTTTGCTATACGTTTCATGTTTTTTGGTTTTAAAAGATTATTGTTTAATGCCTAATTGTTTAGAACACTACAAACATCCGATTATAGAACCGGGATAATTTTAACCTGGGTTAAAATCAAAAAAAACCTCTAAAATAAATTAGAGTTTTTTTTGATCCTTCAGGCACTGAAGGCATTTTAACGGCTTTTATTTTTCAAGCACGTACATTTTCTTGTCGTCATAATCCCATACCGTTTTATACTGTTCAAAAAAACGGTATGCAAAACAGATGTAGTTGGGCTCGGTAATCTGCATGCCTTTTCTAAACGGAGCAGTTTGTTCAAGGCTGTATGGCGCAATGCCTTTAACACTTAATTTAAGGCTTACGTTTATAACAATATCATTAACATTTACCGTTTCGTCATCGTAGCCATTTTTTCCGGCGTCAACCAGCAGCCCCTTCTTTTTTAAAATTTTTGCTGCCTGATCTTCCAATTGGATCAAACCATATTGCCCGGTATCGAATGAGCCAAGAAAATCAACACCTCCTATCTTTACGTGGACCATCGGGTGATTGGGAAGTCTCCTGGTTTCAAAGTTGAGCACGGCCACTACTTGTTCACCTTTCAGGAAATCCTTTGATCGTTTTCTATCCTCCGTAACCTTATAAAAAGTGAGCTTTCTTTTTACATAATCAAGTTTAAAAAGATACCCTTTAAAAAAATCATATCCTATGTACCC
Source organism: Mucilaginibacter celer (assembly GCF_003576455.2). Lineage (NCBI taxonomy): Bacteria > Pseudomonadati > Bacteroidota > Sphingobacteriia > Sphingobacteriales > Sphingobacteriaceae > Mucilaginibacter > Mucilaginibacter celer. The sequence goes on from NZ_CP032869.1 coordinate 4,254,688, forward strand.
AATGCAATCGGGTGTGATATGATCTTGAAGAAAATCAAGATTAGCGCTGGTAATATTTAAAAGGTTGCGGTAAATAAGGCCGTTCTTAAACTTAACTTCAGCAATGGTGTCGTTAGTGTTTGATATAAATGATTGTCCGCTTCCAACCTGTCCTTTGCTTACCGCTCTTTTATGCGGCAAGTTCACCAGGTTATCGTTAATTTCAATGTAGCACCTATTCCCGGTATCAAACATAAATTTTCCTTTAACGCCATTTACCTGTACTGATACAAAAGGAAAAGCGTCAACAAGTGTTAAGGGGAAAATGACGCTATCTCCCTGAAGGTCAGGGCCGTGCTTAAATTCCTGTTCTGAAGGACTCTGCGCTACAGCACGCAGCATGCCGATGCTTAATAAAAAAAGTAAGAATGTTTTTTTCATGTGATTGGTTTTGTGGTATCAAATTAGTTTCATGAGCATAAATTACTGATGGAATAGTTTCGTCATCAATAATTGAGCTTTAAAAGCCAAAATACATCAGGCATAAGCTACTTAAATTCACTTATGCCCGATGTAGATTTCCATTAAAGGAGATGCTTTATTCTGCTGCTAAAAAAGCATTGGCTTCCTTCACAAAATCCTGGCTGTATTGAAATATAGCGCCATGGCCCGAATCACTCCACAAAATGAGTTTTGAATTGATGAGGTGCTGTGATAACGTGAACGAGTTGACAGAAGGTACGATCAAATCGTTAGTTCCGTTTACAATCAAAACGGGCTGTTTAATATTGCGCAGTTGCCGGTGTTCCGGGTCTTTTTCATAGCCGTAGGTAATAATGGCTGTTGCCTGTGCATTTACCGTTGCCGAAGCTGTAGGGGTATCGCGGTTCTCTTTTCTTAACTGCAAACGCTCAAGGAATTGTTCGCCGGCCTCAACGCCATTGCTTGTTTTGGTGAAAAATATATTCCGCAAAACCTTTGCCGGGCCGTCAGACATGCCGGCGGTTACCACGTTCACAATTTCGGTTATGCCCTCGCTACCCTTCGGGCCGGTGCCTGCTAAAATTACTTTGCTTACCAGTTCAGGATAGCTTTCCGCCAGGTTTTGGGCAATGAAGCCACCCAACGAAAAACCAAGTAAATAAACTTCTTTCAGGCCCAAAGCATTGATAAAATCATAGGCATCATTGGCCATTTCGGCTACGGTAGCCGGGGTTTCGCCTTCGCTGCTGCCAACACCTTTGTTATCAAATAAAATAACAGGGTATGTTTTAGCAAACTCATTGGTAACCGCCGGGTCCCAGTTATCTAAAGTGCCTGTAAAGTGTTGTAAAAATACTACCGGCGTGCCCTCCTGCTGTCCGAATGTGCGGTAAGCGAATTTGGTGCCTTTAACATCAATAAAGGCTGTAGGGACTGTTTCGTGAGTAAATGGAGTATTACCCGTGTTTAAATCTTGCGACATTTTTTATGTTTTACGATAGGAAGAATTGATTATTTGCTTTCGGCAATCAGAATTGCGGCCAGTTTATCGGGCATAGAAATGAATGGAGTATGGCTGCTTTGCAGTGTGTATACTTTAGCCACTTTGTTGTTTTTTACCATATACTGCTGTGCAGGATAGCTGATGGCATGGTCATTCGCGGTGTGGATATATACTTTTTTAACGCTGCCAAAGTTCTTCTCGGTAAGGTGTACAGGTGTGGCCAGTGGTGCCAGTGGTTCTGGTTTTAGGTTGGCTGCAATATATTCCTGAACCGGCTGTGGTGCATCGGCGGCGAAGATATCGGCCGCGGCGTCTTTGGCGATGATAGCGGCACCGTGCTCTTTGTCGATAGTAAGCGATTTGCCGATGTGAGATCCGGGATCCTGTTGTGCCAGCGATAAAAGGCTGTCGCCGTCATGCGGTAATGCTGCCGCAAGGAAAATCAGTTCTTTAATTTGTGTGGGCTCTTCTTCAGCAACCTGGCTGATCACCATTCCCGCGAAACTATGCCCTACCAAAACTACGTTGGTGCGGGTACCGATAGCTGCTTTTACCTGGTTAACATAAGTTTGAAAGGTAATACCGGCAAATGAGGTAGTATCTTTTCCGTGGCCTGTAAGGTTAATAGTAATTACCTCTTCGCCCTGGGCTTTTAACAGCGGGGTTACCGCATCCCATGAAGATGCATCAGACCAGGCTCCGTGAACAAGTACAACGGTTTTAGAATTTTTGTTAGTTGATTTTTGGGCTTGAGCGGTAAAACCTAATACACTCATTGCCATCATTATTATTGCTGTTTTCATGTTTGTTAATGCCTAATTGTTTAGGACATGGCAAACATCGGGCGATGCCGCCGCAATAACTTTAACCCAGGTTAAAATCGAAAAAGAGTATGCAAAATAAATTGACGATCAGTTTTTTAATTACAGGATAGCATCATCATCACAACAAATTTCCAGCCTTTTCCATAATTAATTTGAATGTTACTGCAAGATCACAGGGCGTATCCGCCCGGCTATATTTATTAAAATAAACCTGCCTCAAGGCAAAAATTCATGAATATTTTGTTTTTGAGATGCCCAGTTTTTTCATTCTTGATCTTAAAGTGGATACATTGATGTTCATCATTTTGGCGGCCCCGTTTAATCCCTGAAGTTTCCCGTTACACTGATTGATTATGCTGATAATGTATTCACGCTCATTTTCTTCCATTGTTTTTGGCGCTGCAGCAGACAACACAGGGGCACTTTTTTGTTGAAATGACAACAGTTGGAGATCGGTCACTGTATCCCCCTTCGCCAGTAAAACGCTTCTGGCTATTATGTTTTCAAGTTCACGTATATTTCCGGGCCATGAATAATTCAGCATGGCATCAAGTGCCCCGGCACTTAGCCTGGTCACTGCCTTTTTTTCCTTTTGAGAATAAATCCGCAAAAAATGGTTTGCCAATAACAACAGATCCTCTTTACGCTCGCGCAGGGGCGGCAAATGAACAGGAAATACGTAAAGCCGGTAAAAGAGGTCTAATCGGAAGCGGCCGGCAGCAACTTCCTCTTCCAGGTTGCGGTTGGTGGCAGCAATAATACGCACATCTATTGCCTTTTTTTTTCCGCCTATCACATCAATTTCTTTTTCCTGTAAAACCCGCAGCAGTTTAATTTGCAGGTCCTGCGGCAATTCTCCTATTTCGTCTAAAAAAACAGTACCCTCGTTTGCCTGTTCAAATTTTCCCGTTCTTTTTTCCTGAGCCCCTGTAAAGGCACCTTTTTCGTGACCAAATAATTCAGATTCAACAAGGTTGGCAGGCAATGTGGCACAGTTTACCACGATATAAGGTTTATCCCGGCGTTGGGATATGCGGTGAATGCAGCGTGCCACCAATTCTTTGCCGGTGCCGCTTTCCCCTAAAATCAGTACTGATATAGAAGAATTACTTACTGTTTTTATATTATTCAGCACTGCCGCCATAGCAGGGCTTTCGCCAATAATACCGGTTAAGCCATCGCCGGGAATCTCATTGGTTGAAAATTGATCTTTCGATATAACTTCCTGGTTTTGCTGATGGAGGTACAGCGCTACCTCTATAGCCACCAAAACATCTTTATCCCGGAAAGGCTTAACGATAAACCCATATGGCCGCGTGGTTTTTGCCGCATCCAGAATTTCTTTGCTGGAGTTGGCAGATATAAATATAAAAGCGATGTTTTCTGATCGTAAAATGCGGGCCAGGTCAATACCGCTCAGCTTGCCCTGTAACCGGATATCCAGCAGCACCAGGTTGGGCTTTTCTTTATTCTTGATCTTTATGGCTTCTTCTACAGTTGATGCTATTTCGCAAACAGCGTAGCCTGCTTTTTGAAGACTGATGCGCAGGCTGTTAGCTTCTATAAACTGGTCTTCAACAATGAGTATTTTGTTATTCATAAATGACGTGCTGGTTTAAGCCGGGTTTATTAAATCCTCTGTTAAAATATTGGCATATTCTATAGCCTGTTTTTTAAACAAAATGGTGATTTTAACACCATGACTGCCTTTTATACTAACCTCACCCCGGATTTCTTTAGTAAGGCCCCTGATTAATTGCAACCCAAGTGAAACAGGGTTTGCGTTTATTGAATTTTTGTCCATTCCTACGCCGTTATCAGATAATTCTAACCTCAATAAATCGTCCTGATTACGCAGGCTTACCGTAATTTCACCCGCCCCCTCTCCCGGAAATGCGTATTTAATGGAGTTGGTCACGGCCTCGTTGATGATCAGGGCAATAGGTATAGCAACGGATGCATCGAGGTCGATATCATCAATTTTTTCATTAAAAATAATTTTGTTGGAGCTGTCAAAACTGTCTTTCAGATGCTTGATCAGTTCGGGGATATAATTTGCCATATTAATCTGCTGAACATCTTCGCCGCGATACAGTTTTTGATGGATCAAAGACATGGTGTAAATACGATTCTGACTTGTTTGTATTGCTTTTAAGGCGTCATTTTCAAGGTATGCAGCCTGCGATTGCAGCAAGCTGATAATGGTTTGCAGGTTATTTTTTACCCGGTGATGCACTTCTTTGATCAGCCATTCCTTTTCCCGTAGTAAAAGTTCCAGGTGCCTGTTTTTCTGATTGATCAGTACATTTTGCGAGGCAATCACTTCATTGTCTTTCACAGTGGCCTGGTTGGCCCGCTTTTTACTCCGGTACTGGTTGTACAGCAGGCCTGTAAAAATTAATAACACCACTATTGCTGCAATGATGATATTCTTTTCCATCCTGGATTGCTTTAGCTTAATCTGCTCCAGCTTATAATTCTGATTGAGTAGGGTAATATGCTGATCTTTTATTTTTAATGCATCTTCCTTTTCTTTTACACCGTATTGCACCTCCAGCCGCCTCACCTCCTTGTTCTGCTCCTGTCTCAAATTAAATTCTTCCAGCCCGCGATAATCAGACAAATGCTTAATTGCCGAACGGTAATCTCCGGTAGCAGAATCGGCCAGAAAAGCCATATAATTAAGATGGCTAATTACACTTGAAGCAATCGGAGGGCCTTTATATGTCGAAATAATATTAAAAAACTTATTTAAAATAGGTTTCGCCTTCGCATATTGCCCGGATTCGACGTAAAGCTGGCCGAGATTGGAGTAGATCCCATTATTGATCGTATTTTGCTTTTTATTCAAATTCAGGGCAATTTCGAAATATTTTGCAGCCATATCATAAGCTTTCATATCCCTGTAAATATTTCCGATCATGAGGACATCGTCAATTTTATCATCAACACTGACCAGGGGGTACTCCTGATCTGTTTTCCTGATATAATTTAGCGCTTCCCTGTACCTTTTCATTTTACGCAATGCAATAACAGGCATTCCAAGTACATCGGCCCGGTCGGCTAAGCTTATTTGTCCCGGATGTACTTTAAAATGAGTGATAGCTAATAGCGCGTAATCAAGACTTTTTTGATAATCCTCATTGTTGCCGGTAATAACCGAACGCCAGTAATAAAAGTCGCCGGCAACTGTAGTGTCGCCTGTTTCCTGCATACTTTCAATAGTCTTGATCGAATAATAGTCCGCTTTGTCCGGCTTTCCCGCCCTGTAACTAATAACCGCCAAAGGATGATAGACGTATTGCAACTTTCGGTATTTTATGGCATTATATTTTTTCAAAACTTCAAGGAGCTCGGCTTCGGCTGTATGGCTTCCCTTACTATAATGCACCAGGGCCATGTAACTCAACGCCAAAATTTCGTATTGAGGCAAATGAAGTTGGATGCTTAATTTTTTTGCCTGTTCAGCAAAAAAAATTGCTTTAGGCCAGTCTTCCTCTTTCTTATCTCCCTCCCTCTCCCAGTATTTATAACTTAAATTCAGTAATAACTTCAATTTTGAAGTATCGTTGAGCAAACCAAGAATACTTTCTGCAGATTTCATATTGTTTTCAAGTGTAAAAATCTCCGCTGTAAAAAGTTGAGCATTATTATACAGGGAGTCATTACGTAAGCGGGCACTCAATTTAGTCGCAGCATTAGCAAAGTCCATTGCGCGGTTAAAATCGGCCTGCTTTCTTACCGGCCTGTAAGAATATATATTTGCCAGATCGAGCAGTATAGCTACCCTGTTTTTATCAGGCTTGCTGTTTTTTAAAGAAATCGCCAGTTTACTTTCATTTGCCGGGTTTACCGGCATCGGGGCCGGATAATACTGTGCTGAACCCCTAACATGGAACATGAGCAGCAAAATGCTTAGCACAAAACTTTTTGTAAAGATGCAGGGCATCTTTTTTGATACGCTCTTTTTATTCACTTCCATATTTTTTACCCATGCCCGTACCGGGAAAAGGGATAACCAATGTAAAACTACTCATCTTCCGAGATTAAAAACAGGGTGCCTCTGAAAGACCAAACTATGTTTTAGCGATATCGGCATTACCTATATCTTCGCCTAAGCACCGGGACACCGTTAGCATATCATAACCCGCACTAACGCGCTCTTATTTTACCCGAAGCGTCACCTTTTAATATCCGCTAAGCTCCTGGCGGCTTCACATAATATAATTTCGTGCCACTTATTAAAACCCTGAAGATCAGAACACAAATCCCGCCTTTCCATATCGATATTTCAACAAACGCACACCTTGTATTGATATTTCAAGAGTAACATGTTGTTTCTTTTTAAACGCAGATCAAATTGTTTTTAGGTGTAACCGACAATTTACCTGGCAGGCACGCGCCTTTTAATACGCTTATTTGAGCTCCAAACTTCAACTCTACTCCCTGTTGATATTTCAAATGCAACTCATGTAGCGTTGTAATACCAAGAGTTTGATTTGAAACAAAACAAACACAACAAATTGATTATCAATACAATAAATTACTGGCATAAAATTTAATTAGAAGCATCTGATCTTCTTGCCTGGCGTATGACGGATTAAATGATGAGTTGGTTTAGCGCAATCCGTTGCTCAGGCAAAAAGCCTTATGTAAGCTCAACCGGTTGAGCCCGCAGATAAAAATACGAATAACAAAATCCTAAGAAACATTAAGCTATGAGATGCACTTATCCAATTAACACAATACCCTTACTCAATTACATCCAAAAGATGATAAGCCTGGATGATGCGGCGATTGAAGTAATTTTAAACAGCTGCAAAGAGGTGCTGATTCCAAAGGGGCAAACTATATTTAAAGATGGAGAAATTGCAAAATATTTCTATTTCATCATATCAGGTAAAGCGCGGTCATATTACGCCGATCGTGCGGGCAAAACCATAACCTGGGCTTTTCATTTTAATGAAACTCAAAGCGATTTTAAAAACCTTTTTATTGTAGATTATAAAAGTTTTCTGACGCAGACACCCGGAAACCTGTATATCGAAGCCCTTACCGATATCCGGGCTATTAGAATTGGTACCCGTGGATTTAATCTCAATGCTGATCATGTACCTGTATTAGAAAAATGCGTACAAAAACTGAAAGAGCATTCATTAATTGCGGCCTATAACCGGATATTTCATCTGCTCACCCTATCTGCCAGCGACAGATATAACCACCTATTGAGCAATGAGCCTCACTTATTGCAAATGTTTGCTGATAAATACCTGGCCTCTTATTTGGGTATCGAACCTCCATCGTTAAGCAGGATAAGAAAAAATCTTAAATCGACACCGGTTCAGCCAAGAACATTATCCATTGCCGGATAATAGCAGATACAAAATGCCAGGATAATGTTTTCCGGCAACTTATTGGCGTTTCCGCAGCCAAAGCACAGATGCCGTGATATTTCACGGAAAATAAAAATAAAAGGGATATACCACGGCGTTTTTTCAACTTAAAAAACACAAAATACTGGCTATAAATAATTTAAATACATGGCATGAAATTTATAAACTCCCTGCATAAAAAGAATCGTCAAGGTACTTACGGATGAAACTCAGGGATTTTATTTTTCACGCTTGGTAAATAAATTATGACGGAAGGACTACCAGGGAAATTTAACACACAGGATCAGATTATCACGCAGTTGGGCTGGGAAATTGCATCGATAAAAAACAGGGATCAATTAAACAATCTGCTGGGCAGCTCTTTAAAGCGGATTGTTGAATACCAGTATACCACCATTTTTATGCATGGTGACGATGGAAAAGAACTTATCAATTTTTTACAGCAATCTGGCGACAAAGAAAACCCGAATCAATTTTCTGAGCGCATTTTTAACGGCAAGATACCTTTTGGTCATGATATCAATCCCCCCCAGGTGCAGCCCCCGCAACCAATAATTGATTTTGATGAACTTGTACTGAATGGAAACGCCGGTCCATACCTCATAAACGGGGAGATTGACGAAACTTTTGACTTCTATACCTTTAATTTACGCCAGGGAACTGCAATTATTGGCGTGTGGGTGATGCTGTTAAAGAAAGCTGATGGAAAGCATTTTGACATGGGCGCTCTTTGTAACCAGATAGCTTCCTACTTAACCTTCGCGGTGCTTAATATCAAAGCGCAGGAAGAAATTGATAACCGTGATAAAGAACGGGAAATTATATTATCTCTTAACATAGATTTTGCAACCATTAGGGAGAAAAAAGACCTCCTCCGGATTATTCACTATAAACTTCGGAGTCTTTTCAACTTCAGCCATCATTGGGTGGCAACCGTAAATGATGATGAGCTTACGCTGAGCACGTTTATGCAGGATACTGAATCTAAAACCAAATTTCATCCTAAATATAAACAGGTTACTTATGCAAAATACACCATTGCCGATCAGATTTTCAATAAGGTGATTTTGGCAAGTGAACCTCAGGTATTTGACCTGGAACAGCTTTCGGCGAGAGGGACTATCCCCGAGTATTTGCAAATCAATTATGAATGTGGTATCAGAAAGGTAATTATGCAAAGCCTGGAAATTGCAGGCCGGTTTATCGGCGTTTGGGCGCTATGCCTTGGCGAGCAGGATGAAGTAGACCATCGGTATATAAATATTGTGAGAGATATAGCCAATCAGTTTTCTATCGCAGTTGGTAATATCATTGCCAATGAAACAATTCAGGCCAGGCAATCAGAGCAAGGCTTATTATTAAACTTAAGCTATGATATAACTTCTATCAAAGATAAAAAGGACCTCCTGCAGATTATACAGGTCAACCTAAAAAGACTATTTAAATTTCAGAACATCGTTATCATGGTATTGAACAATGATGATCAAACCCATGATATATTTCTTTCAACGGATTTAGCTTTTACTAAAGAAAATCTGGCCCGGTATAGCAACGGGCCGGTTCGTTTTGAATACAACGACGGCTACTTTAACAGGGTGATGGAAGCAGATGGAATAGTGCATTTTAACCTGGATAAAATTGCCGACCTTACGCAAGAGCCCGCCTGTTTGCAGTATCTCCATCAATCAGGGATCAGAAAGCGGATTGGCATTGCGCTGAGAGAAGACAACCGCAACATTGGGGTGCTTTATATCAACCTGGAAAACAACTTCGATTATTCAGACCGGGTATTAGACCTTGTTAAAGGTGTTTCCTATCAAATATCCGCAGCGGTATCCAATATCCTGGCAAATGAAGAAATTTTAAAAAAAGATAAAGAACGAGATTTGCTTTTATCGCTAAGTGTGGATATTGCTTCGGTACGCAGCAATAGCGAATTACTGAATGTGATAAGCCAGCGATTAAAATACCTGTTAAAGTTTTCGCATACCGGTGTGGTAACCATTAATGACGACGCCACGGTAAGCAGGTTTCTTCGTGATCCGGAGGCGAAATCTATTACTCACCCGCAATACATGCAGGCCGATCAAATGAAGTACCCGATCCAGGATAATATTTTGGACAAATGTATCATCACTCCCGAACCACTACTTTTCAACCTCAGGGAACTGACGGAGACCGCCAACGGAGAATTACCATTGTACCTGAAAATTAATTATGAATCGGGCCTAAAGAACATGGTTGTGATCCGGTTTTCAAAGGACGACCGGGCTTTCGGATTTTGGATACTCCTTTACGATCAGGATATTGTATGGGATATAGGCCTGCAAAATTTGATTAAAGGCTTATCCCATCAAATATCAATCGCGGTATCCAACATTATTGCCAATAATGAAATTTCGAGGCGGGAGGAGGAAAAATCAAGATTGCTGGCTTTCAGTAATGCTATCGCTTCGGTGAAAACCACGCGGGAAGTATCTACCATTATCAATACGCAGTTCATGGATTGGGGAATAAAAGGTTACAGTATGCATATCATCAATGATGATAAAACCACACATAGGCCCTACTTATATGATTCAAGTGCAGAATGGACAAATTTCCCTAATTATAACGCGCTGGTAACGGGGATATATGCTGTTAATGACAATGTGATGGATGTGATGATCAGGGCAGGCAAGCCGATGATGCACAACATACCTAAACTGGCGGAGATGAAAAACGCCCCAAAGTACACCCAATTTTGGAAAGAGATCGGCCTGATAGACATCATGAGCATTCCGGTACGTTTGGGAGACGAATTAATAGGCGTTTTGTTTCTCGACTTTTCAGACTCCTTTAAAGCGCTTCCCGATCAGCTTAGCCTGCTTAATAGTATTTGTTCTCAGCTGGCCATAACGGTGGCTAATCTATCAGCAAACGAAAAAATAAGCAAACAGCTTGGCGAGATCAATAAATATAAACAGCAGTTGGAGGAGGAAAAGATCTATCTTAAAGAAGAAATAGAAACAACCCAGAATTATGGCGATATCATTGGCGAAAGCCCGGTGATTAAGAAAATATTCAAATTAGTTTCCCAGGTCGCCTCTTCGGATAGCACGGCATTGATATTGGGCGAAACAGGCACGGGTAAAGAATTGATTGCAAGGGCCATTCACAATAACTCGCCACGAAAAAACAAGCTGATGGTAAAGGTGAACTGCGCTGCCCTCCCGCCTAACCTGATAGAAAGTGAATTATTCGGGCATGAACGCGGAAGTTTTACAGGTGCTACCGAACAACGTTTAGGGAAATTTGAACTGGCCAACAACAGCACCCTTTTTTTGGATGAAATTGGAGAAATGCCCCTGGATTTACAGGTGAAGTTGCTTCGTGCCTTACAGGAAAAAGAAATTGAACGGGTGGGCGGGCGAAAAACGATCAGGGTTGATGTAAGGATAGTTGCAGCAACAAACCGCGATCTGGAAAAAGAAGTTGCTGAGGGAAGATTTAGAAGCGATCTGTATTACCGTCTGAATATATTCCCGATCTACTTACCGGCACTTCGCGACCGGCGGGAGGATATTCCGCTGTTGGCAAGCTATTTTATTCGCCGGTTTGCAAAAAAGGCAGGCAGGCAAATTACAACTTTAAGCAGCCGTGCTTTACAGGATCTGATCTCCTATCATTGGCCGGGCAATATCCGCGAACTTGAACACCTGATTGAACGCAGCGTGCTTATTTCGTCGGGAGATACCATTAAACAGGTTCATCTTCCTTCAACCAAACATACCGCAACGGTTGCCAATCCGGATGAAGTGTCGTTAAAAACCATTGATGAAAATGAACGGGATCATATTTTACGCATATTAAAATATTGCGGTGGTAAATTGGCCGGCGATAGCGGCGCAGCCCGCATTCTTGGCGTGCCGGCAGGTACGCTTTATTCTAAAATGAAAAGGCTTCAAATTAAGCGGGAACATTTTTAAATATCCCGTTTATCTTTCGCATTGGTTATTTTCCAACCATTCTTTTACGAATGCGGCTTAGCGACGGCCCCTGGATGCCCAGGTAAGAAGCGATATGATAAAGTGGTACCGAATTAAAAATATTCGGATGCTTCTCCATCATCTCCCGGTAACGGTCTTCAGGTGTTTTAAACAAAAATCCTTCTGTATTAACCATAACCTCGTGAAAGGCTGTCTCAGCTACTATTCTTCCAAAACGTTCCCACGAGTGCGACTGCCTGTAAAGTTCATTCAGATGATCAATATGGATATATAAGATGAGCGAATCAACCATCGCTTCGGTATAATAATCGCAGGCCGTTTGAGCCAAAAAGCTTTTATAAGATGCTACAAACTGATTATCAGTAAAAAACAGCATATTCTTTTCTTCGCCGGTATCGCTGTTTACCCGGTAGATCCTGAACACGCCGGTAATCACAAACCCAAGATGCTTGCAAACATTTTTGTATTCATTGTAAAACTCACCTTTTTTATACTGCTTTAATTTCCAATAAGGCAATGAAAGATCGAATGCTTCCGGTTTCATACCGGCAGATCCTAAAATTGTTCGTAGTATTTCAATCTCCGTTCCGTTTGCTGACATGCGATAAAAATATCAATTTTATTAACACCGATAAACTAATACGCCGCCTAAATCAACAGCTATCGTTATTACCTATCAATTGTTATTCGGGTTGCTTTACCGGGTAATCTTTTAACGGGCTTAAGCTATTTTTCGATTTTAACCCATGTTAAACTTTTCCAGATCGCTTAATGGGATGTTTGTGGTGCCTAAACAATTGGGCATCCCCAAAAATGAAAAAACTCATATTCATCTTATTTGCGGTAGCTACTGCTACCATTATGTTTTCATCTTGTTCTAAAAAGAATGATGTAAAACCCAGTCCTAAAAATTATGTATTGGTGCACGGCGCATGGCAAGCCCCTTATGTATGGGAAGCTGTAAAAGCTACCCTCATTAGCGAAGGCAACAATGTAACCGTTGTTGAATTGCCTGGCCATGGCAGCGATCAAACAGTTCCGTCAACCTTAACTTTAAACAGCTACAGGGACAAAGTTCTTGGTGCCATCTCAAACGTAAATGGCAAAGTTATCCTGGTGGGCCATAGCTTAGGGGGGATGATCATCTCTGCCGTTGCCGAGCAAAATCCTTCTAAAATCGAGAAGCTGGTTTACCTGTCGGCTTATTTGCCAACCTCCGGCCAATCTTTACTTGACCTTGCGCTTACTGATGCCGGCTCAAGCCTTGGTGATACAGTTAACGGACAAAAAGTATTGATAGAAAATGATGCCATAGGAATCCTCGACGTGCTGCACGATCAAATTACGAACGTTTTTATCAAGGACGGTTCAACCCAGGCTAAGAATCTTGTACTGCAAAATTACCGTTCGGAGCCGTTAATTCCATTTACCAATCCGGTAACATTAACTGCGGCTAATTTCGGTTCGGTACCGAAAATTTATATCAAAACCCTGCAGGATCGTGTGGTTTCTCCCGGTTTACAAAACAGGATGATTGCCGCCGGCAATGTAAAAACAGTATACCAGCTAAATACCAGCCACTCGTCATTCCTGGCAAAACCAGATTCGGTAGCCATATTACTAACCAAAATAGGACAATAGGTAGTTGATTGACTTAAAATAAACAATATCGTCTCGTAGTAAAATACGGGACGATGTTGATTTATTAAAACCTATTTGATCTTGATGACAGGTTAAATTTTAATGTGTCAATCCAAACAGTACGTTGCTCTAAAAACAGTACTCCTAACCAGGTTTCATATATAAACTTTCTCCATCGGGTCCTTTTTCAATGAAAAAAAATAATACCTTATCAAGTCACGGAGGTGCTTCCCAACATGAAGCTTTTATACCTCAAAACTGGCAATATCACTATCACTCATTATTTAGTTTTGCCCGAAAACTTATAACAGATACTGATATTATAAAGGATTTGATACAGGAGACTTTTTTAATTGCGCTCGAGACCCAATCAAAATTTATGGGTAGGTGCAGCGAAAAAACATGGCTTATTGCTATACTTAAACGGCGGATTTATGATGAATACCGCAGGCAGGCAAAGGAAAAAAGGCATTTGGGGCATGCTATAGATATTTTTGAGCCTGATAACTTATTTGATTCCTATAAAGACTCTGCTTTAATTGAGCAAATTAAATATGATAGCGGCTGTGATGATGCAGATTTAGCTAATGACCTGATAAAAGATGGTTTAAAATCAATTCCGTCAAAAACCAAAGACATATTAATTAAAATTTATTACGATAATCGCTCTGTTAGTTCTATTTGCGAAGAATTAAAAATTACGCCTTCAAACTGTTATGTTATTTGTTACCGGGGAAAAGAGTTGTTGCGCAATTTTTTAATCCAACGTTTGTTTACCGACTAATATCGCTTGTATTAACTGGGTTTGATGCCATTTAAAAGTAATGCGTAAATATCCTGAAGCCGACGATGCCAAAGCGTTAACCGGTTATGATTTTTACAAATACAATCTATAGGTTACAGCATTTTTATATATTTGCTTCATCATGCTTCCGTAGTTCAATGGATAGAATTATGGTTTCCGGTACCATCGATATGAGTTCGAATCTCGTCGGGAGCACAAAAAAAGGATAGTTATTTAACTATCCTTTTTTGTTAATTACTCATTACTGCATACCGCTTCCTAAACGCCGTGGGGTTCTCCCCTTTATACTTTTTAAAAATCCTGTTCAGGTGGCTTTCATCGGTAAAGCCAAACTCGTATGCTATTTCACTCATCCGTTTATCGGTGTATTGCAGGCGGGTTTCTATCAGTTTTAGTTTATAACTGGTGATGTATTGCTGCAAGCTTTCTCCGGCTACTTTCTTAAAATATTCGCTGATATAATTTGGCGAAAAATTAAAGCAGGATGCTATGCTCTCCAGCTTTAAACGCTCGGGCTGATAAATGTATTCGTGAATGTAATTAAGCAGCGGCAGGGTTACTGCCGAGGGCTGTTTGATAATATCGGCATGCTGCTGCAACGTAATATTACGTGCCGCAATAGTTATAATGGTATTCATGAGCTGCTCAAGCACCTCTTTGTGTTGCGGATAAGTGTTTGATGTTTCGCGGATCAAAGCCTCAATCATGGCCCTTACCAATGGCTTATCAGTAACGGTTTTTAAAATACAGCCCGGTAAGTGATTGTGGTTATGAAAAATATATTCCATCTTTTTCACCCACTGCTCGCTTTGGGTTTTAAGATAGCTATCGGTAAAACGGATAAAATAAAACCGGGTAAGTTCCTGCACCTCAAAACCATGCTGATCTTCGGGGAAAATCAGAAAAAACTTATCCGAAGTATAAGGCAGTTCATGCCCGTTAATAACCTGGATACCCTGGCCCTGCAGGGTGAAAACCATTTCAAAAAAGGTGTTGCGGTGCGGTTTGGCTATATAATTATCCGTTTCGAGCAATTCAAGCTCATAAGGGCGGTAAAGATTTTTGATCTCCATACCTCTAAAGGTACATATCATACCCCGAAATGTACAAAGCCGCCGCCCCGATAATACGGAACTTTGACATATCAAAACAAACAACGACATGAACACCACATCATTTTTAATTTTAAGGCTGGCCATTGGTGCCAGCATGTTTGGCCACGGCCTGGTTCGCTTACCAAAACTGGCTATGTTCAGTAACTGGATGGTAGGCACTTTTCAGAAATCAATGCTGCCCAAAGCAATGGTAACTCCGTTCAGTTACCTGCTTCCCATTGCCGAGTTTACTATCGGTTTACTGCTCATCTCCGGCTTATTCACCAAATCTGCTTTAATTGGGGGCGGCGTAGTGATGATGATATTAATTTTTGGCAGCTGTATGATTGAAAACTGGGAGATCATTCCATCACAATTAATCCACGCCGCGTTTTTTGCTGTACTGCTTCAGTTTGCGGCTAATAATACTTACGCTTTAGATAACCTCTTGCTAAAAAAATAATACCATGAGCTCACGAAGAGAATTTATGAAACAAGGCGGCGTGCTTGGTTTGGCCGGCCTGGTGGGCAGCAACTTAACGGCATCTGCTCAAGAAAGTAAGACTGTAAATAATAACAATACCTCAAAATGGGCCGATGGCTCGAGGCTGGTAGTATCAGTATCCATGCAATTTGAAGCGGGCGGCCAGCCGGATAATGCCGAAAGCCCATTTCCGCAAAATATGCAAAAAGGCTTTATCGATTTGCCGGGCGCAACCTGGTTTCAGTATGGCTACAAAGAAGGCATTCCGCGGATGCTGGATAACTGGGACAAGCTGGGCATTAAAGTAACGTCGCACATGGTGGGTTCGGCAGTGCTTAAAAATCCGGCTTTGGCTAAAGAGATTGTTGAGCGCGGCCACGAAGCTGCCGCCCATGGCATGAACTGGGCAACCGAGTACACCATGCCCTACGAGCAGGAAAAACAATTTATAAAAGATGGTGCCGACGCTATTAAAAAAGTAACCGGTTTTACACCGATAGGCTACAATGCCAACTGGCTGCGCCGGGGTGAAAATACCCTGAAAATACTACAGGAGCTTGGCTTTGTTTATCATATTGACGATTTGAGCCGCGACGAGCCTTTCATAATCCCGGTAAACCAAAAAGATTTTGTGGTAGTGCCCTACACCATCCGCAACAATGATATTGTACTGATAGAGGGCAAAAACTTCTCGACGGATCAGTTCCTCAACCAGGTAAAAATGGATTTCGACCAGCTTTATGCCGAGGCTGAATTTAAACGCCGCCAAATGTCAATCAGCTTTCACGACAGGATTGGAGGCACACCGCAAATGGTTAAAGCTACTACCGAGCTGATCAAATACATTCAACAGCACAAAGAGGTGAGCTTTAAACGCAAGGATGAGATTGCGGGGATGGCGATAGCGGATAAAACTACGATAAGGGAAAGGTGAGGTGTGGACGGCAAGCTCAGGGTCCTCTGCGAGTTTAAGTTAACCCACAAAACAGCATTGGTGAAATTGAATAGCAACTTGAGTTGAACCCCTCTGGGGTTCGGAAGGAGCGTAGCGTGTTTTTTCTACAAACCTTTACCCCCTCTGGGGGATTTTGATAATTTGTCAATCTTTTTATTTCTTTTATAGCGCCATGATAGGTGCACCAGAGGTGCAAAAGGTTTGTAGTAATATCAAATCACCCATATTTATTGCACCAGAGGTGCAAAACAAGACATTTAGCAGGTCCGATTTTTATGGGTAAACTTAAAGCTGCGAGAGACCCTGAGCGAACGGAAAAACTGAGCCATATACCAGGTAACAATTATTACAGTTGAGGCTATTGATAGCAAACTATATAAAATGTAACTTAGAGTTAACCAATACATTAAACCTAATCGCATGCAAAAGCATCATCAAAATAAACCGGAAAGCACACAGCAGGCCGGTAACATGAAGCGTAAAGCCATAGCTGCGGCCGGAGCATATCTTCCTGATAACCGCCCGCAAACAGTAATGCAGCGAAAACAGGCCGAAGCTTTAGCCAATTACAGATTGGCAACTGCCCCGGTACAAAAAAAGCAAAATGGTACAGGCCTGCCCGATAAACTAAAAAACGGGATAGAGCACTTATCGGGTCACCCGATGGATGATGTAAAGGTACACTACAACTCGTCGAAGCCTACACAATTACACGCACATGCATATGCCCAGGGCTCGCAGATTCATCTGGCCCCAGGGCAGCAAAAGCACTTGCCACATGAGGCATGGCATGTGGCACAGCAAAAACAAGGCAGGGTAAAGCCTACGCTGCAATTAAAAAATAAAGTTAATATTAATGATGATGCCAGCCTGGAGCAGGAAGCCGACCTGATGGGTGCCAAAGCCATGAGTACTTCGGCAGTGGCCCAGCCAAAGTTTGCCGGGAGCCTGCAGGCTAACCTTGCCGGTACAATACAAAAAATGGCCGTAGTACCTAAACTTGCCGATGGTACCGAACTTGACTATGAACGCATGTCGCCCTCCAATGATGATCAGGCTCCGGTACGTATAGCCGAATATCGTTTTACTGCCGCACCCGTTGCTACCCAGGAAAACGCCCTACTTCACATCCGTGATCTGTACGCCGAAATAGGGACCGGTTTGCAGGGAGACCCTCTATTTTTATCCCGCGGAAGTTTGAGAACTTATGCATACGGAAATGCAGCCAACGCGCCCCGGGTTTATAATGTTTTGCTGAATAATGGCAGCGTGCCGGCCCAAATTCCGGCAACTAATCAACAAAAAATAAATACATACCGCCCGGTTCTGGGCGACCCCTCTCCGGCCCGCCAAAACTTAAGGCTGTTTCTTGATAATCCCGATATCCATTTAAAAGATCCTTTAAAGGTGGTTATTTCTGTACCTCATGGCACAGGTACGTTAACCGCAACAGTTACTTTTACCGAGGCTTTTAGGGGATATGTTACCGGCATGCATGAAGTAGCTGGCGGTGGCGGAGCACCTTTAATAAATGCCACGCTTGAGCGCCGCGACACGTATGGCGAGGCAACACATACCGCAACTACGCCTATTGCTACATTTAGCGGTACTCACCATCTCACCGGTACCAGAACTGCTCAGGAAGAAATAGCGTTGGCACATACCGGAAACACGCATTACCAGCAGGAACGAGGTGTTGACGCCATGACAAAAGTTATTGCCGAAGGCGGAAGATTTCAATGCGTAAACGAATTGGGAACCAGTATTAAAAACTCCACCAGATTTTATGCAGAAAAACCGGGTTACGGCGATCAGGACACAATTTATCCTTATGTAACTTTCGCAGAACTATATCGCTTATGGACATTAGAGTTTGGAGCGCGTTATAAAATACCTAACAGCGAAGTAGTTGATTACCTGATTAGCAATGCCGATAGGTTACCCCACATGACGGATGAAACCTTATTGGCTCGCCCGAATGCGGTAAGTGTTGACGAATAATTTTTTTATTACAAACCCACACAAGGATTGGCACCTGTCAGGTTTCGCCAAAAAACAACAATTGCCAATCCTTACCTTATGCTTCAGTTTATACCGGATTCGCCCCGGCAGCAACAAGTATATTTTTAATTCTCCTTCATCCCCGGATATTGATCAAAAAGCACTTTCAGTTTCTGCGCTATCTCCGGATATTCTTTAATTACGTTGGTACGCTCGCCTGGGTCGTAAGCCAGGTTAAACAATTCGGTTTGGGCGGGTAGCGGCGAGCCGGCTACTCCGCCTACATTGTTATTGGCTTTTACTTCGCGGTACTTCCAATCGCCCATGCGTACGGCTTCGCAAACGCTGTTGTTATAGTAGTAAATTGGGCGATGCCATGGGTGTTTAGGCGCTTTACCTGTTAGCACATCAGCAATTGATTGTCCATCCAGCGTACGGCCTTTTGGCAACTGGGCCCCCGTCCATTTGGTCAGGGTAGGTAAAACGTCAAGGTTGCTCATCATGCTGGTAATACTTGCACCAACAGGGGTATGATTTTTCCAATACACGATGAATGGCTCGCGTACACCACCTTCGTACGATAAGCCTTTGCTGCCGCGAAAAACGCCGGCTGTACCGGCATCCCAATGTTTGGTGGCATTGTCGCCCAGCATCCGGTTAGGAAAATCAATCCATGGGCCATTATCGCTCGAGAACATAAAGATGGTATTATCCGCCAGGCCTTGTTTTTCCAGCTCGGCCCAAACTTCATCAAGGCTTTCGTCCAGTTGTTCAACCACATCACCTAAATGGCCGCCATCGCTGCGGTTTTTATTTTTTTTTGATGATGCAAAGGCAACCGGCAAATGCGGCATATTGTGCGCCAGGTACAGGAAGAAAGGCTTATCGCTCCCTTTTTGTTTTTTGATATAGCTGATGGCTTCGCGCTTGTACAAGTCAACCAGCGACGAATCGGCAGGCTTCAGGATTTCTGGTTTATGATTGCGGAATACTTTGATTGTGGTATCAGTTTGCACATAAGGCGCGCGATAATCGTGGCTGTACAACAAACCATAGTACGAATCAAATCCTTGCGCCATCGGGTGGTTATAAGGGGCATGATCGCCAAGATGCCATTTACCTATCATAGCCGTTTTGTAGCCAACTTGCTTCAGCATTTCGGCAATGGTAACTTCCTGATCGGGGATTCCTAACGATGACCCGGGGCCGATTGGGTAAGGCAGGTTCATCCTGGAGGCATAACGCCCTGTAAGTAAGGAGGCGCGCGACGGCGTGCAGGTTGGGCTGCTTACTACATAGTTGGTTGCCCGTACCCCCTTTTGGGCCATTTTATCAAGGAATGGTGTGCGGATAACCGGGTTTCCGTAACAACTCAGGTCGGAGTAGCCCATATCATCGGCTAATACAAAAATGATATTGGGGAGTTGTTTTTTTTGTGCCGATACAGGATGGATCAACAATACCGAAATCAGCAACAGGATAGTTTTAAAGGTTAATTTGGTTAGATGTTTCATTGCGGGTGAAAATAAGTTTTATCATAAACAGGTGCTAATGATAACTTAACTTTTACAATGATCGGCTTATGCAAATCACCATCCCAAGCTTGCCAAATTAATTTACCAATTCCCGCCCCAAAAAACATCAGCTTTGCTGTTTGTCTGCATTCCGCAAAATCTCCCGGTGCTCTTTGCCCCATTTAATCATCTCTAAAATAATGTTGCCAAAACTGCGGCAATACTCTGTCGATTCGTATTCTATCAGCACCGGCGAGGTTGGTGTAACCGTACGCTTTACCAGCTTGTTCATCTCCATCGATTTTAGCTCGCGCGATAACATGCGCGTGGTAATGCCGGGGATACTGCGTTCAATTTCTCGGAAACGCCTGTTGCCGTTGCATATCGAATTGATGATGGGTAGTGTCCATTTGCCGCCTATCACATACATGGTATCCTGCAGCGCCTGCCGCTCATCGGCATGATTACGCTGGTGTGACATTGTTTCTCCTTCCATACTGGTATACTCTGTGTAACTGGTTACAAAATTATACCATTTGCGTTATAATTTTGCATCATCAAAATAAAAACAATGTCAAAAACAATTTTTATAACCGGGACCAGCAGCGGCCTGGGCAAATTAACCGCCAAACATTTTGCACAACAAGGCTGGAATGTAGCCGCCACCATGCGCTCGCCCGAAAAAGAAACTGAACTAACTCAATACCCCAACATCAGGATATTTAAGTTAGATGTAACCAACCTTGAGCAGGTTAAAACCGCTACAGAACAGGCCATAGCCACATTCGGTAAAATTGATGTAGTGGTGAACAATGCGGGCATGGGTACTTACGGGGCTTTAGAACTTGCCAAAGAAGAAAATATCGACTGGCAATTTGCTGTAAATACCCGCGGGCCTATTAATATCATCAGGGCTTTCCTGCCGCATTTCAGGCAGAACAATGGTGGTATGTTTATTAACATCAGCTCATTTATGGGGATCACTACTGCCGTGCCTTTGGGTTCGCTGTACAACATGTCTAAGTTTGCTTTGGAAGGATTAACCGAAGGGCTTTACTATGAACTTAAGCCGCTTAACATTCATTTAAGGCTGATTGAACAAGGCGGATCAAAAGGGAATAATTTTGTGGATAGCGTGGTATGGAACCAGAATGATGATATAATCGCTTACAACGAGCTTACCAACAAACTAAAAAACCTGATGGGCGGGCGCGATGAATCGATGCTTGATGACCCGATGATCATCGTTAATGCTATAGATGATCTGGCAACCGGTAAGAGCAATAAGTTCCGTACTGTGTTGGGTGATATGGGGAATATGTTAATGAATATGCGTAGCAGCATGCCTATTGAGGAATATTTGGAGAAGATGGCAAAATTATTTTAAGGAACCACGGTTTTTAGGATTAGAGGATTGCCATGATAGATGACCCGGTTCAATCTATCAAGAAATCCTCTAATCAAGTGAAGCATGGTTCCTACCGAGCTTCTTAACAAAACAACTTGAGCTTTTTAACAAAACGTTCGCTGTCCCATCAGCCTAACTTTGTACCATCAAAACAAATAAAAAAGAGATGAAAAAAGTATGGTTTATAACAGGTAGCGCCCGCGGATTGGGTCGCTCACTTACCGAAGCAGTTTTGGCAACCGGTGATAACGTAGCCGCTACTGCCCGCAATCCTGAACAATTGAAAGATTTGGCCGATAAATATCCAGACCAGGTTTATGCTATAAAATTAGATGTTACAGATTACCCTGCGGTGCACAAAGCAGTAGCCGATACGGTGGCTTATTTTGGTAAAATTGATGTATTGGTAAATAATGCCGGCTTCGGTATTATCGGCGCTGCCGAGGCTTTTACTGATGAGCAGGTACGCAGCCAGTTGGAAACAAATTTATATGCCCCTATCGAGATAACCCGTGCCGTATTGCCTTATATGCGCAAACAGCGCTCGGGTCGGATCTTGCAGATCAGCTCGGTTGGTGGCCGTATTGGTAATGCCGGGTTAAGCATGTATCAGGCAGCTAAATTTGGTTTGAGCGGTTTTACTGAAGCATTAGCAAAAGAAGTAAAACCATTGGGCATTTTAGTTACCAGTGTTGAACCGGGTGGTTTCCGCACCGATTGGGCGGGCGATTCGATGAGCTACGCTCCAAAGGTTGAGGGTTATGAACAAACTGTTGATGCTCGTGCCGATTTTATGTCAACCTGTAAATTTGTTCCTGTTGGTGATCCTGATAAGGCGGCTAAGGTTATGGTTGAATTGATTGACAACCCTGAACCGCCAATGCACCTGGTGTTGGGCAGCGAGGCTGCTGCACTGTTAACACTTGCCGATGAAGCCCGCAAAGCCGAATTTGAAAAATGGTTACCGGTTACCAAATCGACAGACCATGATGAGGCCGGCGATTTTATGGATACGGAGTATGGTAAGGCAATAGCGGCGCAGAAAGGTTAATTTCCTTTACACCATTCTACCCACGCGGTCGTGTCTCCACGACCGCGAATTGACCCACCCAGTGTTCTTGCTGCAAGGCATGCAAACGGACGTGAAGACACGCCCGCCGGGGTAGATGAGGATAAGAATTGGATTTCTCCCATGCGGTCGTCTCCACGACCGCTAATTGACTTACCCGGTGTTCTTGCTGCAATGCATACAAACGGTCGTGGATACACGACCTTGCGGAGAGAATATTAAACCTGCGAAGTTTTGAAAACTTCGCAGGTTTTGACCTGTATTATTAAATTTGATCAATATGCCAACGCCCAAAACATCACCACGCATCGTTTATTCCTGCTACTCGGAAGTTAGCAGGGCGGGCGAGCAATTTATTGCCGACCACATATTCGGCTACATCCTCTCGGGCGATTCGGAGCTGTATGTTAATGGCAAAAACTATTATTTTAAACAAGGCGACTACCGTTTTTTAAAACGTAACGAACTGGCCAAGTTCGTAAAACATCCTCCCAAAGGCGGCGAATTTAAAACCATAACCATTGGCATGGATCAGGATACCCTAAAAGCTCTGAGCGCCGAGTTGGATTTGCAGGCTAATGAACATTACACCGGCGAAAGTGCTTTGTTTTTAAAGCCGAATGAGCTATTCAGCAATTATATCCAATCGCTAAGCCCGTATATGGATAAAACCGCTGATGAAATTAACCCCGCACTCACCCGGCACAAGGTTAAAGAAGCCGTAATGATTTTACTGGAAACTAATCCTGAACTAAAAAACGTCCTGTTTGATTTCGGAGAACCCGGTAAAATTGACCTGGAGGCCTTCATGAGCAAAAACTATCGGTTTAATGTTGATATCAGTCGTTTTGCTTACTTAACCGGTCGAAGTCTGGCAACATTTAAGCGCGATTTTGAACGAATCTTCAACACCTCCCCCAACCGCTGGATCCAAACCCAGCGCTTAAAAGATGCTTATTATCTGCTAAAAGAAAAAGGAGAAAAAGTATCGGATGTTTATATGGATGTAGGTTTTAAAGACCTTTCCCACTTTTCATTCGCCTTTAAAAAAGCTTACGGGGTAGCGCCGTCGGCAGTTTAGCGGCAGAAGAAGCAGTCTTAGGGTGTAAAAAAATCAAGTTACTTATTATACTGTTTTTTGTTGGATTTTCGATCCATAATCTCTATCTTTAATTCAACCTGAACATTATGAAGAGTTTCGACCTACAACCTCAAAGCATCATAGAATTTACGTTAGTTATACTAATGTTTTCATTCATTATCTTGTTGTTTAAAAACCGCTCAAATAGCGGAAAAGGCATCAGTGATAGACTAATACAATTTACCTGCATTTCCTTAGTCATACCGTGTATCATAATTTTAGGAATGGAGAATATCTTAAAAGGAGATACTATTGCCACCCTACTTGGAGGTATTTGTGGTTATGTTTTATCTGCTTTGAGCAAAGGTAAAAATGACGACAAAGATGCAACTAAAGGGAAAAGCAATATCGGTACAGCATCCAAAAGTCCAGACAAAAATAAGAATGAAGGTAAAATTGAAAATACCCCCACTCCTTAAATTAATTTCAATCCTTTAAACAACTATATAATTCGCACAAAATTACTCATGCGAATTATGTTATATATTTAACACCAAATTACACGTTAAACCTGAAGTGCATAATGTCGCCATCCTGCACAATATAGGTTTTACCTTCAACGCCAAGCTTGCCGTTTTCTTTTATGGTAGCTTCATTACCGTTAAATTTCACAAAATCATCGTATTTAATTACCTCGGCGCGGATAAAGCCTTTTTCAAAATCGGTATGGATCACACCGGCAGCTTGTGGCGCGGTAAAGCCCTGGGTAATAGTCCAGGCACGTACTTCCTGCACACCTGCGGTAAAGTAAGTGGCCAGGTTCAATAACCTGTAGGCTGCTTTGATTAATTTATTAACACCCGATTCGGCAAGACCTAAGTCATCCAGAAACATCTGGCGCTCTTCGTAGGTTTCCAGCTGCGAAATTTCAGATTCAATCTGGGCTGAAATGATCAATACTTCTGCGTTTTCTTCTTTTACAACTTCTTTTACTCTTTCAACATAAGCATTGCCGGTATTTACCGAGCCTTCATCAACGTTACAAACGTAAAGTACCGGTTTGGCGGTAAGCAACCAAAGGTCGGCTACGTATTCTTTATCCTCTTCTTCAACAGGTGCAGTACGGGCCGATTTACCAGCAAGCATGTGGTTTTTATATACGGTTAAAACATCAAAGGTTTTTTTAGCCTCTTTGTCACCACCGGTTTTTGCCATCTTTTCAACTTTCTGGATCTTTTTCTCTATCGATTCCAAATCTTTCAGTTGCAATTCGGTATCGATGATCTCTTTATCGCGGATCGGATCAACCGAGCCATCAACGTGGATCACATTATCATTATCAAAGCAACGTAATACGTGGATTATAGCGTTAGTAGCGCGGATGTTACCCAAAAACTGGTTACCCAAACCCTCACCTTTGCTGGCACCTTTAACCAGGCCGGCAATATCCACAATCTCGATAGTGTTGGGCACTATGCTTTTAGGGTTAACTATTTCGGTAAGTTTGGTTAAGCGCTCATCAGGCACGGTAATTACGCCTACGTTTGGCTCAATAGTACAAAACGGAAAGTTAGCCGCCTGTGCTTTAGCGTTTGATAAGCAATTAAAAAGTGTTGATTTACCTACGTTTGGCAAACCTACTATCCCACATTGTAAACCCATTTTTTGTAGTTGATTAAGTTGATTGAGTTGATTAGGTTGATTGGTTTTAAAGCTGATTAAAGCAGGCATAAATCCAACCTAATCAACCACTCACCTTATCAACTACTCACCCCCAAATTTGGCTGCAAAGATAACAGAAAATTTTGCCTTATAATTTGAAAAAATAAACGACTTTTGCGCACGAAAAAAGAAGCTAAAATATTTTAACACCGATGTAAAAAAGGAGGGCCTATATATGGAAGAAATGGTTGAGCAAGTAGAATTGTTGCTGGAAAAACAAGACGACACCCAATTACAGGAATATTTGAACAACCTCAACATATCGGATGTTGAAGAACTGATTGGCGAACTTCCTGAACATGGCCCCAAATTTATCGAAACCCTTTCGCTTAACCGTTCGGTTAATGTGTTCCGGATCCTCGAATTTCCGGTACAGGAGCGTATCATCAAAAAACTATCGGCCCAAACATTAGAGGATCTTATTAACGAGCTGCCTCCCGATGACCGCACAGCACTTTTCAGCGAACTGCATGGTGATGCTGTTCAAAAACTTATCCAGAAACTCTCGCGCGAAAACCGCGAGGAAGCTCTGAAGCTTTTAGGTTACGAAGAAGAAAGTGTTGGCCGGTTGATGACGCCGGATTATATCGCCGTTAAACGTACCTGGGATGTAAGCCGCGTACTTTCGCATATCCGCCGCTACGGCAAAAACTCCGAAACCATTGATGTTATTTATGTGATTGACGAGCACGGCGTACTGTTAGATGATATCCGGATTCGCGAGATCCTATTGGTAAAACCCGAAACCAAGGTAAGCGAGCTGATGGACGGACGCCTGATTTCCCTCAGCGCAAGCGATCCGCAGGAAGAAGCCATCAACATTTTCAGGATGAACAACCGTACCGCCCTCCCTGTAGTTGATAACAGTGATGTATTGCTGGGTATTGTAACCGTTGATGATATCCTCTGGATAGCCAACGAAGAATACACCGAAGACATCCAGAAAATTGGTGGTACAGAAGCATTAGATGAACCCTACCTGGATATCAACCTGTTTAAACTGGTAAAAAAACGCGTAGGCTGGCTCATCATTTTATTTTTGGGTGAGATGCTTACTGCCACAGCCATGGGTTATTTTGGCGATGAAATATCAAAAGTAGTGGTGCTGGCCTATTTTATTCCGTTGATTATCTCCAGCGGGGGCAACAGCGGCTCGCAGGCCTCCACGCTTATTATACAGGCCATGGCCCTTGGTGAAGTAACTATAACCGATTGGTGGCGGGTTATGCGCCGCGAGTTGCTTTCGGGCCTGATGCTTGGCGTATGCCTGGGCGTAATAGGCTTTTTACGCATAGCTGCCTGGAGCATGTTCAGCACTATTTACGGGCCGCATTGGATGCTGGTAGGTTTTACGGTTGGAGCATCGCTTATAGGTATTGTTTTATGGGGATCGCTATCCGGCTCGATGCTGCCGTTATTATTGAAAAGGCTTGGTGCCGACCCTGCCACTTCATCAGCCCCCTTTGTAGCCACCCTGGTTGACGTTACCGGTTTGATTATCTATTTTACCATCGCGGTAATATTTATGCATGGGATACTTTTATAAAGCCCCGCAAAAAATCATCATAAAAAAGCCCCGCTATCTTTCGATAACGGGGCTTTGTATTTTAGTTTGGTTTTGTTTGTTTTTGTTAGATCTCGAACGAGAAATCTTCATCGGCCGATGCACGGGCAATTTCAGGATTTTCGTTGTATTCGTAGCGTTTTTCAACTACTTCCTGGTTCGATTTGATATAGTCGATAGTATCTTTTAAACCTTCGGCAAATTTTTCGAAATCTTCTTTGTATAAAAAGATCTTATGTTTTACAAACACACCGTCTTCCAAACGCTTTTTGCTCTCTGTAATAGTAACATAGTAATCGTTTGAACGGGTTGCTTTTACATCAAAAAAATAAGTCCGCTTCCCAGCCCTCACTTTCTTCGAATAAACCTCTTCACGCTCTCTATTGTCAAAATCTCCCATATATATTTACCTGTAATTAGTTTTGGTTGGCATAAATATAAATAAATTTTCAAAGTGCAAGTATTTTATTCGTTTTTATTAAGGTTTTTGAAACAAAAGTGTCATTTTTTTGTATAGGTGGGCATAATATGCCTCAGGCATCTTGTTCCTCTTCCAGTAGTTGCTTTTCGTAAAGCTCAAAATAGGTGCCTTTAAGCTGCATCAGGTAGTCGTGATTGCCCTGCTCAACTATTTGGCCGTTATCCATTACCAATATTTTATCGGCATTTTTTATGGTGGAGATGCGGTGGGCTATAATAATACTTGTTTTACCCTGCATCACGCGGCCAAGATTGCTCAAAATCTCTTCCTCGGTACGGGTATCAACTGCCGACAGGCAATCATCAAAAATCAAGATCTGAGGATGTTTAAATATTGCCCTGGCTATAGATACACGCTGCTTTTGCCCACCCGATAAGGTTACACCACGCTCACCAATCAGGGTGGTAAAGCCCTGTTCCAGTTCGATGATATTATTATACACCGCTGCATCTTTAGCGGCCTGCTCCACAACCGGCATATCCAGCATATCGGCGCTAAAAGCTATGTTATTGGCTATGGTATCCGAAAACAGGAAAACCTCCTGCGGCACAAAGCCTATCTGCGAGCGGTAGTTTTCGAGCGGAAGCGTATTTACAGGGCGGTAATCTATCAGCACTTGTCCACCAGTGGTGTCATACATCCGCATTACCAGGTTGGCAATGGTTGATTTGCCCGAACCTGTACGCCCTATAATAGCCAGCATCTGCCCAGGTTCCACGGTAAAGGAAACATCTTTTAGGGCTTCAATACCTGTATCGGGATAAGTGAATGAAACATGCTCGAACCGGATATGGCCGCTTAACTGGTGTTTTTCGCCCGCGGGCGAGATAATTTCAGGCTCGGTATGCAAAAACTCATTAATGCGTTTTTGCGATGCCGCCGCCCGCTGCACCAGCGAAGTTACCCAGCCCAGTGAAATAACCGGGAACGAGAGCATATTAAGGTAAACAATAAACTCGGCAATATTACCGGCGGTGATATTACCTTTTATAACCTCTACCCCACCCACATAAACGGTGATCACATTGGCCAACCCCACCAAAAACAACATGGTTGGAAAAAACAAAGCCTGCACCTTAGCCAATGCCATCGAATGCACTTTATAATCTTCGCTCTCTTTGGCGAAATTTTGACGTACATAAGCTTCGCGTACGTATGATTTGATAACCCTGATGCCCGAAAAGTTTTCCTGTACAAAGCTGGATAAGCCCGAAAGCCGCTCCTGGATCTGTTCGCTGCGGTGGTTAATGATGCTGTTTACGTAGTAGATAACCCCGGCAAGGATGGGCAATGGTAACACCGAAAATATGGCCAGCTGCACATTAACCGTAAGCATGGCATATATAACCATAATAAACAGTACCACGGTATTGATGGAGTACATAATACCCGGCCCAAGGTACATACGCACACGGCTTACATCCTCAGTTACACGGTTCATTAAATCGCCGGTGTTATGGCGGCGGTAAAAGGCGAGCGATAGTTTCTGGTAGTGACTGTATATTTCGTTTTTTTGATCGTACTCAATATGGCGCGACATCAGGATGATAGTTTGCCGCATAAAAAACAGGAACAGCCCCCGCAGCAGGGCCAACACCAATACCAGCGTGCCAAACAAAAACAAACTGGTGCCAAAAATATCATAAATAAAGCTTTGCCTGTTAAAGCCGGCAAAAAGCTGGTAAGCGCCAATATTTTCGGTAACCAGATCGAACGCAACACGGATAACCTGTGCGGGCAGTACGCCAAACACGTTGGAGATAATTACAAACAGTACGCCGGGTATTAACCGCCAACGGTATTTGTAAAAGAATTTATTGAGGTACGCGAGGTCTTTCATGTATGTTTTAGTCCGAAAGTCGGGTAAGTCCGGAAGTCGGAAAGACCTGACATGGATAATCAAAAGTATTAAAAATTGGGCAGAGTGGTTGCGGGGAAAAGTCGGGAGGATGTAAGAATGTTACAATGTTGCGGCTGGGGTTTAATCAGCGTAACTTACCGGTGTTCCAATTTTAAAGGTGGAACACTTTATACTTTTTCACAAAATGGAACACCTGGTAATCAAGTACTTATAATTCAACAAAAAGGTCTCTTTTGCAAATTGGAACACCTTGCATCTGATAATCAAGTATTTACATTTTTCAAAAACAAAAAGTGGAACACCCGTTTTTTAAAAGTGGAACACTGACATCATTCTGTCACTAAATACTCCAAAAGCCCGTTTAATAATACGTTTCGGTTGATGCCACTAACGACAGCAGTTCCAGTTCGGGCTCAACTTCCAGGCCGCTGGCATGAAGCTCATCGGCAAATTTCTTGAACGATTGGAGACTGGTAAGTACGTTATGAGCTTCTTCGCTTTCGCATTGGTCAAAGTGCATAAAGGTTTTACCGTCGGGCAGCAGCCAGGCGCCGTATTTTATGCCGGGGTGGTTTAGGGTTTTTAGTTCGGCTACTATGCCGGCAATGTTTTGCTGGTTGATGGGGGCG
This sequence comes from Mucilaginibacter celer, assembly GCF_003576455.2. Classification (NCBI taxonomy): domain Bacteria; kingdom Pseudomonadati; phylum Bacteroidota; class Sphingobacteriia; order Sphingobacteriales; family Sphingobacteriaceae; genus Mucilaginibacter; species Mucilaginibacter celer. Next base: position 4,284,668 of record NZ_CP032869.1, read on the forward strand.
TATTGGGCGGTGGTGGTGTATTGTACGCGGATTACTTTCATAATGCAGGTTTTTGTTATCTAAAGATAAAAACAACTATCTTTTTATCAACCGCTTATCAAAAGTAAAAGGTTGCAATTCTCCTATCTTTAGTTGGGTAGCATCGGAATGCAACGGATTTATCAGCACATTCTTTGCCAACGGATCAATCACACTTGGAATATAAAGCAGCAATGCGCTTTTTGAAGCCAGCCAGGCATTACCAATTTGTTTTAAAATTGCCGGGGCGGGATAATTGTTCCATCCGGCGGGTAATTCGGCAATCGCCAGTTCTTCACTGATTACATCATCGGGCACAACAATACTCATAATCATTAAATCATTATGAATTTCTTCGGGCTGCAGGTGCACCAAAACTTCAAGAATTGCTGTTGATGAATTGACAGACGAATAAATAACCGGAACATGATCATGCCACCGCGCAGCCGATAACAATCCTCCCCTGCCCGAAAGATCTTGCGCGTACTTTTCTCTCGTAATTCGGTACAGGATCATGAATAAAAGCCGTATTCAATTTGCGCAAGCAGGTCGTCAACCATTCTTAAACCCTCGCCTGTATCCAGCAAATCAATGGGTTGCTTATCTCCGAGGGCCATATTTGGGCGCATCAGCCATTTAGTAACAGTTTCCGCATCTCCCAAAATATCCAATGCCCTAACGTAGATACGGGTAAACTCATAAAGAAAGTTTGATTGCTCGGGCGATAGCCTGTCGTCCTTTTCGTAACGGTTAAGCTGACGGGTGCTGATATGGAGGATATTGGAAAGTTGAGTTTTGGAAACGCCCGTTTTTTCTAAAACATTATCGATAGCTTGTTTGGGGAGTCCGTCTCGGATATGGTCGATTATATCACCATCTCCGGAAACGACTTCACTTCCCGAAAAGAAGAATGGAATAATACTTTCTTCAGCCGGCTTCTTAACAGCAAGATCGGCTATATTCAATTTTCGGGAATGAAACACAGACTTCATGTCCACTAATATAAGGACAAATGTCCTGATTTAAAAATAAAGAATTTCCTCGCTTGTGGCCTGCATTCAGGTCTATACAAGCTATCCCGTCCGCATAACTTGGCATAGTGACCATAAAAGGACGCTTGCGGTAGCAGGAGAGCAGCCGACTCAAAAAAATTTGGATTACGGTTAAGCTCCAGCAAATAATTCAAAAAACTGCATTATTTTTATGCATTTGTCGTTTTCTAACATCTTATCGAGCGACAAATAATCGCTATCACTAATACAAACTACATTGGATTTTCCAGATAGCTGCAACTGCCCTACAGTTCCTATTAACGATTTCTTATCATCAAATTTCCCTTTTTCCTTTTGCCTTACGCTTCTACTTTCAGTAATTCCGTTGTCACCAACATTTAATTTCAATGGAAACAAACGATTTTCTTCATGATGCTCGCTAAGATAAACATTCGCCGCTTCAAATAAACGTTCATTGCCGAGACGCATTAAAGGGACTAATATATCTTCTAATTTTCCCGTGTTATTATCTTCTCCTGTAAATATAAATGCTCCGAGCTTTAGTTTTGACACGTTAGTTTTGTCACCATTCTTTGTGAATAAATCGGCGGTTATTTCTTCTGGTAATGCAGCCTTTATTTCAGCATTAATATGCGATAATCTGGTCATAACTCCGTGATTATCGGAATCAAAGAAGTAGAGCAAAGACAAAACCGCATTGTTATTTCTATCTGCAATTATTTCACCCTCTTCTACAATCAAACTTCTTAACTCAATTAATATTCTTTGCCTTGTATCTGCCTTTCCATCACCACCTAATGAATATAGGAATACATGATTCTCGCCTCGTAATAAAACATTTGACGGTAGTAAATTGCGTCTAAGTTCTGTAAGATTTAATTGCTCAATATCCGTCTTGGTTGCTTCTCGCTTTAACAACGCGTCAAATGGCCTTGGGTAATCTCCGATTTTCACCCCTTCATTACTCTTATAACCGATTGATTTCAGAATGCGACAAATAAAGGCTACATCATGTGGGCCTTCACAAAGCACCGTAATAATTTGATTTGCCATTATCTAATATCCAGATTAATTGATTCAACCAATTGCTTTAATTTAGTACCAGCAAGGAAGCGACAGACAATATGTCCATCTTCTTCGGTCAAAGAGTACGCCGTCAAATCATTATCCGGATATTCATTTTCAACAAAAGCGTCAATGCATTCTTTACTGTGGGTGGAAATGAAAACTTGAACATTAAATTCAGCTGCTGTCCGTTGTAAAAACTCAGTAAAGTTAACCAATAAGCTTTTATGCAAGGCTGAATCAATTTCGTCAATGCACAGTATCCCATCGCGACAATAACCTAATAACAAAGCGATTTCAAAAACTCGTTGCAACCCTTCCCCATAAGTTGTAAGATCGACAGCTTTATCATGTCGCCAGGATGTAACTCTGAATCTATTTTCTCCATCGTCATTAACCAGATCAATTTTCTGAATATCCGGATCTAAATATTCATTTATAAATCCGATAACCTTATCGAAATATTTATTCTCAATCGCCGTCTTGTGTGCAGAGTGCAGCAATACTTCGTTATAACGATATGGGCTTGTAAAAGCTGCAGTGCACAAAATGTTAGTCTTACTATAATGTAATTGGGGCTCTTTGTTTGAAAATAAATGAATATAACTTGATAAATACTGATTTTCTACTTCGGAGTCCGAAACCAGTGTATTTAAATAACCTGTCCTTTCAATATTTTCCTCGGTAGTTTCTTTTCGGATTTGGATATTAGTATTTATACCATTGAAAGTGCCTGCGATTCCGATTTCGTTAACGAAGTTCTTTTCTATCCATTTGGAATGAAATTCTGACAGAAATTTACCTCTAAATTTTTCTAATTCTAAAAAGGATGTTATATCATTTAGCTGAGAAAGCAAATAAATAGCTTCTAAAACAGAGGTTTTACCCTTATTATTACCGCCTGCAAAAATATTTACCTGCTTAATATTACTTATTTTAATATTATGAAGCTTTCTATACGAATTGATATTGATTTCTGTAAACTGCCTACCAATTTCTGCGAAATAAATTGCAGCCCTTTTTTCATTTAAACTAATAAGGTCTTTCGCGACGGGGATAATCTCGTCAATCTTTGTCCGTATCTTAGCTAATTCATCAACATCAACCTCATTAATAAGATCTTTGAAATTATAAGCAACCTGGGTAAAGCTTTTTAAATTATCGATAGAATCCCTTAATTTAACTTCCCCCACAGCATCGCTAAAAATATAGCCCTCGTTTATGCTTCGGCTATCCTCCATTCTGGTTAAAGCTTTTTCATCAAAAATAAATGATGCAACTTCTTTAACCTGCCTGTACTGAGTAATGATAGGCTCCCTTTTCATAGGTCGTTCTCTACCTTCGTCGTTCCATTCGTTATCTTCGGTTTCAGAAATCCATGAAAAAAAACGATCAATATTACGTTCGTTTAAAGCGGCATACTGATTGTCGTTCCAATCTACCCACCGCTTCATAGTGGAGTTACCTACCACAGCTTCAAAAATAGAATACATGTCTGATTGAAATTGATCTCCGTAATCACTTTGTTTGTATTGTTGAATCAGGCCAAGCGAACGCATACTGCGCCTTAACGCGTGTTTCTTAATTCCCAAAGACTCACAGATATCATTTTCAGATCGTTGATGAATATGTAAAAGGTCATCGATAAGTTGCGCTTCGTTTACGGCGCTCCATCGCTTCTTCCCGCTAATATGATGTAGCCCCATCGTGACCAGATGTTGTACAGGATCTTCATTTTCTATATTTACGAGATTAACACTCTTGAAGTCACTTTCAGCAAGCTTGCCAACATCATTTCCTTTCTTAAATTCTTCGTAAAGATATTTCAGAGTAGCTGTTCTTCTATTACCTTCAAGAACCAAATAGTTATCGCCAACAGGTTTCACCTGAATTTGGTCTATATCAAGAAAACCATTTGTTTTGAAGCTGCTAAGCAAATCACTTATATTATCATTGTTTTTGCCAAGGAGAAAATTCAAGGTGCGTAATTGCACGCGAGAATCTCCCAGTTCGCTATCTGGAACATGTTTATACTCCGGTCTATCTATAAACCTATAGTTGTTAGGATCAAGTAAAAGCCGATCTATGTGTCTTATTATCCTTTTGCTTTCCATTATGTTTTGTTAATATATAGAGGTCTCCGCCCATTATAAGGTTAATCTATTAACAATTAATTTTGATAACGGCTCTATACAATAACGTAAATGTACGAAACGCCACCCGAATTATTAATCGTCTTAAATGAACGCATTTACACGCCTGCCTTATTTCCTTCTGCTGTCGCGCGCCATGCCTATCGCGTATCTAAAGTAATAAATATACAAATCCGGCTTTACCATGTAAATAAAAGATACATTCGACAAATTTGACCTCTGAGAGTTTTATTTCCCACCTCTTCTACCTCCTAAGCTCCCCATCACCATACTCAACAACAATCCCCTCAGCCAGCACTTCATCATAATCACTCCCCTCATATCTCTCCGCAACCTTAAGCACCACCTCTTTGGTGACATCCACCCCTCACCCGTTCTTCGCATTAACTTTAATCATATCAATGCTGTAAATCGGTCCCCATGGAAAGCCCCACCAGCCAAAAATCAGCGAAAGTGTATTGTAATGTCTTTTAAATTTTGATTGCGATTCGCCGGGGCGAATAAGGTGCGGTGGCGATATTAACCGGTAGGTGAGCGCTATTAAGGATATGCAATAGCCATAAATCACTATTTTGCCGCCTTTGTTAAGGCAGTCGTAAAATTCGCTTAAGCTAATTCCGCCGGTATTTTTTATGATATAGGTTTTCATCGGTATTTTATAACCGAATATATGGCATTCGGTTAGCTTTAAAACAATATATTATCAATATCATCCTAAAAATAACCAACCGAAATTATAAACGCACACTAAAAATCATACCTATTCATCATTCACCCGTATCTTTACTTTGCCGTAACTAAAAAAACCCCTACTTTTGTGCGGCCTTAAAAACAATATTATTTTGCCGAAACAAATGCCCGAGCAACATCTACCGGAATCCATATTTAATGAGCTTAATGCCTTTGGGCATAAAAAGGTTGTTTTTTGCTCCGACCCGGATACCAACCTCAAAGCTATCATAGCTATTCATGATACTACCCTTGGCCCTGCCTTTGGCGGCGTGCGCATGTGGGCTTACCGTACCGAAGGTGAAGCTTTAGACGATGTATTGCGTTTGGCCAAAAGCATGACCTACAAGGCAGCCATAGCCGGTTTAAACCTTGGCGGCGGCTACTCGGTAATCATCGGCGATTCGCGCCAGGATAAAACCGAGGCTTTATTACGCAAGTATGGCCGCTTTGTAAAAAACCTGAACGGCGAGTTTATTGCGGCCGAAGACGTGGGCACCAACCCGCGCGACATGGAGTACATTAAAATGGAAACCAGCCATGTTACCGGCGCACCCGAAAATATTGGCGGTAGCGGCGACCCTTCGCCCATTACAGCCCTCGGTGTACTGATGGGCATTAAAGCCTGTACCCGCGAAATGTATGGCAGCGACAGCCTCACCGGTAAATCGGTCATAGTACAGGGCATTGGCCATGTGGGCGAAAACCTGGTGCGTTTACTGCGCGATGAAAACGTGAAAGTTTACGCCAGCGATATTAACGAGGAACGCGTGATCCAGATCTCGAAAAAATATGGTGCCCAGCCGGTATCAAACAATAGCATTTTTGATATCGATGCCGATATTTATGCCCCCTGCGCTATGGGCGGCACCGTGAATACGCAAACCATTGCCAAATTAAAATGCGGCATTATAGCCGGTTCGGCCAATAACCAGTTGCTTGATGAAAAAGTTCACGGGCAAATGCTGGTTGATAAGGGTATCCTGTTTGCGCCCGATTACGTAATTAACGCGGGCGGTATCATCACCGGTTATTCTGAGTTGATGAATTTTAATAAAAAGCGCACTTTACAGCTTACCGAAAACATTTACGAGGCCACGCGCAACGTATTAAAACTTTCGAAAGCCGAAAACATTTCAACCATTAACGCGGCCAATAAAATTGCCGAAAAACGCATTGAAGACATCCGTAAAGTAAAATCATCGTATTAAATACAATTAATTAGTTATATCACCGTTTGCCATCAAAGGCAACCAAATCGTTCTTACAAAAATGTTAAACAGAAGGCACCTCCGGGTAAAAGTATTACAGGCACTGTACGCGTATCATCAATCGGATACGAAAGATGTTAAACTTTTCGAAAAAAACATGCTCCACAGCATCGACCAGGTTTATGAAATGTATATCTGGATGCTCTCGCTTATTGGCGAAGTGGTAAGTTTTTCAGAAAACGACGCGCAGGAACGTGCCAACAAACACCTGCCCACCGCCGATGACCTGAATGCTAACCTCAAGATCCTGACCAACAGGTTTATCCTGAGTCTTAACGACAACAAAGAGTACATCCAGGCTAAGAAAAAGTACAAAGTGGATTGGAATTTTGAGCCCGAACTGGCCAAAACTCTTTTCATCAGTCTCCGCAACTCGCCCGAGTATGCCGAATACCTGGCTAAAACCGGCGATACCCTGCAAACCGACAAGGATATCATCAAATTCATTTTCAAAAAAGTGATCCTGAAATCATCACTGGCCGAACAGGTTTTTGAGGATATGTTTATTTTTTGGCCGGTTGATAAGGATGTTTTACAGGCACTCATCGCCAAAACATTCAAAAACTTCTCGCACGATGACTACAAGCTTAACCAGCTGGCCGAAATTACCGGTAACTGGGTTGAAGACCGCGAGTTTGTAGTAAACCTGTTTCAGCAAAGCGTAAGGTATGATGGCGCATACCAGGAACTCATCGCCGCCAAAACCCAAAATTGGGAGCCCGAGCGTATTGCCATGATGGATACCCTGCTGATGAAAATGGCTATTACCGAGTTTATTAACTTTAACTCGATACCGGTTAAGGTTACGATAAACGAATACCTCGAGATTTCGAAAGAGTTTAGCACACCTAAAAGTAATTCATTTATAAACGGTATATTGGACAAGATTTTGATTGAGCTGAAAGCCGAAAACAAGATCAAAAAAATTGGCCGTGGCCTTATAGAATAATCTCAAAAAATGAAAAAACTGTTTTTAAGTTTAGTAGCAGCAGGCTTGTTATTATCAGCCTGCAACGGTGCAGGAAGCGGCAGCAAAGCCGATAGCAGCGCAAAAACGGCAAACGCCCCGGTAGCCAAATTTGAAAAGGAAAGCCACGATTTTGGCAAAATTACCGAAGGCGATAGCGTACATTATGATTTTAAGTTTACCAATACCGGTAAATCGCCGTTAATTATTACCAATGCCCGTGCTACCTGCGGCTGCACCACACCTACCTGGCCTAAAGCCCCTGTTAAACCCGGCGAAAGCGGCGTAATCAGCGTTACTTTTAACAGTGCCGGCAAAAGTGGTTTGCAGGATAAACAAATTACAGTTACTGCCAACACTATCCCTGCCGAAACAATGGTACACCTGATTGGCGAGGTTTTAAAGAAGAAATAATTAATTTAAACAATGATAGCTACTATTTTATTACAGGCCGGCGGTTTAGGTCAATATGGCCAGTTGGTACCCATGGTACTGATTATCGTGGTGTTTTACTTTTTCATGATCCGCCCGCAGGTTAAAAAACAAAAAGACCAGAAAAAATACGTTGAAGAGCTTAAAAAAGGCGATAGGGTAATTACCAACGCAGGTATTCACGGCCGTATTATTGATGTTAACGATAATACTTTTTTGGTTGAGGTTGATAACGGCAAAATCCGCTTCGATAAATCAGCCATTTCGCTCGAGGCATCAAAAGCGCTGAATACACCGGTGGTTGAGAAAAAAGCTTAATTTTTTGAGCTAAAAGCGGAAGGCTGAAAGCCTAAAGCGAATATTTAATATAAAAAACAGCAGAAGCTGGATTTTGAGCTGAAAGCGGAAGGCTTAAGGCTTAAAGCAGATATTTAATAAAAACACAGCAAAAGCTGGATTTTGAGCTGAAAGCGGAAGGCTGAAAGCTTAAAGCGAATATTTAATAAAAACACAGCAAAAGCTGGAGGTTAATCAATGTCAAAACATTTTTTAGCTTTCAGCTTTTAGCATTAAGCTTTCAGCTTAAAAACATGGCAATAGTAAAATTATCGGCAACAGAACGCAGGCGGCTTTCGGTATTTTTTACCTGTTTGGCCCTGGCTGTTGTTGCCTGGATTTTTACTACCCTGTCTGATCCTATTCCCTATACCATACGCGAGGTTTTGCTGTTTAAAAATGCGCCTCAAAAACGCGCCTTTCACTCGTTGCAGCCCGATACGGTTAATGTTACCATCAGGGGTACCGGCTGGCAAATGCTGTTTTCAAAAATGAATGGCGATAGCAAACCGCTCACGGTTGATTTGCGGACGCTGGAGAACCGCAACTATGTGGTTTTAAGCAGCCAGCTAAAGCAAATTGACGCGGGGAAGGAAGGCATCAGCCAGGTTATCGCCATCGATCCGGATACGCTGTATTTCGATTTCAGCAACAGGCTGGTAAAAAAGGTGCCGGTGCAGTTACTATCGGGGGTTAGTTATCAGAAGCAGTTTGCGGTATCGGGCAATATCACTATTAAACCGGCTTACATTACCGTGAGCGGTCCGGTTGAAAGGTTGAAGGAGATCACCTCCTGGAAAACCGATTCACTCAAGCTATCGGGTATCAATGAAACTGTTAACGCAAGGGTAAACCTGCAGCCCAGCAGCGAAGGCAACCTGAATATTTATCCCAAATCGGTACAGGTGATAATCCCCGTTGATGAATTTACCGAAAAAACACTCGAGATTCCGGTAAAACTGATCAATAACAACTATACCGATGTAAAGGTATTCCCCCAAAAAATAAAGGTAACGTTCACCACTTCGCTAAGCCGGTACCCGGATATGAACGAAGATTTATTTGAAGCCATTGCCGATTTGGATTTGTGGCGCTACAAGGGCTACAGCACCCTGCCGGTAAAACTGATCCGGATTCCGCCTTTTTGCAAGGTGGTAAAAATTGAGCCGGCCAATATCGATTTTATCATCAAAAAATAATGCTTAAAGTAGGTTTAACAGGCAATATAGGCAGCGGCAAAACAACCATAGCCAAAGTATTTGAACTGCTGGGCATCCCGGTTTTTTATGCAGATGACGAAGCCAAAAAGGTGATGGTTACCGATGAAGTACTGATTGCAGGCATTAAACAGGCCTTTGGCAGCGAAGCTTATTTTGATGATGGCAACCTCAATCGCAAATATATCTCCAACATTGTTTTCAACAACAAAGCCGAGCTTGAAAAGCTAAACGCGTTGGTACATCCCGCCGTGTTCAGGGCTTTTGCGCGCTTTGATGCGCAGCACCATGAGGCCCCCTACGTAATTCGTGAGGCAGCTATTTTGTTCGAAAGCGGATCGTACAAAATGTGCGACAGGGCCATTATGATCACCGCCCCGCTCGAAACCCGCATTAACCGGGTAATAGCACGCGATCATTTAACCCGCGCCGATGTTGAAAGCCGCGAGGCCCGCCAGATGCCGCAGGAAGAAAAACTGAAACTGGCCAATGATGTAATTATAAATGATGGTAAACAACTGGTAATACCGCAAATACTGCGTTTACATGAGCTTTACCTGTCACTCGCCCGCAATTAATGATACTCGACGATTTTGTTTCCTTTGATGAGAAAGGGCTGTACTGCAAATACGGCGATTTCCACCTCGACCCGCAACAGCCCGCCAAAACGGCCATCATATCCCACGCCCATGCCGATCATGCCGTGAGCGGCAACACCAACGTTTACTGTACCCGAGCAACGGCCAGCATTATGCAGCTAAGGTATGACCGTACAGCAGCTAAGGTTTTTAATATAGCTGAATTTAACAAACCTTTTGTAATTGGCGGCGTAACCATTACCTTGATACCCGCCGGCCATATGCTTGGTTCGGCGCAGATCCTGATGGAATACCAGGGCACCCGCTACCTCTACACCGGCGATTACAAACTGCAGCCCGACGCCACCTGCGAACCCATTGAATGGGTTACCACCGATGTACTGATCACCGAGAGTACCTTTGCCGACCCGGCGGTGATCCACCCCGATCCGGTTGCCGAGATCAGCAAGATCAACAACATCAAAACCAATATTTTATTGGGTGCATACGCGCTGGGTAAAAGTCAAAGGTTGATTAACCTGATAACCGAACATGCCCCGCAGAAAAAGATTTTGGTGCATCATAAAATAATGCCCATTAATGCTATTTATGAAAAGATGGGCTTCTCGCCGGGTAGATATCAGATCTACGGACGTAAACTGATGAAGGTGCAGGATGAGTTTGTGTACATTGTGCCGCCGTTTACTTTTGATAGCTACATCAGGGCCACCGGTGTAAAACGCCTGTTTGCCTCGGGATGGAAAAACTTACAGGTAAACAACCAGGATACCTTGTTTATATCCGACCATGTGGATTGGAACGATATCCTGCAAACCATTACCAACACCAAACCCAAACAGGTTTGGACACTTCACGGTAAGGGTAATCACCTGCAGGCTTACCTAAAAGATGATATCTTTGTAAAAATACTGAACTGATGCTGCAGGAAGGCATTGATTATTATATTAACGAGGACGGCAATTTTGTGTTTACCAAAGAGTATCACTTAAAACGTGGCTACTGCTGCAAAAACAAATGCCTGCATTGCCCATGGGATTACGGCAAGCCTAAATTAACCGACGCCGCCGCAGAGGCGGACGACGGCGATAAATAAATCAATGTTAAATTAAAAATAATTAAACATATTTGTATCCCATTCATTACTACTACTATGCGGATAGAAGACGAAATACAAAGTACCAATTTTGAAGACAACTACCACAAAGTAGCCATTAACGTGGCCTACACGCAAGGTTGGCTGGCTAACTATTTTCGTTGCCATTTTGAAAAACACAATATAACCCAACAACAATTCAATATCCTGCGTATTTTGCGCGGCCAATACCCCAAACCGGCCACCATCAATTTGCTGAAGGAAAGGATGATTGATAAAATGTCGGATGCTTCACGCATTGTTGATCGCCTGGTTCAGAAAGGCCTGGTATCGCGCTGCACTAATAATAAGGACCGCCGCGCGGTAGATATCCGCATCAGCGAAGAAGGCCTGGCCACGCTTTCAAAAATGGACAGTGAGTTTAAAACCAAAGAGGTACTAAGCCAAAACCTTACCGAAGACGAAGCCGCCACCCTAAGCGATTTATTGGACAAATTGCGGGGATAGGCTTTTTGAGGCGAAAGGGGAAGGCTTTTTGGGGTGAAAGGGAAAAGGTTAAAGTCGAAAGACAATAACCACCACGTCATTGCGAGGAACGAAGCAATCTCGAACTATACAGGGCGGACCTGCTAATCGGGGATTGCTTCGTTCCTCGCAATGACGTGGTGGATAGAAACTCTTCTCTTTACGAAATGAGTGTAAGTTTTTCTTATGACGAGGCCTTAAACACCGCCACTTCATCCTTCAATATCGCCAAAACTTCCGGCCTCACATTCCCGAAGAATGATACCCCCATCGCCCCATTCTTCAACGCCACCTGGATGCCTGTACGAATCTGCTCATCATTTTTAAAATCAGATAGATATAAACCTGCATACAGCGGAAATTTACCCGCCAGAAAGTGTACGCCTTCGGCTACCGCATCGCCTATCCAGCTTACGCCTTCTTTGTAAAAACCGTGGTATATCATGGGGCAAATGCCATCCATTTTCCAGTTGGTCCAATCCTGGCGTACGTTACGGCGGGCAACTTCGGGGGTTGGAAATACGGCCGCAGTGATTTGTTTTTTATGCTGATGAGCTACCGCCGAAATGCCGTTAACCACCCGGGTGATATTATTATACCTGAACAGACGCCATGAAAGGCTTGCTTCGGGGTATTGGATCTGGTCGAGATCAAGATTGTATTGCTCCTTAAATTTGGCTTTGCAAACCTCGCAGTAGCAAAAATCATATTCGGGCAGTTCTTTGGTTTGATCAAGCTTGTAATGATCCCAAAGGTTTACCGGTAATATTACGTCGCAATAACGCACATAATCAAGGTGAATGCCGTCAATATAATCTTTAGCTAAAATATCATCAACAGTTTTGGTGAGATACTCCTGCACCTCGGGGCGCGATGGGCACAGCCAGCGATAATACTGCACATACGGCGGATGATCGGCACATGATTCGCCTTTGCGGTTTTTGCTGTACCATTCGGGTTTTTCGGTAACCAGTTCGGCACGGTTAAAAGTCCACATCCAGCGGTGGGCTTCCAGGCCCTTGGCTTTGGCAGCGCGGAAATGGCGCTCGCTATCAGCCTCAAAAAACACACCCGTTATGCCCGATTCTTTGAAAGCCGTATACCGGGTTGATAGTTCATCGTCGGTATCCTTTGGGTTGGGGTTAATCCATACCCAGTTTTTCATTGCCTTTTTCCTGCTGCTTTTAGCAGTTTCAACGGCGGCATTACCAGCAAGCGGTAATTGTGATGCCACACCGGCCAATAAACCGGCTTTCAAAAATTCGCGTTTATTCATTTTAGTTTAGGAGTTAGCTTTGGCTGTACCAGTCCGTCCTGGTTAATGGTATAGGTTTGTTTGGTGTTGGTATCGGTAATATACGCTATAAACTGGTGTGGGGTGGCTTCCAGTTTCAATTCGTTATTGCTACCCGTAACGGCTACCTTGCTATCTATACCCAATTTTTTTAACGATACGGCATATTCACCATGTTTTTGCTGCCATTGTTTTTGCTTGTAATATATCAGCCACAGGTATCGTTTCTGCTCCTCGGCATAAGGCATTTCAAAGCTTACATCATCGGCCTCGTGATTGCTGAAAAACAGGTAGCCCCAGCGCTCAGGAAAATGCATGTTGATAAGCCCCTGGTTGCTCCACACCCAGTTATGCTCGGGCAAATCACGCCCGGCAGTGTCCTGCAGCTTTACGTATTTACCATTCACAACCCTGGTATCATATTCCACGCGCGAAAAATTGATGCGCCATACAGTACCATGTTTAACATTGGCTCTGCCAAATCCGCCCGTCACCGATTTAATAGGGATAGCCATCTCCACCGTCCAGCCTTTATCAATATCCGCGGCCTCGTTCAGCGTACCCTGCACTTTTACCGCCGACCGTAAGCCATGCGTATCCCAGCCGGTTACAGCCGTGGTATTGTTACGGTACGGCCGGGTTAAAAACAAATCAAAAATGGTGTTGAGGGCATTCACCTCAATCTCATAATAATTATGGGTGTTATTTGCAGGGTCAATAAACAACTCAAAATCATTATCCCTGAAAATAATATCATCATGATGGCTAAGCGTAGCCCACACCTGCGGCTCGTACAAACGTGCCGCCACGTAAAGGCAGCTATCGTCCCAAAGTATTTTAACATTGGTTTGCAGGGGCGGCTTGGGTTTCAAATCACCTTCAATATCCTGAAAATCTGCAGTCCATTTAGCCTGCTGCCATACGGCATCTTCCACATCGCCATCAATTACCGGTGCCTGTTTAGTATGCCTTACCACATAATTGTTTGGCACAGTGAATAAATTGGCAAATTCGCTAAACGCATCCTGAGCTTTAGCTAAACCCGGCAATATCAATAAAACAGCTATACACCCCGCCTTAATATAATGGCGGAGGCTCAGAAAGCTCAGGCTCATTTACTGCCCAACTCTAAAATATAATCAAACTCTTCGCGCTTTAAACCCATTACCGATAGGCGGCCCTGTTTTACCAGGCCAATATCCTGCAATTTGGGGTCGGCTTTAATTTGCTCAAGCGTTACCGGGGTTTTCAAGGTTTCAACCGGCGATAGGTCAACAACCACCCAGTTAGCATCATCGGTGGTAGGATCCTGGTAAGCTTCTCTTACTACTTTGGCCACGCCAACTATCTCTTTACCCTCGTTGCTGTGGTAAAACAGTACCAGGTCGCCCTCCTGCATGGCGCGCAGGTTATTGCGGGCCTGGTAATTGCGTACGCCATCCCAAAAGGTACGGCCATCCTTATTAAATTTTTCCCAGCTATATTTAAAGGGCTCACTCTTAACTAACCAATGCTGCATGTAAACGTAGTATTTTAATGTAGCGTAAAAATGTAAAAAAGCGGGCATATACTAAAATGCCTTACCTCCACCCAGGCTATTGTTACATTAAAATTACCGCTTTGCAGTAGTAATGTAGGGGGGTGATGATTGCGGCAAACAAGTCTCCAATTATTTCGCGCATCCCCGGAAATGGTAATATTTATAGCTGCGCAATAGTTATTCGCTCTGCGGTCCTACATTTAGTTCGCAGTTCCCTACTTCAACAAATACTCCTTCAACCTCCCCTGCAACATCTTAGCCTGTTCAATCATCTCCTTATCATCAATATACCGTTCAATATCAATATCAGGCCCTATCAGGTGTTCTTTAAAAACATCTTTAAAACGTGAGTAACTAATAGCAAAGTTCCATTTGTTTTTAAGTTGATTAAAAACCGGCTCATCGTGCTGCTTCAGCATCGAATAATTGATTACCGCGTAGTTTTCGGCCGGAAGCTTTTCTATACAGGTTAAAATATCATGATTATACGCTATCCATACCTTTAAAAATTCGGCAGCATTAGCCTGGTAAAATTTGTTTATCCGTTTGGGTTTACGCACGTAAATCCAGGCCAATCGTTGCAGCAAACCGCGTTTCATGTATTTGTTATCAAAATACTTAAACTCGCGCCGTAAAAGCGAGCTTACTACCGATTGATAATCGCGCAAAATAACCAGGTAACAGGCTCCGGGCAGTAATTCTTTATAAACATCCAGAAAAAGGCAGGTACGGGGGTCTTTCCAGCCCCATTGGTCGTACAGTTGCTGTTTTACTTTGATGATGCTTTGCAGCTTGGCCTTTTCGTAGGGCGTAAAACTGTCAATATGTTCTATGGTGAGGCCCGAGATGGGCAGGTTATGATCGGCCAGGATCTCCTCGTGCATTTTTAAAAACTCAACATCTTCAAAATGCCCCTCTACATTGCCATGATTGCCGGCGGCCAGTTGCTCGCCCGTTTGCAAACCGCATTTGTAAGCCATTGGGTAATGAGCGATGTGCCCGAACGGTGCATCCCTGCAATAATCAGTACTCTTTTTTGCATAAATCTGTTTTAGCCATTCCCTGCGGTAAATCAGGAGTAGCTTGGTATTTTAAAGGTGTGCTTCTTAACAGGCTGCAGGTTGTTAATGATATAATATAACAGTGAAGAGGTACTTTGCCGGATAGTATAATTGCAGGTATCGATATACAGATTGGGGTTAACGGGCACATCGAAGCGATCATTAATTCCCGTTAAATTATTCAGTTTATCGGGGTGGCCATCAGGCAGCAGGGCGCGTTTATAAAGGCCTTTGGTATCGCGGTCAATCAGTTTGTTTACAGGGCAATCAATATGCACTATACTTACATGGTCGTATTTTTCGGCCAGTTCGCGGCGAATATCATCATACGGGTTAATGGCGCTTACAATGGTAACTATGCCCTGGGCGCTGAAACGGCTGGCCACAAAACCCAGCCGGCGGATATTTTCATTCCGATCCTCCTTACTAAAGCCTAAATCGCGGCATAGGGCGGCGCGGTACTCGTCGCCATCAATAATCTCGGCCTTAATGTTCAGATCTTTTAATTCGGCCGCAACACTTTTGGCCAGGGTTGATTTCCCGGCCCCCGATAATCCACAAAATAAAAGTATCATCACATTGGTTTTAGGTGAATAAATAATACACTGATTAGCTTTTGCTGTATTTTATAATGGTGAACTTAGGGAATAATTTGGCTGAATATTTTTGTTACATTGTAAATAATCAATTACAAGTGAAGCAGTTAAAGCGAAAGTCAGGATATAAAACCGCCGTAGATGCAACGAAGGGGCGTTTTTGAGGGCAAGGGCATTATACGGTCAAACACTAAGCAACGCTACAGTTAACGAAATTGTTACGGTTAATATTTACCATATGCCGCTTGCGGGCAATTGTTTTTTATAATTACTTTGAGCCTTATACGCTAAACCAGTTTTCACAAATGAACGAGTTTAAAATTACCGGCGGAGGGTATATAGGCAACGCTAAAGCTACATGGCCTTTAGCAACCTTAAATGTTACCGCAAATATGCTATCAATAAATTTGGGCTTTGCCGGGCAGGTATTTTTCAATGCCGGAGATATCACTTCTATCGAGCCGGCATCAGGCCTGAGCGGTAGCGGCATCAGGATAAACCACACCGTAAGTTCTTATCCCCAAAAAATAGTTTTTATAACAAGCACCCCGTATAACAACATCATTGAAAATATAAAAGCAACCGGCCTTTTTAATAAAGAGGTAGTACATGATCAATCAGTACAATACCAGGTAAAAAAACTACAGGAACAAGGTCGCTTTCCTATTAAAACAGCGGCCATCATTGTTTTTATTGTAGGATGGAATGTACCTATTTTGATAGGATTTATCAACAATAACATCGACGGCTTTTTTGATTACGCGCCGGTTTCGTTATCGTTTGCCTTTTTGTTTATTGTGCTAACCTTATTTGTTGAACCATTCAGGCTCTGGGTATTAAAGGAAAACCGCGACATCAAAGATCTTCGCACAACCTTTTATTTTCTGCTAATTATCGTTTCGGCGATATTTGCGTTTTCATTGGTATTTAAACACCTTCCGCCTGCTCATCGTTAACCTGCCTGGCAGTAATACCGGGATCTGCAGGTTCCCGGTCATCGTCTTTACCTTTTATAAAAAGCAGCACCAGCGCCGCCAGTTGCATCAAATCAATCAGTATAGCAATCAGCGCGGCTGCTATATTTTGGCGGAAGGCAGAGGGGAGACCTATCAAATCCGGAATTATCGTAATTGCCAGTAGTAACAGCAGTACCCACTTTGGCCACCTGGCCCCGGCACGTATAAACATGGCTAAAACAAGCATTATAGCTAAGGCTATACACATGGCTATAACCGTGTAAACAGAATTCGGTTTGCCCGCAACCAGGTAGTAATCAACAAGCGTTAATACTGCCGAAATCCTGATGAGGTTTGAAGCCATACCGGCTTTTGCTTTTGCAGATAGGTGCATAACGGCTATTAAATCAGTGTAAAATTTTAAACATCAATTCCTTCATCAGCTCGCCATGCGGCGCGTTTGATTCAACGCCTTTGCTTTTCAAATCATACTCGCGCAGGTAACTGATCACCTGGAATATTTTGCCGAGCGGATAGTTCCGGGCCGCCTGCTCATAATCTTTAATAAAATAAGGATTCACGCCCATCTCTTTAGCCAGGTTTTGCGGGGTTTTATCTTTTACATAATGATACACCAGTACCTTGCTGAAAAAGTTATTCAGGTTGCCCAACACCAGCACTATGGGATTTGATTTTGGATTGGCCTCAAAGTAATTGATGATCTGGTTAACCTTAAAGGCATCCTTTTTGGTGAGGGCCGTTTGCAGCTCAAATACGTTATATTCTTTACTGATGCCTATGTTATCCTGGATGTGTTTCAGGGTAATTTCCTGCCCGGCGGTAACGTTCAGCATCAATTTTTCAAGCTCGTTGGCAATTTTGGCCAGATCGTTACCCAGGTACTCGGCTATCATGGCCGATGCCTGCGTGTTTATTTTGTAGCCCTTTTCGCTTACATAACCCTCAACCCAGCCCGGAATTTTATTATCGTACAAAGCGGCAGATTCAAACACTATTCCATGCTTATCAATGGCCTTGTAGGTTTTTTTTCGCTTATCAAACTTGCCGTATTTGTAACAAAAAACCAGTATGGTGCTGGGCAGCGGGTTTTCGAGGTAGCTGAGTACCGGGTCTATCGTTTTTTTGTTATCGTCTTCCTTGCCCCATTTCATATCCTGGGCCTCTTTTACCAGTACCACCTGGTAATCGGCCATCATGGGGTAGCGCTTGGCGGCGTTAAGCACCGTCATGATATCGGTATCCTTACCATAAACTACCGTTTGGTTAAAGCCCCGCTCATGTGCGGGCAGCAGGTGGTGCTCCACGTAATTGCTTATCAGGTCGATAAAATAAGGTTCATCGCCATGCAGCAGGTACAGGGGTTTAAATTTACGGTTCTTAAGGTCTTTGAGTATCTCGGGCGCGGTCATCTTTTATGAAGTCAAAAGTACTAAGTAGTAAGCCAAAAGTGGAATGTATTTTTATTTAGAGGGATGCTAAGCGGATATTTTTTTACTTTTGAAGTTCGACTCAGAACTACCGACTTAATACTTCAGACTTTATAAAATGCTCCAGCCCCTTAATCTCCCGCCCTACCCCTTTAAAATAAGCGACGATGAAGGCACGCTAACCCTGTTTGACGAGATCCGCAAAAAAACCATCATCATTACCCCCGAAGAGTGGGTACGCCAGCATTTTGTACAATACCTCATCAGGCAAAAAAATTACCCCCGCTCGCTTATTAAACTGGAAGGCGGCCTTAAGCTCAACACCCTGCAAAAACGCACCGATATTGTAGTTTTTAACCCGGACGGCCAGCGGATACTGATGGTAGAATGCAAAGCTCCCTCGGTTACCATTGATCAAAAAACATTCGATCAGATTGCGCGGTATAACATGGTGCATAAGGTATCCTTACTTGCCGTAAGCAATGGCTTGCAGCATTACTATTGCGCCATTGATCATGAAAACTGTACTTATCGGTTTATTGAAGAGTTGCCGGGGTATGTGAAGGGTGTCTGAATCAGAATTTACAGAATTTTAGAATTAGCAGAATATTTTGTCTGAACCCGAATTTATCGAATTAAGGAATTAACAGAATACCAGGCAAATTCTAAAAATTCTAATAATTCCCCCAAATTCGAGTTTGACTTGTCCTGTTATAGGTTGACACAAAAGAAGTCAGCAATGGATTATACATTAAGAAAAGCGCTTGCCATAGAAGAATATTTGGCGGGCGGCACAACATCAGCTAAATTAGGGCAGAAATACGGATTCGGAAACGCGAGCGTATCAAGATGGGTTGTGGAAGAAAAGAAAAAGAATAATAAAATAGCGCAAAGGGCAGCATCCCTTCAAGTGGCAAAAGAACGGGAGGGCATGCCAGAGGACATCAAGGCCTTACAGGAAGAGTTACGTAAAGCCCAATTGAAGATCCATCTACTGGAAGCAATGATTGATATATCGGATGAGCAGTATGGCACCGATATCAGAAAAAAAGCTGGCCCCAGGCAGTCATGAAAGTAGAACAAAGCCAGGGTTGTAGCTTATCCCTGTTATGTTCACTGTCTGGGTATTCGCGCCAAGCCTATTATAAGCGACGTTTATTGGAAGAGGAGGAACCCATCAAGGAGGAATTGCTGGTTCAGCAGGTTATCGGCTACAGGGATTTACAGCCCCGTATCGGAGGCCGTAAACTATTCTTCCTTTTGGCCCCTTTTATCAAGGCCCATAAATTAAAAATGGGTAGAGATCACTTTTTCAGGATGCTGGGCAAGTATGGCTTGTTGAACAAAAAGCGGCGTGGTAAACCACAAACTACTGATTCCAATCACTGGATGAAGAAATATCCCGACCTGATCAAAAACATGGTCCCTACGCGCTCAGAACAGTTATGGGTAAGTGATATCACTTACCTTGAACTCAGCAGTGAATTTGCTTATCTGAGCCTTGTAACGGATGCCTATAGCCGTAAGATCGTTGGTTTTCATGTTAGCGGGAACCTTACAGCCGAAGGCAGCATATTAGCATTGAAAATGGCTATTGAGGGGCGTCAGAATAAAAAAGAATTGATCCATCACTCAGATCGGGGGACGCAATATTGTTGCCACGATTATATAAAAACACTACAGGCGAACAACATAGATATAAGCATGACCCAAAGCGGGGATCCAAGAGATAACGCGATTGCAGAGCGGGTAAACGGGATCCTGAAAATGGAACTACTAAAGCCATCATTCATAGACATTGAAGATGCAAGAGTCGCCGTGACACAGGCAGTCAATATCTATAATTACATGCGACCTCATAGCAGCATATCGATGTTAACACCTGCACTGGTGCATACCAGAAAGTTTAAACTCAAACGCCTCTGGAGGAATAATTATAAAAGTAAACCTGCAAAAAAGGAGGAGACAGTCGGGTAGTTATCAACAACAAACGCCCATTTTTAAAAAGAAAAAAAGAAGCAAAAAAAGAAAAACGTGTTAAGATGTGGATAACGCTACGCGTTACACACATCTTAACACGACAAACAAACAATAATTATCTTTATTTTTATAAAATCACTGTCAACCTTTTTTAGGACGAGTCAGTTCAGACAAAAAAATCGTGCCCATCCCAAAAATCCTCCCAAATCTCAGTTCAGACGCTATTCTGTAAATTCTAAAATTCTGTAAATTCTGATTCAGACTATCAAATGTTATGATAACAGTTATCTATTCCCTACATTAGGCATTCATAACCTCATCAACTATAACATTTACGCATGAAAACCTATCTCAAGGCAAAAACCCTGCTTTTGGCAGGATTGTTATATGGCTGTGCTGTTTCGGCACAGGAAGTCAAACTCCCCACCCGCTGGACAAAAGAAGCAATCCAGGCCGAAACGCCGCTCTCCGAATACCCCCGCCCCCAACTGGAACGTGCCGACTGGCTTTGCCTTAATGGCAAATGGGATTACCTTGGCGGCAAAAACACACCAAACGCTTTAAACCCCGAAAAGCCTGCCGCGTTTGAAGGCAAAACCGAAAAGATCCAGGTACCCTACTGCCCCGAATCGGTACTGTCGGGTATCCAGCGCAACCAGGAAATTAACATGTGGTACCGCCGCACTATTGAGCTTCCGGCAAAATGGCAGAGCAAACAGATCATCCTCCATTTTGGTGCGGTAGATCATGATGCTACCGTTTTTGTAAATGGCAAGAAGGCCGGCACTCATTCTGGAGGGTACGATTCGTTTAGTTTTAATATTACGCCCTTTATTAAAAAAGGCAGCAATATAATTATTGTAGCGGCTAAAGACCCTAATGACGGTAAAACCCCATCGGGCAAAAACGGCCCGCGGGGCGATTATACTTTTTCGTCGGGCATTTGGCAAACCGTTTGGCTGGAACCGGTAAGCAAATCGTGCATCAAAAATATCCGGCTGCTGCCCGATTTGGAAGGCAAGCGCTTAAAACTATGGGTTAATACCGAAGGTAAAGGTAAAATTAAAGCTGTGGCGTTAAATGATGGCAAGGAAGTTTCGCAAACAGAGGCCGCCGGCGGGACTTATTTTTATCTGCCGATAGATAATGCTAAACTGTGGTCGCCCGATTCGCCGTTTTTATATGATCTGAAGCTTACCCTTTATAACGCCGATGGCAGCGAAGCCGACGAGGTTAAAAGCTATTTCGGTATGCGCGATATAAAATTAGGCAAGCTTAACGGCGTAGTACGGCCACTCATCAACGGCAAATTCATCATGCAACTCGGCCTGTTGGACCAGGGTTACTGGCCCGATGGTGTGTTAACCGCCCCCACCGAAGATGCCCTGAAGTTTGATATCGAATACACCAAAAAGGCGGGTTATAACCTCATCCGCAAGCACATGAAAACCGAGCCCCAGCGCTTTTACTACTGGGCCGATAAAATGGGCTTGCTGGTATGGCAGGATATGCCGGCCATCTGGTACCAAAACGAAGATACCACCCAAAACCGCAAGGTTTACCGCGAGGAGCTGAAGGCGATTATCGACGATCATTACAATTCGCCATCCATCATTACCTGGGTGCCTTTTAACGAAAACTGGGGTGCCTTTGATGTAAAAAGCATCACCAACTGGGTTAAACAATATGATCCTTCACGCCTGGTTAACGGTAACTCGGGCTTTAACAACAATCCCGACTATCAAAAACCATACGGCGATCCCGGCAACGGCGACTATGTGGATACCCATATTTACGTTGGCCCCTACGACGCATCAGTGCCAGATGCGCACCGGGCGGCGTCGCTGGGCGAATTTGGGGGTGTAGGCCTGTTTGTACGCAACCACATGTGGCCGGTTCACAACAACGCCTACGACTACGAGCCAACCCGCTCACGCCTTACCGACCGCTATGTTTTTTTACTTGATGAAGTAGAGCAACTGATGAAATACAAAGGCCTCAGCGTAGCCATATATACCCAAACCACCGATGTGGAGCACGAAGTGAACGGCGTACTAACTTACGACCGCGCCGTTGAAAAAATGGAGCTGGACAGGGTGAAGGAAGTGAATGAGGCAGTGATTAGCGCCGGGGAGGCTTTGAATAAATGAGGTTATAGATACAGGAGATCAAGATTCAGGAGGCGGGAAGAAGAAGAACAATAATTATCTTGCGCTCATCTGTGATGAGTGCTTAATGTGGGTTTACGTTTGTAACGTAAACCCACATTCGCGTTGCAAACGCTAACCCAAGTTAAGCACTCGTTGCAAACGAGTGCAAGAATTTCTTTAAGGCCCTCCCTACCGGGGAGGGTTTGGGTGGGGCTTACGCCATTTTCCCCGGCGCATGTGCATGCAGTTTCTCCAGCAAATCGTCGGGTTTAAAAGGTTTGGATACGTAATCGTTCATGCCGGCCTCATAAACCTGGTCTTTGATATCAAACAGTGCCGAAGCAGTAAGTGCAATGATCGGGATCTGCGATTTGCGCGGATCGGCCATTTTGCGGATCTCTTTCGAGGCATCAAAACCGTTCATTACCGGCATCTGCAAATCCATCAGTATAATATCAAAATTGCCGTATTGCATAAACTCAACTGCACGTTCGCCGTTTTCGGCAATGGTTGGGGTAATGTTCCATTTGCCCAACAGCTTTTTCATCAGCATTACGTTCACCATGTTGTCCTCGGCAATTAATACCCTCAGGCCGCTAAGCCCGCCATCTGCCGATGGATCATTGGCCGGTACTGCTGCCACAGGCTCGGGCATGGGCTCGGTTGATACCGGGAACTCCATATTAAATAAAAACTCGGAGCCGTAGCCGCGGGTACTGTTCACAGTCATCTGTAGGCCCTGCAGCTCAAGCAGGCGTTTTACTATTGCTAAACCTAAGCCGGTACCGCCATATTTGCGGGTGGTAGCTAATGATTCCTGGGTAAAAGGCTCAAATATGCTGGCAAGGCTGTCGTTTTCAATACCTATGCCGGTATCTCTAACCGAAAAATTCACGGTAACGGTATTGTGACGGTCTTCAACACAGGTAACCCTCACCCAAATGTTTCCCCGCTCAGTAAACTTGATGGCATTGCTCACCAGGTTAAAAATGATCTGGGTAATGCGGGTAGGATCGCCAAAAAGTACCTTACTTCGTAACGAACTGTCAACATCCAGCTTAAATAACAAACCCTTCTCTTCGGCTTTCAAAATCTGCCCGCCGCAGATATTGTTCATCAGCTCAACAAGGTTAAACTTAATATTTTCAAAAACCACCTTGCCCGACTCGATCTTGCTGAAATCAAGCACATCATTCACAATAGCCAGCAGGTTATTGGCCGAGAATTTCAGGATCTCGAGGTTTTCCTTCTGATCGGGCCTTGGGCTGCCCATCATCAGCAAATTGCTCATACCGATCACCGCATTTAAGGGCGTCCGGATCTCGTGCGACATGGTTGACAAAAACTCCGATTTGGCCAGTGCCGATTTTTCGGCTTTTTCTATAGCCGCTTCCATTTTGTTGTAAAGCCTGTTTTGCTCTTCGCTGCTATCTTTTAAGTGCTTGATATTTTTCAGGAAGGCCGTGTAAAAATGACTATGGATAAATATCAGCAGGATAAAATTGGCAAACAGGCTGATAATAATGGTTGACTGATCAATTTTATTAGGCTTTATACCGATAACATAACCGTTGTTAAACTCGATGATCATGAACACCAGCACCGGTACCGTATTAAGCAAAGAGTAAATCAGCCCCCACGATTGCCCCAGCATGTAAAAACTGAATACAATAACAATGATGATAACCTGCACGGTAATAATATTTACCGTTTGGATAGAGATGTACACCAAACTGGTATTAACCAGCGTACCAACAATAAGCAGCGCGTGCGATACCCCCTGCCAGTGCGGCCGCCAGGTAAGATATTTAAACAATACCACTACCGAGCCCATCAATACCAGGCTGGTATTGGCCAGCATGGTTTGATTTTGAAAATAAACACTCAGGTAAAGTGCCCCCAGGGCAACAAATATTAAAAAGAACCCATAATACAATAAACGTATGCGGGCCTGGTCAAGAAACGGCTGTTCCTTGCGAAGGATTTTATAGATCGATAAGTTAAAAAAACTTACTTTTTCACTCATATTCAGAACTTGACATTAACCTTGCCATTAGCAAGTAACCGTGTTTACCACACGGTTACTTGTAACGCAAAGTTGGTAAGTCCTGCAATTAGCAAGCCAAAGCTTTCAGGTTATCTTCAATGATGGCCAGTTTAGCCTCGGCATCAGCCCTTTTCTTTTGCTCAACTTCTATAATTTCGGATTTGGCGTTGGCCATAAAGCGCTCGTTGTTTAACTTACCGTTAACCGCTTTTAAAAAGCCGAGCAAATATTCCTGCTCTTTTTTCAGGCGGGCGCATTCGGCAACCGGGTCAATTTCTTCCTCAAATGGTACATAAAATTCATCAGTTGAGGCCAGGAAATTGATAGCGCCTTCAACTTTATCAGTAACGGTATCAAACTTGCTTATATTACCCAACCGGCTGATAATAGCCTGATAATTACTATAATCTATCCCCGAATTTGAGCGTACAAATAACTCCAACGGTTCTTTATCCGAAATTTGTTTTGTTTTACGCGTATTCCTGAGGGTTGTGATTATGTCTTTTACTATTTCAACCTCGGTAAGCAGTCGTGAATTTATTTCCCCAATAGCGGGCAATTGCGCTACAATACAGCAGTCGGTTTCGGTGCGTTCGCCAAACAGTTCGTCATGCCACAACTCTTCGGTAAGGAAAGGCATAAAGGGGTGCAGCACCTTCAATATATTTTCAAAATACTGAATAGTAGCCTCATAAGTTGCCTTATCAATAGGGTGCTGATAGGCAGGCTTAATCATTTCCAGGTACCAGGCGCAAAAATCGTCCCATACCAGCTTGTAAGTATCCATCA
The DNA here is from genome assembly GCF_003576455.2 of Mucilaginibacter celer. Taxonomy (NCBI): domain Bacteria; kingdom Pseudomonadati; phylum Bacteroidota; class Sphingobacteriia; order Sphingobacteriales; family Sphingobacteriaceae; genus Mucilaginibacter; species Mucilaginibacter celer. Next base: position 4,309,947 of record NZ_CP032869.1, read on the forward strand.
AAGCTTCCGAAAGGCGGTACTGCGCAAAATTAGCTTCAATTTCGGTTAAAGCCTGGTTAAAGCGGTTGCCAAACCATTCGATGGCTACGGCGTTAGGATTTGGTAAGGTTTCATCAACCTCCCAGCCTTTTACCAGTTTAAATGCATTCCAGATCTTATTGGCAAAACCGGCGCCTTGTTTACAGTAACTTTCGTCAAACATCAAATCGTTACCTGCAGGCGAGCATAGCAGCATCCCCACGCGCACGCCATCGGCACCGTAATTCTCGATCAGATCCAGCGGATCGGGCGAGTTACCCAATGATTTCGACATTTTGCGGCCTTGTTTATCCCTCACTATACCGGTAAGGTAAACGTTACGGAAAGGCAGTTCGCCCCTAAACTCGTGGCCGGCCATGATCATCCTCGCTACCCAGAAAAACAGGATCTCGGGCGCGGTAACCAGGTCATTGGTTGGGTAGTAATAGTTGATATCGGCATTGTTAGGGTCTTTAAAACCATCAAATACCGAGATAGGCCATAACCATGATGAAAACCAGGTATCAACCACGTCTTCGTCCTGTTTCAGGTCGACAGCAGTTAATGCCGGATTGATAGCTTGTGCCTCTTTCAAAGCATCTTCAGCATTTTTAGCGATAACAAACTCGCCGGTAGGTAAATACCACGCCGGGATCTGCTGTCCCCACCATAATTGGCGGCTGATATTCCAATCCCTTACGTTCTCCATCCAATGGCGGTAGGTATTGATAAACTTATCAGGTATCAGTTTAATTTCGCCGTTCAGTACATAATCCAAAGCGGGTTTAGCCATCTCAGCCATCTTGCAAAACCATTGCATAGATAACTTAGGCTCAATAACCGCGTTGGTACGTTCAGAGAAACCAACCTGCGATTTATATTCTTCAACTTTCTCCAGTACACCGGCTTCTTCAAGCAATACCGCAATTTTTTTACGGGCGGCAAAGCGGTCTTCACCAACCAGGATCTGCGCTTTTTCGTTCAGCGTGCCATCGTCATTTAAAATATCAATAACGGGCAGGTTATGGCGTTGGCCCAGCTCATAGTCGTTTAAATCGTGTGCCGGGGTAACTTTTAAACAGCCGGTACCAAAATCCATGGTAACGTAGTCGTCCAGTATAACCGGGATTTCGCGGTTAATTAACGGGATGAATACTTTTTTACCATGCAGGTGCAGGTAACGCTCGTCGTTAGGGTTGATACAGATAGCTGCATCGGCCATAATGGTTTCAGGGCGTGTAGTAGCGATGGTTAAGAAGTCGGAAGAAGGAAGCTCTGAGTCGGAAGTCGAATCCTGATTTAAGACTTCAGATTTAAGACTTGAGACTTTATACTTAACATAAAAGAGCTTCTGATTAACCTCTTTACGGATAACTTCCTCGTCACTCACAGCGGTTTTACCCTGCGGATCCCAGTTAATCATGCGGATGCCGCGGTAAATCCAGCCTTTTTTATACAGGTGGATAAAAGTATCTATTACGGCTTCGGATAGGTTCTCGTCCATCGTGAATTTGGTACGGTCCCAATCGCATGAGGCGCCTAATTTTTTAAGCTGCTCCAGGATAATGCCGCCGTATTTTTCCTTCCACTCCCAGGCGTAGGTTAAAAATTCTTCGCGGGTAAGGTCTTTTTTGCTGATGCCGCGCTCTTTAAGCATGGCAACAACTTTGGCCTCGGTGGCAATACTGGCATGGTCTGTCCCTGGAACCCAGCAGGCATTTTTGCCTTTCATACGGGCACGGCGAACCAGCACATCCTGTATGGTATTGTTAAGCATGTGGCCCATGTGCAAAACCCCGGTAACATTTGGCGGCGGAATGACTATGGTATAAGGCTCGCGCTCATCTGGCACCGACTTAAAAAAGCCGTGCTGTAACCAGTAACTGTACCATTTTTCTTCGGTTTCTTTAGGGATATATGTTTTAGCAATACTCATAACGCGCAAAAATACGATAGTTAGTGATTGTCTGAATCAGAATTTACAGAATTTTAGAATTTGCAGAATAAATAGTGATCTGCATCATCCCAAAAAACATAAAATAAAAAGATAAACTTTGAATAATATCACCAAAAATTCTGTCCATTCTCAAATTCTGAAAATTCTGATTCAGACAGTTAACAACAATATTTCCGCAATCCAACAGTTATAATATCACTAACAACGCGATTATTATGAAAACGATGCCATTACACCGTTTCTGGCTTGATTTTTTAAAACGGTCCAAACTGGATGCCGTTATCGGCTGGTTTAACCGTTAAGCGGTTTAATCTACCCGGCTTGTGCTTATCAACCGCAATTCGTTAACTTTAATTTTTTATTTTAAATGAAATTAAAGTTTAACTGTATTATGCTGGCTGCCGCCTTAGGCATATCGGTAAATGTTTTTGCAATAAACAAACCTAAACATCACAGGCCCAAACATAAGATTGCTGCCGCACCTAAAAAATTTATCGATCCCGCAAACATGAACCTGGCCATTAAACCTGGCGACGATTTTTTTGAATACGCTAATGGCGGCTGGCTTAAACAAAACCCTATACCGGCCCAGGCAAACCGCTGGGGCAGTTTTACCATGGTGCAGCAGGGAAATACAGACAAACTGCTGGGCTTACTTAATGAGGTAAGCCAAACTTCGGCATCGCAGCCTAAAGGTAGCCTGAAACAACGCGTGGGCGATTTATATGCCAGCGGAATGGACAGCCTAACCATCGAAAAACGGGGCTATGAACCGGCCAAACCCGACCTGCAACGGATTGACCGGATTAAAAACTTCAACGATTTTATTAATGAGATGATTTATGAACGCGTTAACGGCATTGGCTCCCCTATTTTTAGGTTTGGAGTTGAGCCGGACGGGAAAAATGTAAATCAATACGTGATAACCCTCGCCCAGGGCGGCATCAACCTGCCCGACAGGGATTATTATTTAAAAAACGATACGCGGGCAAAAAAAGCGCAGGACGCTTTAAAAAATTATGCGGCTGCCCTGTTTACCCTAACCGGAAGCAACGCCGGCGAAGCCGCAAAAAAAGCAGCCATAGTTTACAACATTGAATACTCCTGCGCCAAAGCCCAGCTAAGCCGCGTAGCCATGCGCAATCCGCATGTTACCTACAATAAATTCCTGGTAGCCGATTTTGAAAAGCAAACACCACATTTAAAGTGGACCCAAATATTACCCGCGCTTCATGCAGGCGGGCAGGACAGCATTTTGGTTAATCAGCCCTCATTTTTTAAAACCGCCGATTCGCTGCTGGCCGCCACCCCGGTTGCTAACCTGAAAGTTTACTTACAATGGAATATTTTACGGGGAGCAGCCGGCGCCGGTGCCTTAAGTGCCGACTTTGCCAATGCAGGCTTTTCATTTACCAGCACGCTTACCGGGCAAAAAGTACAACTACCACGCGCCGAACGCATGAGCAACATGGTTGACGGCAACCTGGGCGAATTGTTAGGCCAACTATTTGTTGAAAAGTACTTTAGCCCTGCCGCCAAGCAATACATGCTTAATTTGATAAACAACCTTAAAGCTGTTTTGGGCGACCGTATTACGCGCCTTGACTGGATGAGTTCCGCCACAAAACAACAGGCACTTAAAAAGCTCAGCACCCTTGCCGTTAAAATAGGCTATCCCGACAAATGGGAAAAATATAACGTTGTTGCAATAAAGCGCAACGATTATTTTGGCAACCTGCGCACGCTGAGCAAATGGCGCTACACCATCAATATTGCCCGATTAGGTAAACCTGTTGATAAAACTGCCTGGGGTATCACGCCATCAACTATAAAGGCTTACTATAACTCGGCGAATAACGAAATTGTATTCCCGGCGGGCATTATGCAGTTTCCGTTTTTTGATTTTAATGCCGATGATGCTGTTAATTACGGTGCCATTGCCGCTATAATTGGTCATGAAATGATTCATGGCTTTGACGATCAGGGCCGGCTTTTTGATGCCGACGGTACCCTGCGCGATTGGTGGACCAACAACGATGCTGATAACTTTAAAATGCGCACCAACCAACTGGTTAACCAATATAATGCCTTTACCGTTGTTGATTCCCTGCACGTAAACGGCCGCCTTACTCTTGGCGAAAACATTGCCGACCTTGGCGGTTTAACCATTGCTTACGAGGCTTTCCGCAAAACCATGCAAGGCCAATCGGATAATAAGATAGATGGCTTTACGCCCGATCAGCGTTTCTTTTTATCATGGGCGCAAATCTGGAGGTCATCTCAAACCCCCGAATCGGCTGCGCAAAGGATCCTGACAGATCCGCATTCGCCCGAGCAGTTTCGTACCAATGGGCCGGTGGGTAATATTGATGCGTGGTATAAGGCGTTTGATGTACAGCCGGGGGATAAGATGTATAAAAAGCCGGAGGAGAGGATTAGGGTTTGGTAGAGAACTCCGCACGATCATTGGGCAAGCTTTTCAAGCAGTTCCTTATCTTCGTTCAGGATCTGCCTTAAATTGATAGTTAACTTAATATCGGCCGGTGTTTTGGCTTGCAAATGCTGCAGGTACAAAAGCACATCGGCAAGGGCCTCTTCCGGTACGTTTTCCAATACTTTATTAATTTCCTGCTTTAATTCGATGGTGTTCATACCCAAATTTAGCTATTTGCGGTTAAATAACCTCTTCAATTGTTCCCATCTGTCAATCTTTACCCGCCACTAACATTCTCCCCGCCCAACATCCCGCCCAAACAATTATCTTTGCGGCAAGTATGATTATCCACCAGTTTTACGATAAGGGTTTGGCTCATGGCTCGTATGCCGTGATCCGTACGGGCAAAATGATAGTTATTGATCCGGCCCGCAACCCGCAGCCTTATTACAATTTTGCCCAACAGCATGATGCCACCATTGTTGGCGTTATTGAAACGCACCCGCATGCCGATTTTGTGAGCTCGCACCTCGAGATTCACCAAACTACCGGCGCGGTGATTTATTGCAGCAAGCTTACCGGCGCCACCTACCCGCACGAAACGTTTGATGACGGCGACGTTATCGAGCTGAATGATATTAAACTGAAGGCCCTCAACACCCCCGGTCACTCGCCCGATTCGATCTGTATTTTACTAATTGATGAAGAAGGCCGTGAAAGCGCTATTTTTACCGGCGATACCTTATTTATAGGCGATGTTGGCCGCCCCGATCTGCGCGAAAACGTAGGCAATATCACCGCCAAAAAAGAGGAGCTTGCCCGCCAGATGTACCAGAGCACCCGCCATAAGCTGATGACACTGCCCAAAAGCGTGGTGGTTTACCCGGCACACGGCCCGGGCTCGTTATGTGGTAAAAACATGAGTCCTGATCTGGAAAGCACCATTGGTCGCGAGCTGCGTGAAAATTACGCCCTGCAACTGATGGATGAGCTGGAGTTTGTAAAAACCCTCACTACCGATCAGCCTTTTATGCCTAAATACTTTGGCCGCGATGTGGAGCTGAACAAGGCAGGCGTTTTAAATTTTGAGGATGGCATTGCAGCTGTACCCCGTATTGATGCAGCAACAAACCTGGATAAAGATATTTTGGTGGTGGATAGCCGTCCCAAGGCACAGTTCAGAAACGGGCATCTGCACGGCGCGATAAACCTGATGGACGGTGAAAAATTTGAAACCTGGCTGGGCTCGATCATCGGTCCGGATGAGCATTTTTACCTGATTGCCGAAAGCGACGAAAAACTGGAAACCCTGATTGAAAAAGCAGCCAAAATAGGCTACGAACAAAACATCAAAGCAGCCTTGTTAATCCCTTTATCAGCAGCTACCGAAGTTTCGCCGGTACTTGATCTGGACGATTTTAAGGCTAACGAGGAAGCTTATACCATAGTTGATATCCGCAATGCGGGCGAAGTTGCCGCAGGTAAAGTGTTTAACACAGCCATCAATATTCCGCTGCCTGAATTACGCGAGCGTGTAGGTGAAATAGCCACGGATAAGCCAATAGTGGTACATTGCGCGGCGGGGTACCGCTCGGCTGCGGGGGTAAGTATTATATCGGCTGTGGTTGAAGATGTGCCGGTTTATGATCTGGGAGAGGTGGTTACGGAGATGATGAAGGCAGTTCATTAACTAAATTACGAGGCTCACAACAAAGCGTCATTGCAAATAACCATCAGGATGTCCTGAAAAAATGTAATGACGTTGCCGGAGAATTGACTTTTGAGGGCCTGTGTGCAGGCCGCGTTAGGGATAGGAGCGTAAAGCCCGGAGCGTGTAGTGGCCAATTTGCGCCGGGAAAGCGAGGACTTGCAGCGGATAGCCCGCCCGTTGGCTAACGGGAACGCCCACATTACAATTAAGAAACGAAATTCTCTTGCAATGGCGGCTCCAGAGGTTCACAACGGCCATATCCTATCATACAAACATTGGCCGCTCATTTGCCGCGGAGGCTGTTACTTTTGTCTTGACACAAAAGTAACCCAAAAGTCAAGACAGAAAAAAGCTTCAGCCCGCGGGGCCATACTCCCGGCCCGCTTTTCTGCCAGGCCACCGCTCATTTGAAAAAAAATATCAAACATTCAATACCTTATAATCGCGTCGCTATAGGGTACTAAGCAATGACGCTGCTACACAACTATAGCTTTCATGTCAAACTTAAAAATAGTTACCACCGCCGACGGCTCCAACACCATTTACAATGCCGAAGTGGGCGAACATTATCACTCGCGCCACGGGGCTTTGCAGGAGAGTTTGCACGTATTTGTAAAATCGGGCCTGCAATATTTTTTGGATAGGAATGATACCGATGCAGTAAGTATTCTGGAAGTTGGCTTTGGTACCGGGCTTAATTTTTTGCTTACTGCCGATGCATGTACTAACAATAAAATAAAACTTAACTATACCGGCATAGAGGCCTATCCGCTTGGTAACGAAATGATGGCCCAAACCGGCTATGAGCAATATGTGCCGGCCCTGCTTTGGGAACAATTCAACAACAGTTACCCTCAGGCTTTAAAAGCCACTGTTGATATTAATGAGTTGGTGCGGCTGCAAATTGCAAACACCCCACTTTTAAATTTTCAATCAGCGCAACAGTTTGATGTTGTTTACTTTGATGCCTTCGCCGCCATCCACCAACCCGAAATGTGGAATGAGGAAGCCATTGGCCACACGGTTTGCTTTTTAAAACCCGGCGGAGTATTTGTTACCTACGCCATTACCGGCAACCTTAAACGCAGGCTGAAAGCCATGGGCTTTAAAGTTGAAAAAGCGCCCGGAGCACCTGGCAAACGCGAAATGCTGCGGGCAGTAAAACTCTGATTATAGAAACCTGAAGCCCACGTTAAATTTAAGGGTGAAGCCATTGGTGGTTGGCAGCTCGCGGTAGGCAAACTGGCCTTGCGTGGCGGCGCTGCGGGTGGCATAAATTATGGGACCGCCGCAAAGCGAAAATGCCAGTGGCGAGTTAACCGGGGCATAGTTTAGTGATGGGCCTATAAGTAAGCGGGCACCGCCTTCGGCTTCGTCGGCCTCCCAAAAACCTTCCAGGTCCTGGCCTACGGCTTCAAAACCGCCAAACAACTGGCCCGAAATATGGCGGTGAACACCAACGCTGGTAATCAGGTCGATGCCATCGCGGTTGGTAGCAAAAGCTTTTTCAAAACGCAGATTGGCACCAAGCTTCCATTTAGTTACCTCGTAAGCGGCTGTGATGCGGCTAAAAGCCACCGCATCGCTGTTAAACTCGCGCCTGAAACCGAGGCTTGCACCGGCCCTGAAACCCATGGGTTGGTTGCCGCCGATAAAATCGCGCAGCACTTCGGCCTGTTGCAGGGTGCGTACACCGCCGTTATTACTGAAACCTGTACCCAGCATGGCCATCAATGTAAATTTATTACCCAGGTATCCCTTGGCCGAAAAATTCTGATCCACACCATCAAAGCCAAGCGGTGTAACGGTACGCTCGCCATATCCGCCCGAGTAGTTAAGGCTCCAGTTACGGCCCTGCGGGTTAAGGGTACTCACGGTAAATAAAAATGGCTGCGGCTGGCTGAAAGTACTGTTCAGATCGCCACCCGGCGATTGCTGTGCATAGCTTGTGTTAAACAGGCAAACCAGCAAAATAACCGGGAAGTATAGTTTTCGCATCATAATAAATGGATTAAAACAGGTAGTGTTAACAATTGGCTAATAAAATTAATTAATGTTAGCTTAAAATTAATGTTACTTAAGGTTTTCATTAAAGCCGATATCATACCTTTACGGTATTATTTTCATTATAAATAATTTATGCCTTTAATAGCTCCCGAAACCGCCCCAACCGCTACCATTGCCTTTAACCGCCTGCTGATTATAATGGACGACCTGAGGGCCAACTGCCCATGGGATAAAAAGCAAACGCTTGAAAGTTTGCGCCACCTCACCATCGAAGAAACTTACGAACTGAGCGATGCCATACTGGCCCATGATATGCCCGAGATACGCAAAGAGCTGGGCGATATTATGCTGCACCTGGTTTTTTACGCCAAAATAGGATCTGAAACCAACGATTTTAATATTACTGATGTACTGAACGGCGTATGCGATAAACTGATTAACCGTCACCCGCATATTTACGGCGATACCGAAGTGCAAAACGAGGAAGATGTGAAACGCAACTGGGAACAGATTAAGCTTAAAGAAGGCAACAAATCTGTACTGGGCGGTGTACCTGCATCGTTGCCTGCGTTGGTAAAAGCATCGCGCATACAGGAAAAAGCCCGCGGTGTTGGGTTTGACTGGGAAGAGAAAAGCCAGGTTTGGGCCAAGGTTGAGGAAGAGATGCAGGAATTCAGGAACGAGTTTAATGCCGAAGACGAAAGCACGATAGACCATGAACGGGCCGAGGCCGAATTTGGCGATCTGCTGTTTTCGCTCATCAACTACGCCCGCTTTATCAATATCAACCCCGAAAACGCCCTCGAAAAAACAAATCAAAAATTCATTAAACGTTTTCAGTACCTCGAACTTAAGGCCAAAGAAAACGGCAAACAACTGCATGATATGAGCCTTGCCGAAATGGATGTTTTTTGGGACGAGGCAAAAAAACTTTAAAAAAATAATTTACCGGCTGTAGCGTTTGGTAATTATAGTGCGTAATGGTTAAAAATCGATAAGATTAAATAAGATCAAATATGAAACGTAATTTATTTTACCTGCTTCCATTATTGTTAACATTAGGTGTAGCCTGCTCGCCTAAAAGCGATGTAACCCCGATACCGCAACCACAGGGTAACTTTAAGGGTGTATTTGCAGCGGTATTGAAAAAGAGTACTGGGGGCTATGATACCATAAGGGATACTAACTTCAGAGTGGCTTTGACGGCATCATCCAGATTTGTGGTCCAGGCAGAAACGCCTCACCACGTAGCCAGCTTTGGTGCTTTTGCTTATAACAGCCTTTATATCCAGTTTGTGGATTCAAATACTGTGGCTTCCGGTAACGGAGCTAAATTTCATTTAAAGGACGTTTACCAATATGGGTATGACGGTAGTAATTTGGTGTTGCAACGTCTGGGTTCTGGTGATACTGTAAGGATACAGTACGGCTTAAAGAAAATAAACTAATTTTTTATTGTTTTAATTACCAGGCCGATACCTGTAAAGGGTCGGCCTTTTTTCAGTTATGATAAGCGAATGATCTGCATTATAAAAAATATTTTTATTTTGTATCATTCGGTTTATTTGCTGCGTAAAGGCATAAAACAAAACAACATTTAGCGGAACTAAGAACATTTAATGCATCCACCCCCTCGCATTACCGAAGAAGAGATCGTAAGGCAATGCAAAAAAGGCAGCTTAAAGTACCAGGAATTGCTGTACAAGCAGTTCTATGGCTATGCTATGGGTATAAGTTTGCGTTACAGTTTAAACCGCGATGATGCCCTCGAGGCTGTAAATGATGCTTTTATAAAAGTGTTTAACGCCATTGGCAGTTATAATACCGATAAGCCCTTTAAAGCCTGGCTCCGCACCATCATGGTTAACACCGCTATAGACAGGAGGCGGAAGGATCTGAAGTTTCAATTAAATGTTGAATTGGATAATGCCGCCCCCATCAGGAGCAGCATGGGCCCGGTTGATAATTTAAACGCCCAGGATATATTAAAATTAATGGTTGAGCTGCCCGCCATACAGCGCACCATTTTTAACATGTACGAGATTGATGGCTACGATCATGAAGAAATTGCTACTATGCTTAGTATCCCGGTAAGCTCATCGCGCGTTTACCTGAGCCGGGCTAAGGAAAGATTAAGAAATATATTAAGAAAAGAAGCACACCATGGATGACCAGTTGGATAACGACTTAAGAGACCGCATCAGGGAAGTGTTTGATAATTACGAAGACACTTTTGCCGATGAAGGCTGGCTGTTGCTCAGGGAGAATTTCCCTGTGCAGGACAAACAGCGCCGTCCGGTTTACCTATGGTGGGCGGGCGCGGCAGCGGCTGTGCTGTTGTTTTTAAGTATTGGTACCTGGGTTGTTTTGAATAAAAAAGATGCCCGTACCGGTGATGGCCTCATTGCCGTTAAACCTGTCCAATCTGCACAGCAACAAAATAACGCTGTTGACACCGGCTTATCCCAAACAGCGGCAGTAAATACGGCCGACTCAAATCAGGCAGGTACCGGCCAGCAGCCTCCTGCCCAAGGCCCGGCTACAGTTGGAGCTGCAACAAACGGGCTGCAAAATACAATTACCAAAAACGGAGGGGCTAAATCTAAACCGGCTAACGGCCTGCCCGGTGTAGTTGTACGGGCGTTTACGCCGGTGCAGATTCCGACAGTAAACCAGGGGCAACAGGCGCCGCTTGCTAAAGTAACAACACAGCAGGGTGTACAAGCAGGCAATAATAACCCGATTGTTATCACACCGCCTGCAAAAAATGCCGATAGTGTAAAATCAACATTGCCAAAAGCAAATGAGCCTCAGTATGCTGTAAATCCGGCGGTGGTACAGCCTTCGGTATCTAACAGCCAAATCAATAAAGGTAATGCAGCATCAAACGCAGCAGTATCGCCTGTAATTGTAAAGCCGAAGCCCAAAATTACCAGCATGGAAGCCCTGCTGGCCAGCGAAGATAATGCTCCTAAAAAAGTGGAGAAAGATTTCGCCGATAAACGGGTAAAATTTGGCGTATATGCAGCTACATTTTTTAACTACGCCAAGGGCAGTCAAAACCAGGTTAACGCCGGTGCGGGTATTACATCCGAGATCAGGCTGAGTAAAAACATTAAGCTTGCAACCGGTGTGGCTATTGCGCAAAATACGCTAAATTACGATCAGCAGCAGCCATCAAATGCCCGCGAAGCTGTATCGTTTTCGCCGGCATTAACTACGGCATATAATAATGTGGCCGATTTTAGCAAGGTATCCGCCACGCCGTCAATAAAAAATTATAATGCCAAACTGGTTGGTCTTGACATCCCGGTAAACATTAAATATGAATTTAACCCGCAAAAAACCGATACCTATATTTCGGCCGGCGTAAGCTCGGGCACCTTTGTTAACGAGGCCTATACCGCAAGTTACAACTACCCGGGCCTTGCCCAGGCAGCAGGCTTACAGCAACAACCTGCCGACGAAACCACCCATAAAAGCTTCAACAGCTTTTATGTTGCCAAAACGCTTAACGTAGCCTTTGGTATTGGCTACCCTGTTGGCAAAAGCAACCGCATTGTAATTGAGCCGTTTTTTAAATATCCGCTTGATGGCCTCGGCTCGCAGCAAATTAAATTTGGTGCCGGCGGCGTAAACCTGAAACTAAACTTTACAACACATAAAAAATGAAAAAGCGTTTTTTAACCGCTATGCTGCTGCTATTGTGCTGCGGACAGGCCTTGCTTGCTCAAAAATTAGAAGTTTCGGTACAGGCTACCTCAGGTTTATTCCGTTTTTCGGGAGCATCGGCCACATCCACCACCATGATATTGCAGGGCTCAACCACCGGCGACCCAATGAACCGTGCCAATAACCCTTACGGCAGCAAAAACGGTTTTAGCTATGGCGGCAGCATCCAGGCACAACTGGTATTAAAAGGCGGATTCATTTTTGGTTTGCAGAGTAGCTATGAGTTGCTAAAAAGTAAAGAGAATGCAGACAGGTATTACCCCATCCCTCCCGTTACAACAACCGAGTACCTGCCTATAACCGCTGTCGATTGGAGTTTTCCTGTAACCGGCCATGTAGCTTTGCAAAACCAAACCATCAACCTTAACCCGTATATAGGCTACCGTTTTAAACTAAGCAAGGTTAAACTGGATATTTTACCTGGGATGGATCTTGGTTTCGCCCTCAATACGCGCGACAAAGGCGAAGCGAAAGACAAGGACGGCAAAACCTACAAAGTTGATTATGAAAGGACCAAATCGCCCACCGATGTGAGGCTGCGGATTGGCGCGGCAGCTGCTTACGGCCGCTACGGCTTAAACGTTAGCTTTGCTCATGGCATTACCAATTACAAAAAAGGCTGGATTGGCGGCGTAAATGATGTGCACAGCGAGTTGCTGCGTTTGGGATTGAGTTACAGGTTGTTTTAAGGATGGTTGATTGGGTGAATGGTTTTATAAAGGAATTTCGAATATCGGATGTTCGATTTCGGATTTTTGGATAGATACCGAAATAGCGCAAGTCTTGAGGTATGGACTGCGGGATGATTACTTGTGATTATAACGAAGTCTCCGTTTAAAAGCGAAAGCCGGCACAAGTCAGCCTGGCTTTGGCCCAACGCTCAAGACTTGCGCTATAGAGGACAGGACATTTTCAACTAACCTCTAATCTCCAACCTCTAATCTCTCCCAGAAACTACTTAAACTGAATAGCCTTTACCGGCGAGATGCGGCTTACCAGCGATGAAGGGATCATAAGTACCAGCAGACACACCATCATTGTGCCGAGATTTAAAGCGATAATATCAAAGGCGTTAAACTCGACAGGTACAAATTTCATGTAATAAGAAGCCTGGTCGAGCGCGAAAAAATGGGTTTTCTGTTGAAAATAACCGAGGCCAATACCAAGCAAGTTACCCAATAGCAGGCCTACGCCAATAAGATATGCGGCATTAATCAGGAATACTTTACGGATCTCCCAGTTACTGGCACCCATCGCTTTAAACATACCAATCATGGCCGTACGCTCCAGGATCATGATAAGCAATGCCGAAATCATGTTGATAACCGCAACCGCCATCATCAGCACCAGCATCACCACAAAATTGACATCGAGCAGGTTAAGCCATTCAAATATCGAGGGGTAATCTTCTTCGATGGTGTAGGATTTTAGTTTTACTGGGAGGAAAGAGTTTAACGCTTCGGCAGCATCGGCCAAATGATCAAAATCGGATACCCGGATCTCGTATTGGCCAATTTCGTTAGGCTTCCAGTCGTTAAGGCGGTTAACCAGCGATAGTGAACCTATCACAAAGGTTTTGTCAATCTCTTCTACCCCTACGTTAAAAATGCCTTTTACCTTAAACTGGCGTTTGCGCAGGGGTTCCTGAATAAAATACATCAGCAGTTTATCCCCTACTTTCAGTTTAAGGCGGTCGGCCGTGGTTTGCGATATCATAACCTCCTTCTGTGCCTCAACCGAATCGGCAAAATTGATCATCCCGCCTGCAACCAGCGTAGTTTTAAAATAGGCCCAATCGTAAGTTTTATCAACACCTTTTAGCACAACACCTTCAATTTCGTTATTGGCTTTGATGATGCCCGGTTTGGTGGCTACCGGCATCATGCGCGAGATATAGGGACTTTTAAGCGCGCGTTTTTCAAAAACAGGGTCGGTTTCAACAGGCGAACTCTCGTACGAATTATTGAGATCGAACTTAACCACACGGATATCGCCGCCAAAACCGCGAACTTTATTGCGTATTTCGTGTTTAAATCCTTTAACTATAGCAAGCGACAGTATCATTACACCAAGGCCCAGCATAATGCCGATAATTGCAATACGTACAATCAGTTTTGAAAATGTACGTTTTGATTTAAAGGTAATGCGGGATGATATAAAGGAGGCGAAACTCAATGCAGATTGTTTTTTTGTACCTTCGCAAATATGCGGTTTTTGCTGTTAAACCTGCTATTTTTAAAATTGTTTCAACTCAATATTTTATCATGAAGTTCAAAACATTTTTGCAGTACACCCTAATAGCCTTTTTACTTACGCATACTGCCTGCAGCCAAGCCGGTAACCGCAAAACGGATAAAATACCATCAACCCAAAAAAATAAAATAAATACCGGAATAATAACCGGTGCCGACCAGATTTCGCTTTATATTGACTATATTAAGGGAAAAAATATCGGAATGGTAGTGAATCAAACCTCGGTTATTGGTAAAAACCTTACACCCAGTGTTGATAGTTTGTTGCATTTAGGTATTCCTATCAAAAAGATCTTCGGGCCTGAACACGGCTTTAGGGGCAACGCCAGCAACGGTGCCAGCGTTAATGATGCCAACGACCCTAAAACCGGTTTGCCGGTGATCTCGCTATATGGCAATAAACATTACAAGCCTACAGCTGATGATTTAAAAGGCATCGACCTGATGATATTTGACATACAGGATGTTGGCACCCGGTTTTATACCTATATATCAACCCTGCATTACGTAATGGAGGCCTGCGCCGAAAACAACGTAGAGCTGATGATATTTGACCGCCCCAACCCCAACGGCTATCTCATTGACGGGCCGATACTTGATACCGCTTACCGATCATTTGTAGGCATGCACACCATCCCTATTGCCCACGGCATGACCATTGGCGAATACGCCCAGATGATAAACGGCGAAGGCTGGCTGAAAAACGGGGTTAAATGTAAACTGAATATTATTAAAGTGGCAAATTATAAGCATAGCCTGTATTATAAATTGCCGGTAAACCCTTCGCCTAATTTAAATACCGATCTGTCGGTATTGCTGTACCCAAGTACCTGTTTGTTTGAGGGAACAACTTTTAGCCTGGGCAGAGGTACTATGCTGCCCTTTGTACAGATTGGACACCCCTTGCTGAAAGGCAAATACAGTTTTTCGTTTACGCCGAAAAGTATCCCGGGTATGAGCGAAAACCCGCCGCAGAAAGACCAGGAATGTTTTGGTATTGATCTGGAAAAAATGTCGGCAGATGAGGTGAGGGCAATGGGCTCAATTAACCTAAACTGGCTCATAGAGTTATATAAGGCCATGCCCGATAAGGAGCATTTTTTTAACGCCTATTTCACCAAACTTGCGGGCACCGCCCAATTACGCAAACAGATTGAAGCAGGCGAAACCGAGGCCGCCATCAGGAAAAGCTGGCAACCAGGTTTGGATAAATTTAAAGTTACACGCAAAAAATATTTATTATACGAATAACAAAAAATAACATCATTTACCTAAACATACTATGAGAATTATATTTATGGGTACCCCCCAGTTTGCTGTTGCCTCCTTAGATGCTTTAATTACCGCCGGCTGCGACGTTGTTGCCGTAGTTACCGCTCCTGATAAGCCTGCCGGCCGCGGGCAAAAAGTTGCCGAATCGGCCGTTAAGCAATATGCTGTTGCTAATGGCTTAAAAGTATTACAGCCCGAAAAATTAAAGAACGAAGAGTTTTTAGCCGAGCTCAAAGCGCTCCAGGCCGATTTACAGGTGGTAGTAGCGTTCAGAATGCTGCCCGAAAGCGTTTGGAATATGCCACCTAAAGGCACCATCAACCTGCATGCTTCATTATTGCCGCAATACCGTGGTGCCGCCCCTATTAACTGGGCGCTTATAAACGGCGAAAAAGAAAGCGGCGTTACCACCTTTTTCCTGAAACATGAAATTGATACCGGTAACATCCTGTTTACCGAAAAAATAACCCTCACCGGCCACGAAGATGCCGGCGAACTGCACGACAGGCTGATGAACAAAGGTGCCGGTATCCTGGTAAAAACCGTAAAGGCAGTTGAAAGCGGTCGCTATAATGAGCACCCGCAGGCCGCCCTTACCGAAGGCACCGAACTGAAACACGCACCCAAAATTTTTAAGGAAGATTGCCTGATAGATTGGACACAGCCTGCCGAAGCGATATACAATAAAATCCGCGGGCTAAGCCCGGTGCCTACGGCTTATACCGAGCTTAACGGTAAGGTGCTGAAAGTTTACGCATCGGAGTTTGAGCTTTCTGAACCTGCTATTAAACCCGGCGGCTTTTTAACGGATAACAAAACGTATTTGAAGTTTGCAGCTAAGGATGGGTTGGTTAGTTTAACAGATGTGCAGCTGGAGGGAAAAAAGCGGATGGGGATTGAGGACTTTTTGAGGGGGGTGAAGTTGTAGGCACCTTCTCAAGGACTTAACATTGATTGTAGGATATGGCGGTTAAGTTTTGCCCCTCTGGGGCAAAGAAACCTTTTCTGTTATTTTCTACAAACCTTTTGCCCCTCTGGGGCAGTGAATTTCACATGGTATACAAAATCTAATGATCCCCCAGAGGGGGGAAAGGTTTGTAGAAAAACATAACGCCCTTGCATCCAAACCCCATAAGGGCTCAACAACCACCGCCGCAATTCAACAAAATGCCTATTCGGGTTAGGTTTTGCCCCTCTGGGGCAGATAACACATATGTCCAGTTTGTCTTAAAACCTTTTCCCCTGTGGGGGGTATTTGATAATTTTTGTTACAAACATTTTATCCTTTTGGATCACTCATTAATTATTTTGCTGATAAAATCCCCCAGAGGGGGAAAAGGTTTGTAGAAAAACATAACCGCGTTGCATCCGAGCCCCAGAGGGGCTCAACAACAGCCGCCACAATTCAACAAAATGCCTATTCGAGTGGTTTAAAAATAAACCGTTCATCAAATTCAACATCAAAACCTTTTAATATTTTCCTGAATTCTTCAGCCAATGTTTTCTTTTTGTGGTGCTCCTGCTGATTTGAGATATATTTGACAACCTTATCAACCTGCGAACGACTGTGCGTAAAAGCGCCGTACCCTTCCTGCCATTTAAATTTACTTTTTGTTAACTTCTCTTTATTTATCCATTCTGATGAATCACTTTTAACAATTCTTACCAAATCAACCAGCGATTGGTTGGGGCTGT
The DNA here is from genome assembly GCF_003576455.2 of Mucilaginibacter celer. NCBI lineage: Bacteria > Pseudomonadati > Bacteroidota > Sphingobacteriia > Sphingobacteriales > Sphingobacteriaceae > Mucilaginibacter > Mucilaginibacter celer. The sequence continues at coordinate 4,327,025 of NZ_CP032869.1, forward strand.
GTCCTATAAATAAGTGTAAGTGATCAGGCATGTTATTAATAGCGACCAACTTATGTCCCTGGTTTTGAACAATGGATGAGATATACATCCGCAGTCGTTCGGCCCAACTGTCATCAATTAAAGCTAAACGGAATTTTACTGCGAAGACAATATGAACATATAATTGCGTATACGTGTTATTACTTGCCATGATATTTAGTAACCAAGTTGTTTAATCAGCTTAAAATAAAATCCAATACCTATTTATTTAACCCGGTTCTTATTTACCAATTGCATCGCTTTCACCTTTAAACCTTGCGCTTCATTGGCAATATTGGCCGTGCTTTTTAAATCGGGAAGGTTTTCAAACTGGTAACGTTCTATTATTGGCAAGGTTACGGCCAGTTTCAGCGCAAGGTGATAATCACCAACCCTGGCTCGGTTACTATCGATATGATTTATCAAAACCGAAAACTGGCTGATTGTATCTTTATATTTATGCTGACTTTGATCGATGATCTCTTTAAAATGCGCCCTTAAAACAGTATCTTTTATACTTAATAAAAGATTTCCCGCCGATCCATAATAAGCCTCCGATTTTCTGTTGTAGTGGTCAAACTGCATCAGGCTATCAGGTGCACCTTCGTCAAAATGCCGGATCAAATCTTCCAGTTTCTGTAGCTCGGGCCGCTTTTGTAGTTGATCTGCATAAATATCATCAACCAGGGTAGCACCCCGCGAATTTTTGATGCTCGAAAACTCGGGATCCGCAATTTTATCCTGTAATGCCTTGGGTGCATTGTTCTGTACCTGGGCGTTGTTTTTTTCTGTGTTATTGCAGGCCGTGCAAATAAATAAAAGGATGGCGGGTAACAAGGTATTGGCTTTCATAATTAAATATAAAACATAGATACCGGATACTCAAAATTGTTACTCCCTAAATAACAATCGGCTCATCACCTTGTTGTCAAAACAAATATCCATCCGCCTCGTTACCACCCTATTTCATATCTTTGCCCTCCAAATAAATTAAGTGAAACGCATGGCAGATTATAGCAACCGCATTACAGCTTTAAAAAACAACATCCAACCTTTACGCGATAAACTTATCAACCACGCGCTTTATAAAAACATTACCTCGCTTGATGAGCTTACCGTTTTTATGGAGCACCATGTTTTTGCCGTTTGGGATTTTATGTCGCTTTTAAAAGCCTTGCAGCAAAAGCTTACCTGTACCGTTACCCCGTGGATGCCAACCGGCAATGCCAATACCCGCTACCTGATTAACGAAATTGTTGCCGGCGAAGAAAGCGATATCGACGAGCAGGGCAACCGTGCAAGCCATTTCGAGTTGTATTTGCGCGCCATGCAACAGGCCGGCAGCGAGGCAAAAGGAATAAGCAACCTGTTTAACGAACTGCATTTTGGTAAACATGTAGATGAAGCGCTGATTATTGCCGATATCCCCGTGGCGGCACGCAACTTTGTGCATCATACTTTCGAGGTGATCAACACCAATAAAGATTACCTGCAGGCTGCGGTATTTACTTTTGGCCGTGAAGATCTGATCCCCGAAATGTTTGTAAGCATTGTTAAAGAACTTAGCCAACAGTTACCGGGCAAAGTTGATATTTTACTCTATTACCTTGAGCGCCATATTGAAGTTGACGGCGACCACCACTCGCAACTGGCCTACCAGATGACAGCCGAACTTTGCGGCGATGATGATAACAAATGGGCGGAGGCTACCGAAGCAGTTAAAGAAGCTTTGCAGGCACGGATTGCGCTTTGGGATGGGATATTTGAGGCGATAAAAGTGCAGGAGGTGAGCAGCCCCCTCTAAATCTCCCCCGGTAGGGGAGACTTTTTATTTGCACGATAAAATATTCTCAAAAGCCCTCCCTGCCGGGGAGGTTGGGTGGGGCTACTACAGCTTATTCAACTCATCCATCAGCACCTTACTGTACTTATTAAAATACCGCCTCACCCCAAAACCCATTACGGTTTGAATGCCGCGGGTGGCGTTGGTTAAAAATACCTCATCGGCCTCATACAAAATATCGGGGTTTATCTGGGCTTCGGTTAGGGGGATGTTATTTTCTTCGGCCAGTTTAATCACTACCTGGCGCATTACGCCTTCAACGCAACCCTCGCTTAAGGCCGGGGTATACAGGTGGTTTTGGTAGTTAATAAAAATATTGGAGCTGCTGGCCTCGCATAAATTGCCGTTTTGGTTAAGCAAAAAAACATCATCCAGCTTATTTTGAGTTTTATGCAAACTTGCCATTACATAAATAAGCGAGTTGCAGGTTTTGATGTTGGATAGGTAGTTGGACGGCTTTGGCAAATCGGTAAAAACATCCATAATCAGGCCGCGCTCGTTTAAAAAATAGCGGGGTTCTTCGCTGGGGGTAAGCTCCAGGCAATAGCCCATTTTGTTTTGGGTTGGCGTGTACAATCCCTCGGCATCTCGGTAAACGGTTAGGCGCAACCTGCCGTGTTTTACTTTATTGCGGCGGGCCAGTTCGCTTACTATTCCGTTTAAAAACCAGGTATCCATTTGCGAGTAGCCGTCAATTTTGAGGGCTTTCATGCCGCGTTGCAGCCTGTCGGCATGTAATTCGGCAAATTGTAGTTTGCCTTTCATCAGCCGCATGCTTTCAAACAGGCCGTCGCCATATTTAAAGCCCCGGTTACCGATGCTTAACAGCGGTGTGTTTTGCGGTAGATATTCGCCGTTAAAATTGATGAATACGGGCATCATGTTATAAACAGGTAGATATAATTAAAGGCTGCTGATTAATTGTTGAATGGCTGTTTCTGTTAAAACGTATTATTCCCTGTTATCCGTATCACTATACTTTCGCCATTTAGCCAGTACGGCTTCAAAATCGGCCGGCAGCGGCGATTCAAAGTGTACCTGTTTCTTTAACGTAGGATGTAAAAAGCCTAAAGTTTGGGCGTGCAGCGCCTGCCGCGGCATCAGCGCGAAACAATTTTCAACAAACTGTTTGTATTTGCTGAAGCTGGTGCCCTTCAAAATTTTGTCGCCCCCATAAGTAGCATCGCTAAACAACGGGTGACCGATATGCCGCATGTGCGCCCTGATCTGGTGGGTGCGCCCCGTTTCCAGCTGGCATTCTATCAGCGTAACATAGCCCATCCGCTCCAAAACTTTATAATGCGTTACCGACCATTTACCCTTTTCCGGGTCATCATATATCGACATTACCCTTCTATCGGCAACACTACGGCCAATGTAGCCGGTTACCGTGCCGTCTTCGGGCAAATCACCCCAAACCAGCGCAATGTATTTGCGGGTAATGGTATGATCAAAAAACTGTTTGGCCAGCCAGGTCATGGCGCGCTCGTTTTTGCTGATGAGCAGTAAGCCCGAGGTATCTTTATCAATACGGTGCACCAGGCCCGGCCTGCCATCGTTACCCGGCAAAGTAGGCAATTGCTGGAAATGATAAACCAGCGCGTTAACCAGCGTGCCGGTGTAATTGTTGTATCCCGGATGTACCACCATACCCGGCTCCTTATCCACCACCAGCACATCATCATCTTCATAAACAATATTGATGGGGATATTTTCGGGATAAACTTCGGTATCGCGCGGTGGGTGCGGCAACACTACCGAGATCACATCCAAAGGCTTTACTTTATAGCTGGATTTGATGGTTTTATCATTCACCAGCACGTTGCCCAGCTCAATAGCGTTCTGGATGCGGTTGCGCGAGGCATTCTCTACCCTATGCATCAAAAACTTATCAATACGCAAAAGCGACTGCCCCTTATCAACAACTATGCGTAGGTGTTCATAAAGGTCCTGTTCTTCCTGTTCAATAAGTTCGGGTTCGTATGCCATTTGAGGCGCAAAAGTAATCGTTTTTTGTGGTTCGTTAAGCGTAATATTGCAATAGCATTAAGGCCATATTATTTTATGAACATCCATCTGGAAATTTTCAGCCCTGTACAGCCCATCAGCAACCCTATGTTTGATGCCCGGGGCGTAAAAGTTTTCATAAAACGCGATGATCTGATTCACCCCATGATATCGGGCAATAAATGGCGCAAGCTAAAGTATGTGCTGAAAAAAGCTCAGCATCAGCATAAAACACACCTCGTAACCTTTGGCGGGGCGTACTCCAACCACCTGCTGGCTACAGCGGCAGCCGCGGCGAAATTCGGTTTTAAAAGTACAGGAATAGTCCGTGGCGAACAGGTTGATAACAACACCCTTTTTTTATGCCGCCTGCACGGCATGCAACTAAAGTTTACAGATAGAGACAGCTACCGCGATAAACCGGCCTTGTTTAAGCAGTTTTTGGGCGATGATGAGCAAGCCTTTTTTATAGATGAAGGAGGCGCCTCGGCAGAAGGTGCTCTGGGGTGTAGCGAACTGGTAGATGAACTCCCCGAAATCTACGATCATATTTTTTGCGCCTGCGGAACTGGTACAACAGCAGCGGGTATTATTAACGGCTTAAACAATCATCAGCATAAAACAACATTTAACGCCGTGCCTGTGTTTAAAAATGGTGGTTTTATTAAGGATGAGATTGACCGGTTTTTAACCCATCCGGCAAATTATAATGTTTATACCGATTACCATTTTGGAGGATACGGTAAAGCCAACCATGAACTGATCAGTTTTATTAAAAATTTTGTGGCAGATACCGGCATCCTGATCGAACCTGTTTACACCGGCAAAATGATGTATGCGCTGTATGATCTGATTGAAAAAGGCAAATTTGAGCCGGGCAGTAAGATTTTAGCTATTCACAGCGGGGGGATCTGGGGGTTGTTGGGGATGAAGGATAGGTTCTGAACCGTTGATGTTTTTGATTACGTTGATTTCGCTGATTTTGTCTGAATCAGAATTTACAGAATTAAAGGATTTTCAGAATTACGTGTTCATTTTTAATTTTACTTGTCCTTTTTAATTTTTCATTCGATTCTGTTAATTCTCAAATTCTGTAAATTCTGATTCAGACAACATTACTCCGCCATATTCACCGGGATCTCAAAATAAAAGATCGATCCCTTTCCATACTCACTTTCCACCCACAGCCGTCCGTTATGCCGCAGTACAATTTCGTTGCAGATATATAAACCAATGCCCAGGCCCGACATGTGCGAGGCCAGGTTCTCCACCCGGTAAAACCTCGAAAACACACGCTCCAACTGATCGGGCTGGATGCCGATGCCGAAATCCTGCACCGATACCCGGAATTTATCACCCTGCACACCGGCAGTAATAATCACCTCATTGGCCTTGGGCGAATATTTAACGGCATTGGTTACCAGGTTTATAACCACCTGTTCAATACGCTGGCTATCGCCATTTATAAGCAATCCGTCGGGAGGTAAATTTAATATAAGCCGGTGCGAGGGGTTGGTTTGCTGTAAAATCTCCCTCAAATCGGCAAGCATCTCCACCACATCAAAATCGGCATAGGTAAACGGGAGTTTACCTGTTTGTATTTTGGTAACATCCAATAAATCAGATATCAGGGTGGTTAATTTGCCCACCTGGTCGAGGGCTTTATTGGCCAGCGTTTTATTTTTCTCGTCGGCAGCCAGGTTGCGGGCTATAATTTGCAGGTAACCTTTCAAACTGGTAACCGGGGTACGCAATTCATGACTGGCCAGGCCTATAAACTCGTCTTTTTTTTCATTAAGCTGTTTAATATCCTCATATAGTTTGGCATTATCCAGGGCCACGGCAGCCTGCGCGGCAACAGCCTCTACAAGCTGTTCATGCTCCTGGGTAAACATGCCCGGCTGCGGATGCCCGAAAAATAGCCCCCCTATTACACTGCCCGATTTTGCCCGTACCGGCACCGCCAGGTAACTTACTACAGGTAAGTGCCCTTCGGGCTTACCAAAATGCGGAGCGTTTTTGCCATACCGCGCATCTTTGGTAATATCATCAACCCTTACCGTTCCCTCTCCGCTAAAAGTGGGATGAAAAACCGCTGTATTGCGCGGCATGCCAAATTTTTCAAAAGCTTCGCGGTGGGCGCCCGATAAAGTGAATAACGCGTACGATTCGCCCTGCTCGTTAACCAGGTTATGAAAAAATGCGCCAAACTGCGCACCGCAAAGCTGCGTGGTGGCATCGGTAACTTTTTGTAAAATATTCTGGATATCCAGCTCGGCCGAGATCACCTGCCCTATCGAGTTCAGGATCTCCAGCCGCTCGGCATATTGCTGCATCCGCTCTTCGGCTTCTTTTTGCCTGCCTATATCCCTTATTATTTTAGAGGCGCCTATCACCTTATTATCACTATCCCTTATGGGAGATACGGTAAGTGATATTTTTACATCATCGCCGGCTTTGGTTTTGCGCACGGTTTCAAAATGTTCAACCCGTTCGTTCGCCTTTATTTTCGAGATAATGAGCTGCTCTTCGTCGTGCCGCTCTTCGGGTATTAATATGGTGATATGTTTCCCGATAATCTCCTCTTCAGTATAGCCAAACAGGCGTTGTGCTGCATTATTCCAGCTGGTAATCACGCCATCAAGCGTTTTACTGATGATGGGGTCTTCAGACGAATCGATGATCGAGGCCAGCATAGCCTGCTTTGATTCATCACTTTTTTGCACTGTAATATCCACCAACATACTTACAGCACCAATCAACTCTCCCTGCTGATTAAAACGCGGCTTGGGATTTGGCAAAATATACCTGATAGAGCCATCGCCACGTTGAACCAATAATTCCTCCCCCCTGATTGCTTTACCGCTTTGCAACGTGCGCGCCATGGGTGCCTGCTCGTAAGGCAATGCAGTACCATCGGCCCTAAACAACTTCCAGTCCATAAACCATTTATCCCGGCCTATATAGGGCAGCCTCCCCCATAGTTCAACAGCGGCTTTATTAAATGATACGATGTAGCCTTCCTTATCGCAGGCATAAACGCCAACGGGTAGGCCTTCCAGCAGGTCCCAGGCTTCCGGATCGGCAAGTGTTGCTTTTAGGGCAGTTTTTGTTTGATAGGCAGACGACGGTTCTACTCCCATGGTTGCAGGCATTCCTTTTAGTTGTATAACAACACTACTAATTTAAATAATAAAATAATCAGCCAATAAAATTTAATCGAAAGGAAACCTTCTGAGAGGCTATTAAATTGCTGTAAGCTTAATACAATTAAAAACGAGGGATGTTTTGGGCAACAGTGATTATTAATTGATGAGGATAAAAAGTGATTCCCGCTCATTTATTCGTTCAAAAAAATAACCGCGGTGTAGTGTACCATTTTTAAGTTCGGTACAAAAAGTAACTTTAAACAATTTAAAGTTACTTTTTGTTCAATCGGTTCAAAAACCGCTTAGATTTTGATTTTAGGCCGTTTTTACTAAATTTGTAATAAACCGATTTGATATGTACAACCTACTTGTTTCTCCGCAAAACGTACAGGCTTCATTGCAAAAGCATGTATTAGCCGATGGCTTCGACCTTACCTTCGATATGGAAAAAAGTAAGGGTGTTTACATTTACGATGCCAAATATAACCGTACGCTGCTTGATTTTTTTACCTGCTTTGCCTCGGTGCCGCTGGGTTATAACCACCCCAAAATGGTGAACGACGAAGAGTTTAAAAAAAACCTGATGCTGGCGGCTTTAACCAATCCATCCAACTCGGATATTTACACCACCCAATACGCCCAGTTTGTTGAAACTTTTGATAGGGTGGGCATCCCCGAATACCTGCCCCATGCTTTTTTTATCGCAGGCGGTGCCTTAGCTATTGAAAACGCCCTAAAAGTTGCTATGGACTGGAAAGTGCAGAAAAACTTTGCCAAAGGCTATACCAAAGAGCGCGGCTTTAAGGTAATCCACTTTGAGCATGCTTTTCACGGCCGCTCGGGTTATACTTTGAGCCTTACCAATACCCTCCCCAATAAAACCAAATGGTTTGCCAAGTTTGATTGGCCAAGGGTATCTGTGCCCTATATCAATTTTCCTTACAGCGATACCGGTCATGAGGATTTATTGCAACGCGAGGCATTATCAATAGCACAGATCAGGCAGGCTTTTGCTGATAATAAGGACGATGTTTGTGCTATTATTATTGAGCCCGTACAATCGGAAGGGGGCGATAACCACGTGCGTAAGGAATTTTTAGAAAAACTGCGTGAACTGGCCGACGAATACGAAGCATTACTGATTTATGATGAAGTACAAACCGGCGTAGGCCTTACAGGCAAATTTTGGTGTCACGAACATTTTGGCGAAAAGGCACGCCCCGATATTTTAGCCTTTGGCAAAAAAATGCAGGTTTGCGGCATACTGGCCGGCAGGCGGATAGATGAAATTGAAAACAATGTTTTTAAGGTATCATCGCGCATAAACTCAACCTGGGGCGGTAGCCTGGTTGATATGGTACGCTCATCAAAAATAATGGAGATTATTGAAGAGGATAAGCTTTGCGATAATGCAGCAGCCATGGGCGAATATCTGCAGGCTGGTTTACGCGAAATAGCACAACGTAACCCGGTTGTAAGTAACGTACGCGGCCGCGGATTACTGAGCGCATTTGATTTTCCTGACAAAAACGTAAGGGATAATTTCATTAAAAAAGGATTTGACAATAATATTATGTACCTTGGCTGCGGCGACAGAAGTGTACGCTTCCGCCCGGCGCTTATTATCGAAAAAAGCCATATTGATACAGGGCTGGATATGATAGACCAGTTATCAGCTACCTTGTAAACATCCGAAAAAACAAAGAAAACTCCGTTGCACCTGCATTTGTTGCAAGCCCGGCAAGCGGATAAGTTAACTAATATTTAATAAGGCAAAAAACTCATCTATTATTTACAAAAGACAAAAGATATTAATATACGCTACTTTTTTTCCAAAATACGCTATATTTTTTGTTATTATTCCAGTTAGATTTGTTGTACCCCCTTTTAAAGTAACGTAGTTCTATCCATTTGTTATGAGTAAACATATAGAGAAATTAAAGAAACAACTTGTTGAGGTAGCGGAAGTTGTAAATTCTTTTCAATCAGAAGCTGTACAGGTTAGAATCATTGACCGATTGCTGGAAGTGATGATCGAATCGGAAAAAACAGATGCAGAAGGCGCCGAACTGTTTAGCAAAAAAGGCCGTAGAATGCGCATTGAGGATGAGAATGGAGCAATGCCAGGGCGTAAAAAACCTGGCGCAACAAAGATCTTAAACCAGCTATTAAACACTGATTTCTTTGATACGCAACGTTCTATATCGTCGATAGCCAATTATTGCAAAGAGCAATACGATTCGGATTTTAAAACATCTGAGCTCTCGGGCATCCTTTTAAAACTGGCTAATGAAAACAAACTGCGAAGGGAAAGAAGCAATGAAAACAACCGCTTTGAATATATCAGGGCGTAATTGAATACAATATTTATATATTAAAAAGCCTCCCGATGCTTCAGGAGGCTTTTTTTAATGTTAAAACCTTAAACCATATATAATTTAAAGTTAAAAAAATATTATTTAAGATTAAATAAATTATCTACGCCTAAAATTTTCCTACTTGTAAAACCTTCGGCATATTTTGCTTTGATGGCCTTTCCAAACTCACGCGCACGGCCCGTAACTATTTCAATAAAATCGGGTGTTGAGATATAGGTTTGAGGCTCGCCTTCCCAATCGGGGTTATAAAACTGCGAACCGTAGGCATAAATGCTTTCAATTTTCTTTTCCCAGTGTTCGGTAACATCTATTAATATATCGGGAGTAATATAATTATCCTGTATAAAATGCATCACCATATCGGGCCGCCATTCGGTTTGCGGGTTTCCTTCTTCATCCTGCGTTTCAATTTTCCTGAGCCCGGCTAAAAAAGCTGAGGCTTCTACCAGTTCATTAGCGCGGCCATGATCGGGGTGACGATCATGATAGGCATTGGTTATTACAATAGATGGGCGGTATTTACGGATGGCTTCAATCACCTTAATCTGGTGTTCGCGGGTATTTTCAAAAAAGGCATCGGGCAAGCCAAGGTTTTCGCGTACGGCGAGGCCTAAAATTTTTGCTGCAGCTTCAGCTTCCTGTTTACGGATTTCGGCCGAGCCGCGGGTGCCCAGCTCGCCGCGGGTTAAATCAACAATACCCACTTTATAACCCAGGGCAATATGTTTTAAAATTGTACCTGCGCAACCCAATTCAGCATCATCGGGGTGTACAGATAAAACTAATAGATCTAATTTAAGCATGGCGCAAAGGTAAATTATTGCTTAACAGGGGCTGTCAGCAGGCGGTCAATCTTTTTCCTGATTTTTGACGACATTGGTTTGGTAAATGGGTAGTAAAAATCAACTACATGACCTTCCTTATCCACTAAAAATTTGTGAAAATTCCAACGGGGCGATGAGCCAACATGTCCGTTTGCCTTTCTATCGGCCAAAAATTGATAAAGGGGATGTGCGTACGTTCCGCGTACTCTTATTTTATCAAACACGGGGTAGTTGGCACCGTAATTTTCGCAAAATACGCCAATGGCCTCTCCATCCAACGGCTCCTGTCCGCCAAAATCGTTAGAAGGGAATGCGAGGATCTCAAAATCCTGCCCGGCAAATTGTGTTTTTAATTCGGCAAGTTCTTTAAGCTGAGGGGTAAAACCGCATTGTGAAGCAGTATTTACAATTAACAGTACTTTGCCTTTATATCCGGAAAGATCGATTTCTTCACCGCTTAGCTTTTGAACACTAAAGCGGTAAATGCTTTTGTTATCCATTAATTAGTTATTCGTCGAGTCGTAACCGGCCTGGGCTAATATGGTCTCAATGTCACGTTGCTCTTCACGGTCGTAAGTTTCTTTAAGGTTGTGGCCAAATATGCTGGCTACTGATTGAAACATAAAGGCTTTAAAACCACCCTTTAATTCCTTAACCATGGCAAAACTGGTTTGCCCGGTTTCGCGGTCAATCAGCTTGATCAAAACCTCACCCTGACTAATTGTCAGGTTTTTTATTTCTTTATTAAACAGGGTTTTTATTTCATCCTCGCACTTATTCACCAGCTCTTTTTGTGTTTTTTTATCGGCAGTAACAGCCAGGTCGCGCTGCAGCTGACGGTAGCGTTGGCCTGCAAAACGGGCGTAAGGCAATACCTTAAGCACATTATAGCGCAGGCGGCGATAGTTTAACCTGTCGGCATCGCTGGCAAAAATACGTGTATCCACAATTTTCACCTCGGGCTCAACAATCCATGGCACCAGTTCGCCATCCAAAACAGTCATGGCTGTTTTGATGGTATCATTTTTGCCAAGCTTTACAGATGGAGGCGTAGGCGTAGCAGCAGGCGCAGTTGTCTGGGCGTTTGCAACACCCACCAGGCAACATAACAGCAACACAAAACCAATAAATTTCATATTTTTACTTACTACAAAAATAATGTAATTTTTTTTGGTATTTTACTAATACCCGCAATAATATTTATTTGCCGGGTGTTTACAACTTATACCGTTAATACCCCGTACATGAAAGACTTAGTGATTGACCTGGAAGCCGAGAAGAACGAGATACTAAAAAGATACCGCGCTTTGCTGCGTGCCTGTAAATCAACCCTGCAAAAGGGCGATAAACGCATGATACGCAAGGCTTTTGATATGGCCCTTGAAAGCCACAAGGATATGCGCCGTAAAAGCGGCGAGCCCTATATATACCACCCCATTGCCGTTGCCCAAATAGCCGCCGAAGAAATTGGCCTGGGTACAACATCAATAGTGTGCGCACTGTTGCATGATGTGGTGGAAGATACCAGCGTAACGTTGGATGAAATTGAAATGGAGTTTGGCAAAAAGGTAGCCAAAATTATCGACGGCCTTACCAAAATTTCAGGTGTGTTTGATACCAATAGCTCCTTACAGGCCGAAAATTTCCGTAAGATGCTGCTTACCCTGGCTGATGATGTGAGGGTGATATTGATTAAGCTGGCAGATAGGTTGCATAACATGCGTACGATGGAGTTTATGCCGAGGGATAAACAGTTGAAACTCTCGTCAGAAACCGTTTACCTGTACGCCCCCCTCGCCCACCGTTTGGGTTTGTATGCGATAAAATCCGAACTGGAAGACCTATCCATGAAATACATGGAACGCGAAACCTACCAGTTTATCAAAAATAAACTGAATGAGAAAAAGGCCGAGCGCGAGCGTTTTATCCGCGATTTTATTGAGCCTATCAATAAATCGCTCATTGCGCAGGGTTTGGAGGCCGATGTTTTTGGCCGCCCAAAATCTATCCATTCCATCTGGAATAAGATGAAAAAGAAATCGATACCTTTTGAGGAGGTGTACGATTTGTTTGCCATCCGGATAATACTGGATAGCCCGCAAGAGAATGAAAAAGCCGATTGCTGGAAAGCCTACTCGATAGTTACCGACCAGTACCGCCCTAACCCCGACAGGCTGCGCGACTGGATCTCATCGCCTAAGGCAAACGGTTACGAATCATTACACACCACCGTAATGGGCCCGCGTGGGCAATGGGTTGAGGTGCAGATCCGTACCAAGCGCATGAATGAAATTGCCGAAAAGGGTTTTGCCGCGCATTGGAAATACAAAGAATCAAGCACCGATAGCGGCCTTGACCAATGGGTAAGCAAGGTGCGCGAAATGTTGAAAAACCCGGACAGCAACGCGCTGGATTTTCTGGACGATTTTAAGATGAACCTCTTTAGCGATGAGATCTTTATTTTCACTCCTAAAGGCGCGCTCATCCAATTGCCGTTAAATGCTACAGCGCTCGATTTTGCCTTTGAGATCCATACCGACGTTGGCGCAAGTTGTATCGGTGCCAAGGTAAACCACAAATTGGTACCGCTAAGCTACAAGCTACAAAACGGCGATCAGGTGGAGATCATCACCTCGGGCAAACAAACCCCTAAAGAGGATTGGCTTAACTTTGTGGTTACCGCCAAGGCCAAAGCAAAAATTAAATCGGCCTTAAAAGAGGAAAAGCGCAAAATTGCCGAGGATGGCAAGGAGATATTAGAGCGCAAAATGAAATCGCTCAAAATCACCTATAATTCTGAAAACCTGCAAAAGATCAGCTACTTTTTTAAACTGCAGGCCACCCAGGATCTTTTTTACAATGTTGCCAAAGGCATTATTGATATGAAGGACCTGAAAGAATACCAGGCATCCGAAAAAGTGGTTGAAAGCAAACCGCAGGATAAAATGGACCAGGAGCAGGTTCAAACCCTCATCAAAAATATCAAAGCTAAAGACAGCGATATTTTACTGATTGGCGAGGACATGCAGAAGATAGATTACAAACTGGCCAACTGCTGTAATCCTATCCCCGGCGATGATGTTTTCGGCTTTGTAACCGTAAGCGATGGCATCAAAATTCACCGTACCAACTGCCCCAACGCGGCCAAACTAATGGCCAACTACGGCTACCGCATAGTAAAAGCCCGCTGGACCAATCAGCAGGAACTGGCTTTCTTAACAGGTTTACGTATTACCGGTATTGACGAGGTAGGTTTGATCAACAAACTCACCACCGTTATCTCAAACGACTTTAAGATCAATATCCGCTCCATCACCGTTGATAGCGACAATGGTATTTTTGAAGGCCAGCTGATGCTTTATGTAAATGATACCGGCCACCTGGATACCCTGATCAGAAACCTGAAACAGGTAAAAGGCGTAACCGCAGTTAACCGTTTTGATTCGGCGATTGAGAAAGCATCTTAGGAGATAGAAGCAAGAAGTCAAGATTCAAGAGACAAGATGGAGGCAGGACAGACGCAAGAAATCAAGAATTAAGAGGCAAGGCAAAATTTATCCTTCTTGATTCCTGACTCTTGATTTCTAACTCTCAACCTCTTGATTCCTGACTCTTGATCTCTTGATTTCTAATTCTCCACCTCTTGATTCCTGACTCTTGATCTCTTGCCTCTCTATTCCCATAAATAATTAATAACTTTGCCACGTTAATATAACATTATGTCACAGCAGGATACCATACCTATGGTTAAGAAAATTTTTGAGGCTTACCTCGAAAATAAAAATTTGCGTAAAACGCCCGAGCGTTTTGCCATACTTGAAGAGATATATTCCCGTACCGATCACTTTGATGTGGAGTCGTTATACATCCACATGAAAAATAAAAAATACCGCGTGAGCCGCGCTACCGTGTACAACACATTGGAGCTGCTGGTATCGTGCGATTTGGTTACCAAGCACCAGTTTGGTAAAAACATGGCCCAGTTCGAAAAATCATACGGCTACAAACAACATGATCACATTATCTGCATCGATTGCGGTAAAGTGGTTGAGTTTTGCGATCCACGGATCCAGCAGATCCAGAGTATGATGGGCGATATTTTGAAGTTTGATATCAAACACCACTCGTTAAACCTTTATGGTAATTGCACCAAATTAAGGGCTGGTAATTGTGATAGAAAAATTTAAACCCTGATGGATAAACCTATTTTAAGCAAGCAGGCATTTTGGGATGTTGATATGAATAATATCGATTATCAAAAACATGCGCGCTATGTTGTAGAAAAGGTACTTGAAAGAGGCAAAGAACAAGACTTTAGAAATCTTCTTGACTTTTATGGTTTTGATAAAGTTGGAGAATTGGCGTTACAGGCCTCATGGCTTTCTGATATCAGCATTAACTTTTGCTGTACCTTATTTAAGGTAAAACCTACTGATTTTAAATGTTACGAGAAGAAACAGTTGAACCTGCAACACTGGAACTTTTAAAAAAATTAGTTTCACTACCTGAATTAAAGCAATTCAGGTTGGTTGGTGGTACAGCGCTATCTCTGCTATATGGTCATAGAAAATCAATTGATCTTGATTTTTTTTCGGACCAGCCCCTCGAAAAAGATATACTGATAGAAACACTTCAAGATCACTTTGGGCGCATACTCCCAATAAACGACAGGCTAAAATCTATTTATCAATGCGAAATTCAGAATGTTAAAGTAGATTTTGTTTCGGTAAAAGATCCTTTTTTACATCCACCACAAATCATTGATGGCGTTCCTATAGCCGACATTAAAGATTTGATAGCTTTAAAGCTTAATGCGGTGAAAGGCAGAGGGGTAAAAAAAGACTTTTGGGACATAGCTACGCTACTTAAATATTACAAGATTGAAAATCTTTTTCAATTTTATCATGATAGATACCCATATGATGATACCTTTGCGCTCGTAAGATCGATTATATATTTTACTGATGCGGAGGATACTCCCACTCCAGAATCCTTAGATGATATGACATGGAACGAGGTTAAAAAAATCATTACAAAAGCATTTGACGATTATTATAAACATTAAAAATTAATGGCTGTTGACGTATTATTAGGCCTCCAGTGGGGCGATGAAGGAAAAGGAAAAATTGTTGACGTACTGAGCGCAGGTTACGACCTGATTGCTCGTTTCCAGGGCGGACCGAATGCCGGTCATACGCT
The DNA here is from genome assembly GCF_003576455.2 of Mucilaginibacter celer. Taxonomy (NCBI): domain Bacteria; kingdom Pseudomonadati; phylum Bacteroidota; class Sphingobacteriia; order Sphingobacteriales; family Sphingobacteriaceae; genus Mucilaginibacter; species Mucilaginibacter celer. Next base: position 4,342,443 of record NZ_CP032869.1, read on the forward strand.
GGAGTTTGACGGTAAAAAGTTTGTTTTGAACACCATTCCTTCAGGTATATTTTTTGAAAACACCATCAACCTTATCGGTAATGGCGTGGTGATCGACCCGATCACCCTGAAAAAAGAACTGGATAAATTGAAAGACGCCGGTCATGACCTGCTGGCTAAAAAAAATCTGTTAATTGCTAAAAAAGCGCACCTGATATTACCTACCCACCAATTGCTTGACGCCGCCAACGAGAAAAAAATGGGCGAAGGCAAAATTGGTTCAACCTTAAAAGGTATCGGCCCAACTTATATGGATAAAACCGGCCGTAATGGTTTACGCATTGGCGATATCACCCTGCCCGATTTTAAAGAGCGCTACCAGAAACTGGTTGATAAACACGTATCGATGCTGCAACAGCTTTATGGTGAAGTAGCTGATTTTTCGGAGCGTGAAACTTTATTTTTCGAAGCGTTGGAAGTTTTACGCCAGTTCCCGTTAGTTGATTCGGAGCATTTGGTTAACAACTATATTAAAGATGGCAAAAAGGTATTAGCCGAAGGCGCACAAGGCGCTATGTTGGATATCGACTTTGGTTCGTACCCGTTTGTAACCTCATCAAACACTACCGCTGCCGGTGCCTGTACCGGTTTAGGTATCGCTCCGCAGCAAATTGGCGAGGTTATCGGTATTTTTAAAGCATACTGTACCCGTGTTGGTGGCGGTCCTTTCCCTACCGAGTTGGAGAACGAAACCGGCGAAGAACTGCGCAAAGTGGGTCACGAGTTTGGCGCTACAACCGGTCGCCCACGCCGTACCGGTTGGATCGATCTTCCTGCTTTGAAATACGCCATTATGCTTAACGGCGTTACCCAACTGGTAATGACCAAAGCTGATGTATTGAGCGGTTTCGAAAAGATCTATGCTGCTACCCACTACAACTATTTGGGCGAGCAAATTGATTATATGCCGTATGATATCTGCTCGGTAAAACCAGAGCCGGTGTACAAGGAAATTGATGGCTGGAATGAAGATTTGACCGGTATTACCGAACTATCTGAGATCCCTGCAAAACTGCAATCGTACATCGATTACCTGGAAGCTGAACTTGGCGTGCCGGTAAAATATTTATCTGTAGGCCCGGACAGGAAACAGACTTTAACACTGCACTAATAGATTTTTTCGTGGAGACACGAAAAACGAGATAATAATAAAAGGCCGGGTAGCACCGGTCTTTTTCATTTACCCAATCTTCCCCCGTTTCGTGTCTCCACGAAACGAAACCGCCATGCAAATCGAAAAACATTAAATCACAAATTTCATTTACTTGGTTATTTTTGCACCGTGATTGTACAGGTACAGGATTTGCCGGATTTTAAACAGAAAGCGCTTCAATGGGCATCAACATTTAATGCCACGTGTTACCTCGACTCGAACGGCTTCAGCGATCCGTATTCTAAATTCGACACGTTGATAGCCGCAGGCGCAAAGGCACAACTTGTTGCCAATGTGGGTAATGCTTTTGATCAGCTCGAACAATTCAGGATAGATAATCCCGGCTGGATGACCGGCTTTTTAGGATATGATCTTAAAAATGAGGTTGAGCAACTCTCATCTGAAAACATTGATGGATTGCAATTTCCGGATCTCTATTTCTTTGTTCCCCAACATCTAATCATTATTAAAGAGGACGATATCGAGATCATTTCTGATGAGCCGGCAGAAGTGTTAAAAGAAATAACCGCACAGAAACCTGTACAAGCAAAACAACAATCTGCAATAACCCTACAGCCCCGCTTCAGCAGGGACGAATACATTGACACTGCAAATCGGATTAAAGGGCATATCAGCCGCGGGGATATTTATGTAACCAATTTTTGCCAGGAATTTTTTGCAGAAGATGCCGATATCGATCCGTTAAGTTTTTTCATGGAATTGAACGAGGTATCGCCCAACCCTTTCTCCTCTTTTTTTAAATGGGATGGCAATTACATCCTCGGTGCATCGCCCGAACGCTTTTTGGCTAAACGAGGTAACAAACTGATCTCGCAACCCATCAAAGGCACTGCCAAACGTTTAGATGATGTCAACGCCGATGAACAAGCCAAACAAACCCTCCGCAATCACCCCAAAGAGTTGCAGGAAAACGTTATGGTGGTTGACCTGGTACGAAACGACCTCACCCGCTCGGCCAAACCCGGCACGGTAAAAACCGAAGAGCTTTTCGGGATCCACAGCTTTAAACAGGTACATCAAATGATCTCTACAGTGGTTTGTGAGCTGCAGGACGGTTTATCAAACGTACAGGCCATCAAAAACACTTTCCCCATGGGCAGCATGACCGGCGCACCTAAAGTGAGCTGCATGCAGCTGATGGAGCATTACGAGCGGAGCAAGCGCGGAGTGTATTCGGGCGCAATAGGATATTTCAGTCCGGATAATGATTTTGATTTTAATGTGGTGATCAGGTCATTGCTATATAATTCATTTAATCAATATCTTTCTTTTCATGCCGGAGGGGCTATTACTTACCATGCTATTGCCGAGAATGAGTATGAAGAGTGCCTGTTGAAAGCCAAGGCGGTGATGGAAGTTTTGGGAAGTAAGTAAAGACTTTCTCTTCAATATTTAAGGCACGCAAAGCCGCGGAATCGCAAAGAAAGACTTTAAGACTTAGCATACAACATGCGATATCAAAACACTTACAAAAAAACTTTGCGACTTAGCCTCTTTGCGTGCCTAAACATCTACAACATACATATACAACTATCCACAAAAAACTTTGTGGCTTAGCGCCTTTATATACTGGTCGAAGTTTAGCGATAGCGTAACTTCGTCCTAAAATGGTGGAAGCATTCTGCTTCCGGGACACGACATCCACATCAAAAAAACTCAAATAGAACGTAATAAGTTAAGCTGAAAGCTTAACTCAGTTTTGGTCGAAGTTAGGCTATCGCTAAACTTCAACCAGAAATCGGGCTTCGGCTGCCAGAGGCCGTCCTAATAGTTGCCACCCGGCTGGAGCCCATAGCCGTTAACTTAAGGATTTTTTTGTCGAAGAAAATTTGAAAAGAGAATAATGCGAGGCTTCGCCGTAGGGCAAAACCAATTAGATTTTCCCATATTTGTATAGTTTTAATATTTATTGAAAAGGCGGTTTGTTTCCAGGCAAGACCGCCTTTTCTTGTATAAATATAACACTTTTTTTCAGACGAAGTGCTTTTTGCTAAGGGAAAAGCTCCTTTCATTTTTGATAAAAGTAGATTCGTTTCAGATTATTCGGATACCCTGAATAGTTCCATCTGCTCGGTTATTAAGGCTGATAAAATTGCTGAACTCGCCCGCCAAAGCGGTTTTTGTCGTCGTAGTTCTAAACTTAAGCCAGAAGCATTTATTGATACGCTTGTATTCAATAGCATTGATCACCAGATTAGCCTTCAGGATTGTTGCGATGACCTGATTAGGCAAAGCGGTAAGTCATTGAGCAAAGTCGGCTTGCATAAACGGTTTAACGAAAGTGGTGTTGAATTTATGAAGCTGGTTTTAGCCGAACAAATGGCTACCAGATTAGCTATCCGGAATCACGATACCTGGCAACCATTCGCGCGGGTACTGATTACCGACTCTTGTAAGTTCTGCCTGCCTGATGAATATAAAGAGAGTTATCCGGGTTATGGAGGAGCTGTTACCAATCCGCTAATGAACATACAATACTCCTTTGACCTCAAAAATGGAGATTGGGAGAACCTGGAGTTAACCAAGGCAACAAAAAATGATCAGAGTTATTCAAAGAGAACAGCATGCCGCATAGCTAAAGATGATCTACATATCCGGGACCTGGGTTATGTTACAATGGCTTATTTGAGAGGAGTTACAGAGCGGAAAGCCTTTTTTCTTAACAGACTGCAACCGAAATGGAAACCTGTTCATAAGGCAACAGGCAAAGTAATTGACTGGTCCTCACTTTATGAGCGCATGCGGACCAATAAACAGGCATGCTTTGAAACTGAAATTGTACTTGGCAAAGGTAAAAAAGCGCTTGAATGCCGCCTGATCGTAGTACCAGTCGCAGAGCAGACCTGGGCTGAACGGATAAGAAAAGCTCAAAAACAGGCAAAGAGCCGGGGGCGGGAACTTTCTGAAGAATACAAACAGCGATGCCGGTTCAGCGTATTTATTACCAATGTAGATCCGGCTATCTTTAATTCAAACGATGTGATTGAACTATATCGTCTCAGATGGCAAATTGAACTCATTTTTAAAAGTTGGAAATCGTTGTTAAACCTCCACAGGATAAAGCCTGTAAAAAAAGAACGGTTTGAGTGCCTACTCCTTGCAAGGTTCATTTGGATATTGATCAACTGGAAAATATTCCGATGTCTCGACGATTCTATCCAAAAAGAAAATAGAGAATATGCCTGTTCTCATTGGAAGTTCTTTAAACAAGCCAGGTTATGGGCATATGCGTTAAGAATGGTGATGAACCATAACATAACGTTCGAAGCCTGGCTTGAGTTATTTATCTTCCCAATAATAAAAAGCCTGCTTATTGAACCGAAGAAAGGTAAAAAAGCAAGCTTCTGTATTGTCAATGATATCTTTAACCCCTTAAGTTAACGGCTATGGGCTGGAGCCGAGCGGCGGCGTAAGCTTATTTTTCACTATCCCTTCACCACAATCTTCTCCCCCAGCCTCACCACAATATCCGATCCCAAAGCATAAAATGCCGAAACCGGCTCTTTATCCAAATAAGGCTTAAACTCCTCTCCATACAACGCGGCAACATCAGCATCAAAAACATAATCGCGCACAGCCCCGGTTTGCCATGTGATGTGCTCAACCTGGTATTCCATGGTTTTAATAGTACTCAAGGCGTTATATCCCCAGTAATGTTCTAAAATAAACTCCTCCGGGCTGCCTGGTTCAATACTGTTTAACTGGTTACTTACAGTTGCTCCAAGCTTATTCCAGCGGCCTTTCAATTTCCATTCGTACAAAAATCTGGTATGGTCATCTTCTACAGGTGTTATTGAACTTCGCATCGGTAAGGCCCTATAGTGTTCTTTGTACAGGTTATTGGCTATGAGCACAATCATGCTTTTAGGCACAATCTCACTGATAAACACCGCGCCGCGCTTCCATTCGTTACCGTTAAAATATCGAACGTAAAAACGAAGATTCACCTCTTCAAAATTCACATGCCACGGCCATTTAATACCCAACACGGCAGTATCCAAAAACATAAAACCTACCATGCTTACCAGGGCTTTACCCTCCCACAAATCCAATACAGTTCCGGGCGGAATGTGGGATTTCAATATCTCCGGATCAACCTCATAATTAAGCATCACCAGGTTTTTCCATTGTGCTTTTAAAAACTCGCGTTTAGCCATAAAACAACAATCCCGCCTTTGTGGGGGCGGGATCAAATTTATATTAAGGTTTGTAATATTTCATAGCCTCGGGTATGAGATTTTGGATATTGGCAATACGGGTAGCATCGGCCGGGTGGGTGCTCAAAAACTCGGGCGGGGCACCGCCTTTGTTTTGGGCAGCCATACGCTGCCAAAAAGCAATAGCATTATGCGGATCATAACCGGCCATAGCCATAAAGGTTAAGCCCAAACGATCTGCTTCTGATTCCTGGTTACGTGAATAGGCCAGTAATTTTAACTGCGAACCAACGCCGTATAATGTACTGATAGCGGTTTGTGTAGCTTGTGATTGCTGGCTTGTGGCCGCACCAACCAACTGTCCGCCGCCTTGTACCAGCATCTCCTGCGAAATGCGCTCGGCAGAGTGACGCGCTATTGCGTGACCGATTTCGTGGCCCATAACCACGGCAAGGTAAGCATCCGTATTGGCAACAGGTAGCAAACCGCTATACACGGCTACTTTGCCACCCGGCATACACCAGGCGTTAACCTCGCTGCTTTGAATGAGGTTAAACTCCCAGGCAAAATTATACTGATTGCCGTAGCCGTTATCATTAAGGTATTTTTGAATAGCTGTAGCCAATCTGTTACCGATAACTTTAACACGCTGGGCATCGGTACCAGTGGCAACAACTTTGGTTTTAGGATCGGATAATAGTTGCTTGTAACTTGCCGCCGCCGATTGATTTACTTCGGCATCGCCAACAAGGCTTAATTGTTTACGACCGGTTAACGGCACGGTTGAGCAGGACAAAATGGTCATGACGGCGATCACAACCAGTGCAGGTTTAAATTTTTTCATAGTAGATCAGGCAGTTGTGGTTTTTTTCTTAAAAAAATTAACTTTCGATTCTTTGCCCCTTATCAGTCGCTCGATATTTTTTTGGTGGGTTACCAGTACCAATACGCAAATACACATGCCGTAAATCACTATAGCCCGTATCGGCGTTGGGAAAACAAATGTAACGCCAATAGGATAAGTAAAAGCCGCCGTGATTGAACTGAGAGAAACGTATTTAGAAATCAGTAACACCACTATAAATACCACAACGCATAACAAGGCTGCGTGAAAGTGTATAGCCAAAATCATTCCAAACAAAGTAGCAACGCCTTTGCCCCCCCGAAAACCTGCAAAAATGGGAAACAGGTGGCCCATAACGGCAGCAATGCCCAAAGCAAGCTCATAGTTGGTATAGGCCACCGAGTTAATGGGGCCGGTGGCAGAAGCACCAATAAAGTAAGCGAAATTAGTGGCTGCCCAGCCTTTAAAAATATCGAGCAACATTACCGGGATCCCGGCTTGTTTGCCCAAAACCCTGAATGTATTAGTGGCCCCGGCATTACCGCTCCCATATTCACGTACATCAACGTTATAAAAAGCCATACCTATCCAAACAGCCGTGGGTATCGAGCCGCATAGATAAGCCATTATGAGTGCTGTAACAGAGTAAACGGTTATCATTCTCCTGCAATATTACAAAATTGAAGCGGTAAAAGCGCTTTAATCATAGCGCTTTTACTACTAAACTTTGTGTAATTAATTGTTATTTGATTTTTTTAACCGTGTTATTTTACGGCTTTCAGGCTAAGGTCGAGGCTTTTAACCGAGTGGGTTAAAGCGCCAACTGAAATGTAGTCTACCCCGCATTCGGCATATTCACGGATGTTATCGATAGTGATACCGCCCGATGCTTCGGTGATATAGCGGCCGTTAACTATTTTAACAGCCTCGCGCAAATCATCAAACTTAAAATTATCCAGCAAAATGCGGTTAACATTGCCGGTTTGCATAACCTGCTCCAGCTCATCAATATTACGTACTTCTATCTCGATTGCTAACTCTTTGTTGCTTCCTTTAAGATATTGATTGGCGTTTTCAATAGCCTGCCTTATGCCGCCGGCATAATCAACGTGGTTATCCTTAATCAGGATCATATCATACAAACCGAACCTATGGTTAACGCCGCCGCCTATACGCACCGCCCATTTTTCGAGATAACGGAGGCCCGGAGTAGTTTTGCGGGTATCTAAAACTTTGGTATCGGTATCTTTTAACAAATCAACTATCTGCCGGGTTTTTGTAGCAATTCCCGACATGCGCTGCATACAATTCAGTACCAAACGCTCGGCAGTTAATATATTGCGCGAACTGCCTTCTACCTCAAAAGCTACATCGCCATATTTTACGGCGGCACCGTCGTTTATAAAAACGGTTAGCTTCAGGTTAGGATCAACGATGTAAAATATTTCGGCAGCCAGTTCAACACCGGCCAGTATGCCATCATCTTTAACTAAAAGTTTTGCTTTGCCGGTAGCCTCGGCGGGTATGGTTGAGAGGGAGGTATGGTCGCCATCGCCTACATCCTCTGCCAAAGTATCCTTTATAAATTGGTGTATAAGTTGCTTATCCAAGTGTGTTACTATTTTGGGGTAAAAGTAACAATTTTTGAGTTCATAGATGGTGATTGTGGATCATGGATCATGGTTAATAGTTCATAGCCGAAATAGAGGCTTTAAAGCCAACTCCAAACGATACATCCCGGACTATGATCCATGACCTTCCGGCCACGATCTATGAACCATCAACTATGATCTATAAACTTTCGGCTATGAACTATGATCCATGAACCATGAACTATCAAAAACTTACTTTACCTTCTCATCCTCAATCTTCAGCTCAACCACACTGTTATCTTTAAGGGTGATGGCAACCCTGAATTCGCCGGTATCGGTATTTAAAAGATACACGCCGAAATGGTAGTTCCCTCCAGAGTTTACTTTATGTAAGGATTTGATGCTTTTGGGTTTATTTTTTGCCAGGAATTTATCGAGGATAACGGCCGCTTGTGTTTGCGAGTAGGTATTTTCACTATCCATAATGGTAATTTCAATACTGGGTGCAAAAAGTTTGGATAGTTCTTTGGTATTGCCGGCTTTAAGCAAATTGGCCACGTTATCAATTCCGTCGGCCATTGAAGCAAGCGGAAGCAGTAATAATAGAATAACCGATGGCAGGTATGATAGTTTCATAATGTGATAACGTACTAACTGGCGATAAAGTTACAAAGAGCCACGATGTTTAAATTGGTTTTTTAAAGATTTCTCAAAATTATATTAAACACAAAACGTCAATACTTAACGCTTATTTTGTAAGCATCTATAAATAAAAAAATTATACCTAAAGTATTGCCATGCGGTTATATTTGCATTGTGGAAAACAAAAAGAAACTCGCATTAATCATTCTTGATGGCTGGGGTTACGGCCGCAACGATCAATCAAACGCTATCATTGCTGCAAAAACACCGTTCTTCGACAGCCTGATCCGGCAATATCCAAATTCAAAACTCGAAGCTTCGGGCACAGCGGTAGGTTTACCAGCCGGCCAGATGGGCAACTCGGAAGTAGGGCACATGAACCTTGGCGCAGGCCGCGTGGTTTACCAGGAACTGGGCCGCATCCATAAAGCGGTTGATGACAATGAACTGCCAACTATCCCCGTTTTGAAAGATGCCTTTGAATACGCTAAACAAAACAATAAAAACGTTCACTTTATCGGCCTCGTTTCTGATGGCGGCGTTCACTCGCACATCAGGCATGTAAAAGGCCTTTGCGATGCCGCTAAACAGCTTGAAGTACCAAACGTATACATTCATGCGTTTTTAGATGGCCGCGATACCGACCCTAAATCGGGCTTAGGTTTTATTACCGACCTGGAAGAGCACATTGCAGGCACAAACGCTAAAATCGCTTCGGCTATTGGCCGCTACTACGCCA